>NZ_JBQSVY010000001.1:0-418199 GCF_052446175.1 Halomonas sp. AOP43-D1-4
GATAGGGCCAGCGCCGGCACCCTCCCTGCTGTACCGATCAAAGTGAAGCAGAGCATGGGATACCGACAGCTGACTCAGACCCAACGATACCAGGTTCACGCTTGTATTAGGGTAGGCATGGGCCGCCGCATTCCTAAACACTACGCTGTCGAAAACCTCGACCCACCGCGCTCAGCCATAAAGAACCCGCTGATATTTCGAGCAGCGTTTCCGTTGCTGGCAACGCTGCTTGTCGCCTACTTCGTGACCGCCCCGCTGGGCATTCCCATCGCGTTTGTAACGGGAACAGCCGCCGTGCTGTTAATGGCAATTGCCGGACGCTGGTGGCAAGCAGGCCACGGTGCCATCGTCTCCGTATCGGATGCGTTGCGCGGCGCCCCTTGGCAGATAGTGCTGTTCTCAATCGGCATGTATCTCGTCGTCTACGGGCTGGGTAATGCAGGGCTGACGAACTATGGCGCGATGGCGATTGATCAAGCGAACGTGCCTGCCGTCACTCAGGAATTGATGGTCTACGCCAACGTGATTGGTAATGACCTGGGACCCAAGTTCCCCCCCATTGGCAGCCTCGCCACCCTGCTCTGGCTACACGTACTAGCGGGCAAGGGATACAAAATTGGCTGGGGCCAGTATATGAAAATTGGGTTGCTGATAACGCCACCGGTGCTGCTGGCGACGCTGGTTGCCTTGGCGCTTTGGTTGCCGGTGTTGTCTGCGGGGTGAGCTGAATAGGGGTTTAGGCTGGATGGAAGCTAGGCAGGGTTTCTGGCTAGCTTCTGGTATCGGGCAGAAGCGGACTTTTAGGCAGTGCTGATATAGCGACCGAACTCACCGACTTTTACGAAGCTTCTTTAGCCAAGAGCTGCATGTT
The DNA here is from genome assembly GCF_052446175.1 of Halomonas sp. AOP43-D1-4. Taxonomy (NCBI): domain Bacteria; kingdom Pseudomonadati; phylum Pseudomonadota; class Gammaproteobacteria; order Oceanospirillales; family Halomonadaceae; genus Halomonas; species Halomonas sp. AOP43-D1-4. Next base: position 872 of record NZ_JBQSVY010000001.1, read on the forward strand.
GAGTGAACTTGTTTTCAAACCTGCTCTGTTGAACCGGTAGCGCATATAGGCAGATATATCATCCTCGTGGGAGGAGATAACCAACTGGCAATGCTTGAGTTCGCAACGAAGTAGGTCGGTCAAGGAAGCAACGTTGATTTCGTCCAGTGATTGCGACGGGTCATCAATCAAAATGAGAGGCACCTTAGCATAGACCTTGTTGAGTGAGAGGAAGAAGGCAAGGCTAAGTGCGGACACCTGACCAGAACTCATGGACATGACTGCATCGTGCTCAGACTTCTCAGCAGTAAGAAACCTCAACTGCGTACCTTCGCGGCTCTCGATAAACAGGCCCAGGCCGCGCTGGTAGTTTTGGATCAGTCGGCCACTGTAGATATGGAATATGAGCTCAATAGCCGAAATCGTCTGGTCGGTATAACTCTGCTCTGTCTCCTTCAGTGTATCGCGGAGTTTTTTGATCTTACCTTGTGCTTTATGGACTGCCAGGATTTCTTTTTCGATAAGTTTAAGTTCGGAAATACAGGTTTGGAGCCGGGCATTTTGAGCCTGGGTAGCTTTAATCGATATGTACTGCTCTTTATCCCTCAAGTCTTCAGCAGTGATTATGTAGAAGTCCTGTAGGTCTTTGAAGGTGTTGTTTGTTGTTTCTCGCCAGTCCTCTGGCAGCGCTAAAGCATCAGATTCAGCCTGTTTTTTATTTCTTAGAATCTTCTTGAGCGTTTCAAGTCGCCCATCTACTACGTCATCAATTTCCGTGAATGAGTCAGTAAATTGAATGCTTTCGCTTTGCAGCTTCTCCTGTAGCTGGGTTATAGCCGGGAGCCGAAGCTTAATTTTGGCAAGTGCCGAATGAAGATTTGGTTCAAATGTAGGTTTGAGAAAGCCCAGACTGTCTTGTATATGGATGTCGATGAGCTTCAGCTCTGCGTCCATAGCAGCGATAAGGTTAACTAAATCCTTGCCGTCTTGGGATAGCGAATTAGAGATCTGCTTGGTTCTTGCTTCAATGGCATCCACCATTGATTTGTGATCTTCCCAACCAGCGCCACAGAGAGGGCAAAACTGATCGTCAGGATAAGACTTCTTATGCTCCTCAAGTAGCTGCCTTTTTAGGCGTTCCAATTCGGCTGCGACGTTCGCGCTTGCGCTGTTTTTTTCTCGTAGGCTGTTTCGAGATTCAATTTTTGACTCAAACCACTCAAGACGCCCATCTGCCCAGTTTGGTAGTGATTGGGCTTCTTCGACCTTGATTATCGAGGCACCGCGCTTGATGATAGCGGCTGAACGCTCTAATTCACCAACCCTCTTCTTGATTGCTTCAAGCCCATCAAGCTTGCCAAGGTCTTTACCGAACCGAGCCAAACTTCTAAGAGACTCCTCGTTACGAGCAATATTGGCTTCGATTGTCTCGTTGTGAACCCTGGTTTTTATCGTGGCTTTGAGTGGCAGAAGGGCAATAATCTTGCGAACTGATTCCTGATAGGTAGCATGGTCTTCCGCTGAATACGTTGAGAACAAGAGTTCTCTGTCCCATCCAGGTTGGATATCAGTCGTCGAGAGCTTTTTGTACTCAACGATCCCAGCCTCTGCCTGCAATGTATCTCTTAGGGTGGCTATCTCTTCTTTAAGTGATAAAGCTTTTGCCTTGCGCTCAGGATTGTTGATGTACCTTGTAAGTTTATTGTATATGGTGTTACAGCTTTCGATCTCAGCTTCGATATCGCTAATATTGAAGAGATTCCCTAGTTTATCCTTACGTTCATCTACTCGTGTGTGTAAAAGCCTGTTTTGCCCTTGCTCCAGATAGTTAAGGAAGGAAAAGTTCTCCCTGAAATTTTTTCCGAAAACTCCATCAAGGAAGTTGTTGTCGCGCTGATTTATCTTCGTGAAGTCAGACGACTCGAACTCTGGTAGCTCGTAAAGCTTAAAGTTTTCGTACTTGTCCGCACGATTATTTGCTGGTTTTTTGAATATCGCGGATGGACAATGTCTGGCCAAAACAAGTTTTCGATCATCATTAATAAATTCAATTTTAATACAGAAGTCGTTATCGCCGGAGCGATTGTTCCAGAATAGATTGTCCGCGTAGTTTTTCTTCTTGCCATTTAATAATGTATTGAATAGGTTTTGTATTCGACTAATCTGACCAGTGAGCAGTAGTTCGATTGCGTCGAAGATGCTTGTTTTACCATAACCGTTAGGGCCATCAAGAGTTAGCAAGGACGACTCACCAAGATCTAAGTAGATATGCTTGAATGCTTTGAAGCTAGAAATTTCAATCTTGGATATTTGCCAGTTCATTGCTAACCATTTCCTTTATAATGTCGTCGGCGTTTTTGTCTGTAACTTTCTTGATAGTCGAATACGTATCGTTCAGGCCGACTTCTGCAACGGCCTCTGCTGCCTGTAACCTCAAGGACACAAGGCTTCCTTGATGGCTAGGTAACTCCAAGAAAGGAAGCTTGATAAAGGTCTTTGCTGCGAAGCTATATTGTGTGGCGGCAAGAGGATTTTCTTTGTAGTTAAGAAATTCCTTTTTGTCAGCAATCACAGATACCAGTTTGTCGTAGGTGAAATTTGTGAGCGCGCTTTCTTCCGCAGCACTGTAATAGAGGATATATTTTTTATAAAAGTGCGGATCTTCTTCGATTGCGAAGATTTCTTCTTCGTGATCCTTGAACTCAGCCAGAATATCAAGGCGATGAATACAAATTAAATCGCAGTTTTTCTTAAAGCTTGGGTTTCTGAGAAATTCCTCAGGAGCAAGGTGATTGATCCTATTATTCAGCTCTGCTGGGTCAGGGAAGTCGTCAAGATTATGTACCACTGCGAACCTGATGGCAGATCCAGACTCGCGAATATAAAAGCTTGTAGTGTCCAGTTCGCGTTTACTCACAAAGTCATGGGCAACAAGTGCTTCATCAATGAGTTGCTTTATCATTCAGTCGCCCCTCCGCGTCATCTTGTGTTATCACGCTAATGCATAGTGACTTGGTGATGTTGCTTTCCAGCTTTTCAGTGGCCTGCTTGTCTTCGAAGTCATCCGAGTTTGTGAATTTTGTATTAAAGGTGAATGAGGCTTCCGCTTTGCTGGCAATTAGATGGTTGTACTCAAAAAGTAGTCTCAGCAGATCATCGTTGTTTTTCATTTCATGGTTCATGTCAGACTCACACTCTTTGCTTTCATCTACGTCAAGCGCTGTAGGCACGTAGAACCGATTTTCGCTGTCGAGATAATGCGGAAGATGGTTGAATATGGGTTCCACCGAAATAGCCTGTATGAGCTTGGTGTATCGCCTGATGTCGTTCGTCTGAACGACTTGAAACCGCTCGGATGGCTTCATCATCTGGCATAGGGTTGTTAATTCGTTGATATGCGTTTCGCGAATGTGCTCACACAGACGCTTGGCTCTCTCATAAGTGACGTCACTCATTGTTGGTAGCGCCTGATCCAGTCTTTCTTCTAGATGGGCTTGGAGCCTAGCTTTTAATTCAACTGTATAATAGTCCCTATTCTGATAAGGGTTTTCGTTCAGAAGGTCATCTAAAATACTTCTGGCCTTGATACGCCCCTCGTATGCGGCTTTATTTTCTGAGAGCCCATCAACTTGATTTAACTTATGGTTATGTATTGCCTTGGTGCTTATTTTTTCTGACAGTAAGCAATAGTTAAAATTTATAAGGTTATCACTGAAAGTAATGGACTGTTTCTCACATATTTTTTTTATAAGCTCTTTGGTCAGCCCTTCAATTTCACCCAGCCCGCAATGATAGTTTTCTCCGTAGCGGTAGAATTTCACTGTTTCTCCGCTAGCGCCTTTGTGATCATCGGTATTGCTTAGCTGGACGGATACATGAAAGTACCGGGTCGTCCCTTTGATTTTGTCGTATTTGATTAAAGTAGCCTGCTCCAGCGCCGGGGTGTAGCCACTACGATATTTGCTAATCTTCGCTTTAACTTGATGGGCGGTATGTAGCTTTCCATCTTTATAAATAGCGAAGTCGTCGCTACTGTCTAGTTGAAGCTCGAAGTCCAAGTCGCCATCGTAAATAAGTTTAAGTGAGTGATATAGCGCAACTTTTCCTTGATAAACGAAGCCGCTCCACGAGGATATGGCGCTGGCTGGATATTTCTCATCATCATCTTGACTCACATGAACTCCTTTCGCCGATATCGAGCTGCTACCTGCCCCCCTCTACGTGCTGTTGTAGCTAACAGTGTTGATCTAGAGTGCACAGCGCCAAAATTTTGCGTAGGTGAATTGCTTCTGCATGCCGACTCCTTATGTGCTGTCATCCTAAACGCGCAGCATTAGCTGCAACATGACTAGCTAATACTGTTCTGGTCTAATGGATCCGGACACTTTATTTAATTAGCGACAATATCAGTCATCTATTGAGGTGTCCGGATCCATTAGACTAGAACACCTTACTCAAAACACTTGCGCAGTTATCCATCTCAATTTATCGCACCGTTATTTTAAACTGTTACTGATAGGCATTCCAATAACTACATGGCCGCTTTGGGTTGAAGGCAGTCAGCCGCTATTCACTGCAGCATCAAAAAGCCACAATTAACCCACGGAAATACGCTACAAAGGCCAAATCCACTTAGCCCTAACGCTAGCAGATTGCACGCCCTCACGTCACTAGAAATTAGCCTTACATACCATTGCTCTTACGCGCCTTCATTTCCTTGTAACAAAAAGGGTAAGCTGAGCAGCAACACCGCCCTGAGTACGCACTTGATGACCTCACACTGGATACTAGGCCCAGGCGCCATCGGTCGCCTGTTAGCCCATTCGCTTTCTCCTCTTGCTGACATCACCTTAGTCGGCCGCCGCACACTGCCTACGCTGCAAACAATAACCACACCCGAAGGCGAGGCGCGTAGCCAGCACTTAAACGTGATAACCACCTCGCAACTAATAGCCAATACGCCAGCGCCTCCTGCTTTTGTACATATCACCACCAAGGCAATGGCTGCTGAAGCGGCGTTGGAAAGCGTGGCGGGCGTTATTCCCGCAACTACCCCACTGGTGCTGTGGCAAAACGGTTTCTTGGCTCAGCCGAGGCTGACTGAACGCTGGCCGGAGCCAGTGTTGTGTGCGACCACGACGGAAGGTGCTTATCTAACCGGTGATGATGGCGTGTTTCATGCGGGGCGCGGGCATACGTTTGTGGGGGATCTGACGAATCGCCATGGTGCGTTGGCACAGCGGTTAGCGCATCAGCTTAGCCGAGCGGGGCTTGCGGCTACGGCAGTGGATGATATCCATAGCCGCCTATGGCAAAAGCTGGCGGTGAATGCAGCGATTAATCCGTTGGTGGCGTTAAATGGGATTCGTAATGGCGAGTTGTGTGGCGCTGCTTACGCAGGCCGTGTTGAGGCGGTTGTTGAGGAAGTAGCGGCGATTATGCGGGCCGAGGGCATTCAAGCGCCCAACGGGGGCAGCGGCTTGGATGCTTGGCTAGCGTTGGTTTGGGACGTTATTGAGAAGACGGCGAATAATAAGGCGTCGATGTTGCAGGATGTTGAGGGTAAGCGGCTTACCGAGCGTGGTGCTATTTTGGGGCCGTTGATTGAGAGTGGTGAGCGGCGTGGAGTGGGTTGTGAAGTGTTGCTCGGGCTGGATGGTGAGCTGGCGGTGTTGGAGGCGGGGTTTTAGGCTTGCTCGGGCTTGGGGCGGCTGCGCCGCCCTTTCGCGCCGGGCTGCGGGTGCCGCGTTTCTCGCTGCGCTCGCTACTTGTTACCGCGCGCTACACGTTTGAAATTTCAAATATTTCAGATTTTGTAGCGCGGTGTAAGCGTTAGCGCACCCGCGAGGGACGCGGCTATTCGTATGAGGCGGTTTAGGTAACCGGGATCATCACAACGTCGCGGAACACGGGGCGCTCGGTTAGCTGCTGATACCAGCGTTCCAGGTGGTGGCGCGGTTGCCAGGTGAGGCCGATGTTCCATAGGTTATAAACGAAGGGCGCCACGGCAATGTCGCCCAGGCCAAACGCTTCGCCTGAGAACCATGCCTGGTTGGCGAGTGCGTTATCCAGCAGTTCAAACAGTTTTTCGCAAGCCTGCATGCCTGCTTCAATGGCGGCGTTATCGCGCTGCGCTTCGGGCGTTCTCACATAGCCCATTAAAATTACTCGGTGCGCAGGGGAAAGCGTGCTGTTGGCCCAGTCCATCCATTTTTCTGCCTGGGCGCGCTGGGCAGGCTCCTCAATCCACAAGTTTCCTTGGCCATACTGCGCGGCCAGGTAGCGGATGATGGTGTTGGATTCCCACAACAGGCTGTCGGTGGCGTCGTCCTTGAGTAACGGCACCAACCCATTAGGATTCATGGCCTGGTATTCGGGTGTGTTGTTGACCCCGTATTGGAGACCCGCCTGAATTTGTTCAAACGGTACTTCCAGCTCGTTAAGCACCCAGCGTACTTTTTTAACGTTGGTGGAGTTATCGCGGCCCCAGAGCGTAATCATAATGTTCCTTATTGATTGGTTTTTTAAGAGTGTACCTGATCACGCCATGAGATAAAGGTGGTTTGGGTGTGGGGCCGCATTTGCTCGTTCCTCACAAGACGCGTACCGCGCGCTACAACGCCTTACCCCTCGCCTATCACCCTTCACCCTTCACCCTTTCCTGATAGAGCTGCATCAGGCTTGAGAAGTCGAGCTGGCCGTTGCCGTTTGCCTTGTGCTGAGTAAACAGCGTGCGGGCGGCGGAACCCATCGGCACGGGTGAGGCACTTTGCTGGCTGATATCCATGGCAAGGCCCAGGTCTTTCATCATCAGGTCCACCAGGAACCCGCCCTGATACGCGTTGGCAGCGGGCACACTCTCCATAACGCCTGGGTAGGGATTGTAAACATTGAGCACCCAGTTGCCGCCGGAGCTTTTTCGCATAATGTCAGAAAGCACCGCAGGGTCGAGGCCATTTTTGACGCCCATGTTGATCGCTTCGCAGGTACCCGCCATCAACACCGAAAGCAGCATGTTGTTACACGCCTTGGCCACTTGCCCTGCCCCATGGTCGCCCGCGTGGAAAATGTTTCTGCCCATTACGCCTAGCACAGGCGTCACTTTTTCAAACTGGGCCTTTGACCCGCCGACAATAAACGTCAGCGTGCCCGCCAGCGCACCGCTAACCCCACCCGATACCGGAGCATCGACAAAGTCGATCCCGCGCTGTTCGCCAATGGCCGCGACGCTGCGCGCCGTGTCGGCATCAATGGTGGAGCAATCAATCACCAAAGCGCCTGGTTTGATCACCTCGAACAACGCCTCATCGCCATCAACGTAAAGCGCCTTCACGTGCTTGCCTGCAGGCAACATGGAGATAACAAAGTCAGCCTCGGCGGCGGCTTCACGCGCCGAGCCTGCCACTTCACAGCCGTGATCTTTAGCGGCTTCAAGCGCTTGTTCAGAAAGGTCATACGCACGCACGGTATGACCCTCTTTCGCCAGGTTAGCCGCCATCGGGCCGCCCATATTGCCTAAACCAATAAATGCCACAGTAGCCATAACGATTGTCCTTATTGTTAATAACAAACAGCTAATAACAAACGGCGAGTAACGAGCTGCTGGTAATAACCGTTGGTCATGAAATGTTGGCAGTGACCATTTTAGCACCCCGGCGGTACGGCTTATTTACTTCAGGTCCGCAAGCGGGCTATCGGGCCACGGCGATGCTAACAGCGCATCCATGAAGTGCTCTTCCACTTCCCCTACCGTTGAATACGTCCAGCCTGGCAATCCATCTTTATCCACCAGTAATGCGCGTACGCCTTCTGGAAACTCCCGGTGACGACAGCACTGCACAGAAAGCGCCAGCTCTGCCTGGAACACCTCAGCAAGCGACATGTGCTTGGCACGCGTTAGCTGCTCATGGATAAGCCGAATGGAGACCGGACTACCATGCGCCAGCGTCTTTTGCGCTTTGCTGAACCATTTATCCTCACTTTCTACAGCCAGTACGGCGGCCACCCTTTGCTCGACGGTATCGTGGTCCATCAGCTCGCGAATTAATGGCGCGAAGTGACGTATGGGTGTTTCCAGCGCGGCAAACTCTGCTTTCGAGGCTTTTTCAAGCTCGCGCAGCGCTTGATTGACCACGCCGTGGGCATCGGTCTTCTCACCGCTTCCCCAAGTGGCACTGGTCAGTTGCTGAAGCAATTCGTCCCGGCGATGGCTGGCAATGCCACGGTCGGCAAGGCCCAGGTAAAGGGCATCTGATGCATTGATCTGCGCGCCGGTCATGGCCAGAAAACGCCCCATGCCGTTCGGCAGGCGGTTTAAAAACCAGCTGGCACCTACATCCGGATAAAGGCCAATCGTCACTTCCGGCATGGCCAGCCGGGAGGTTTCAGTCACCACACGATGGCTACTGGCGCTGAGCAGGCCCATACCGCCGCCCATTACAATGCCGCTGCCCCAGCAAATAATCGGTTTGCGGTAAGTGTGTAGCCGATAATCCAGGCGGTACTCTCTTTCAAAAAAGCGCTCGGGAAAGCTTGGGTCAGCTTCCCCATTAATCGCTTTATACAGCGTGACCACATCACCGCCGGCGCAAAAGGCTTTTTCACCAGCGCTATCCAGCAGTATGGCAACAACCCGCTCGTCCGCCTCCCAGGCACCCAGCTGCGGCAGAATGGCGTCGATCATGTCCAGCGTTAACGCGTTGAGCGAACGCTCGGCGTTAAGCTTGATTTCAACCACCGTGTGGCCGTCCTGGGTGGCGTGTTCGGTAAACAGTACGCTACTCATTCAGCATCCTTACGTATCGGCTCGAATGGCGACCGCGATCATGTCGGCAGCCCTGTTTTTACAGCTCAGCGGCACCTTCGGCGAGTACCCGGCGCGAAATAATCAGGCGCATGATTTCATTGGTGCCTTCCAGAATGCGGTGTACGCGGGTATCGCGCACATAGCGTTCCATGGGGTACTCCTTAATGTAGCCATTGCCGCCATAAAGCTGTAGCGCCTCATCGCACACTTTAAAACCTACATCGGTGGCAAAGCGCTTGGCCATGGCGCAGTAGGTGGTAGCGTCGGCATGACCGGCATCCAGCTTGGTCGCGGCCATTCTCACCAGTTGGCGGGCGGCGACCAGCTCGGTGACCATATCCGCCAGGCGAAACTGTAGCGCTTGAAAATCCGCTAACCGCTTGCCGAACTGCTGGCGTTCCAGCAGGTAATCACGCGCTTTATTGAGCGCCTGCTGGGCGGTGCCAATAGAACAGGTGGCGATATTGATTCGCCCGCCATCCAGCCCTTTCATGGCGATTTTAAAGCCGTCGCCTTCGTTACCCAGCAGATGATTCGCGGGCACGCGTACGTCTTCAAAGGTAATCATTCGGGTGGGCTGGCTGTTCCAGCCCATCTTGTCTTCCTTGCGCCCATAACTGATGCCTTCGGCCTTGGCATCCACGGCAAATGCGGAAACCCCGCCTGCACCTTCGCTACCGGTACGCGCCATCACCACCAGAAAATCAGTGCTGCCCGCGCCGGAAATAAATATTTTGCTGCCGTTGAGCACATACGCATCGCCCTCTCGCTTGGCCGTGGTTTTAAGCGAGGCCGCGTCGGAGCCCGCATTGGGTTCTGTTAAACAGTACGAACCCAGAAGCTCGCCAGTCGCAAGCTTTGCGCCCCACTGCTTAACGGCCACTGGCTGGCCGAAGTCCGCGAGCATCCAGGTCACCATGTTATGGATGGTGAGATACGCCGTGGTAGAGGTGCAGCCCATTGAAAGCTGCTCGAAGATAATGCTGGCATCCAACCGTGAGAGACCAAGCCCTCCGATGCTTTCCGGCGCGTAAAGCGAGCAAAACCCCAGCTCGCCCGCTTTGCGGATAACATCGACCGGGAAGAAGGCCTCTGCATCCCACTGGGCCGCATGTGGCTCAAGCTCTTTTTGAGAAAATGCCCGCGCCAACTCGGCAAAGGCGGTTTGATCTTCACTCAGCTCAAAATCCATGGCGGTGCTCCGCTGAAAAGCCTTTGCCACCCTTCGCCGCCACGCATTACTCAATGGCGCCAGCATCGGCTGATCAAATTGATAGGTTAACGTATACGTCAACCTATCGCCTAAATTATCGCTGTGCAACTGCTCTGCCAGCGTTAACCGTCACAAACAGCACCTTTACGTTAACGTAAACTTGTTTTAGCCTCAGGGTAAGCGCTTCGTAAAAGCAAACCTTTAGAAAAGCAAATCTTTTAAAAAAGAGAACGACGATGAGCAAAACCTACTCGATCAGCGACCTTGCCAACGAGTTTGATATCACCACGCGCAGCATTCGCTTTTATGAAGACCAGGAGCTGCTTTACCCAGCACGGCGAGGCCAAACGCGCATTTACAGCAGCCAGGACCGCGTTCGGCTTAAATTGACCTTACGGGGTAAACGATTAGGGCTTTCACTGGCAGAGATTCGTGAGCTGTTTGAGCTGTGGGATGAAACCCGCGTGGGGAGTGAGAAGCAGCTTTTACTGATGCTGAACAAAATCAGCGAACGCCGGGCCGCCCTTGAGCAACAAATGAAAGATATCGCCATGATGCAGCTGGAGCTTGAGAACGCCGAGATTCGCTGTCGCCAGGCGCTAGATGAGCTTCACGACAAAGAGGAGTTTGACGAAAAACACACCGGAGCGCCCTCGCCCTCCTCCTGACGTTTCATAAACTCTGCCCCGTCGTACCAGCCTGACTCATTGTACAAACGCTAGCGGCGCCTCATTCCCTACCCAACAATTATTTTCGATAAACGATTTCTAATAAACAATTTCTAATAAAAAGGTGATTGACCATGCATTCTCTCTACTCAGAACTGAATTTCGGTTTGGATGACGAAATGAACATGCTGCGCGAGCAGGTCAATGCCTTCGCCGCCAACGAAATTGCCCCGCGTGCCGCGGAAATCGACCGTAATAATGAATTCCCCAACGACTTATGGAAGAAGTTTGGCGACATGGGTCTTTTAGGCATCACCGTGTCTGAAGAGGATGGCGGCAGCGGTATGGGCTACCTTGCCCACTGTATCGCCATGGAAGAAATCTCCCGGGCGAGCGCCTCTGTCGCGCTGTCTTACGGCGCGCACTCCAACTTGTGTGTGAACCAGATCAAGCGCAACGCCTCCGCCGAACAGAAGGCCAAGTATCTGCCCAAACTGATCAGTGGCGAGCACGTCGGCGCGCTAGCCATGTCCGAACCCGGCGCTGGCTCCGATGTAGTCTCCATGCAGCTGCGGGCTAAAAAAGTCGGCGATAACTACATTTTAAACGGCAACAAAATGTGGATCACCAACGGCCCCGATGCCGATGTGCTGGTGGTCTACGCCAAGACGGATCCAGATGCTGGCTCCAAAGGTATTACCACTTTCTTGATCGAAAAAGGCATGCCGGGGTTTTCCACGGCGCAGAAGCTCGACAAGCTGGGCATGCGCGGCTCCAACACCTGCGAGCTGGTGTTTCAGGATTGCGAGGTCCCCGCTGAAAACGTGCTGGGCGAAGAAGGCAAAGGTGTGCGCGTATTGATGAGCGGGCTGGACTACGAACGCACCGTGCTGGCTGCCGGGCCGGTCGGCATTATGCAGGCCGCTATGGATGTCGTAATGCCGTATATCCATGAGCGCAAACAGTTTAATCAGTCGATTGGCGAGTTCCAGCTGGTGCAGGGCAAAGTCGCGGATATGTACACCACGCTGAACGCCTGCCGCGCCTACCTGTATGCCGTCGCGGCCGCGTGTGATCGCGACCAGACCTCGCGCAAGGATGCCGCTGGCGTCATTCTCTACTGTGCCGAGAAAGCCACCCAGGTAGCGCTCGATTCCATTCAGTTGTTGGGCGGTAACGGTTATATCAACGAATACCCCACCGGGCGCCTGCTGCGCGATGCGAAGCTGTATGAAATCGGCGCGGGCACCAGTGAAATTCGGCGGATGTTGATTGGCCGCGAACTCTTCACCGAAAGCCAGTAGAGGCGCGCCATGAGCATTCTCAGCACTCAGATTAATCCGCGTAGCGAGCTCTTCCAGACCAATGAGCAGTCGATGCGTGGCGTGGTTACCCAGCTACATGAACTCACCGCCGCCGTTGCCCAGGGCGGCGGCACCAAATCTCGTGAGCGTCATGAGCGCCGTGGCAAGCTGTTTGTGCGTGACCGCATCGATCACCTGATTGACGAAGGCTCACCCTTTTTAGAATTTTCAGCGCTTGCCGCCCACAAGGTCTATGAAAGCGACGTACCGGCCGCCGGTGTGGTAACCGGCATTGGGCGCGTTTCGGGCGTTGAATGCGTCATTGTGGCCAACGATGCCACTGTGAAAGGCGGCACCTACTTTCCGCTGACGGTCAAAAAACATATTCGCGCCCAGGAAATCGCCCGCAAGCATCGCCTGCCGTGCCTTTATCTGGTCGACTCCGGCGGTGCCTTTCTACCCCGTCAGGATGAAGTCTTCCCTGACCGCGACCACTTCGGGCGCATTTTCTATAACCAGGCCACCCTGTCGGCCGAAGGCATTCCGCAAATTGCCGTGGTGATGGGCTCTTGTACGGCAGGCGGCGCGTATGTGCCCGCCATGGCCGATGAATCGATCATCGTTAAAGAGCAAGGCACTATCTTTCTGGGTGGCCCGCCGCTGGTCAAAGCGGCCACCGGTGAAAGCATCAGTGCCGAGGCGTTGGGCGGCGCTGATGTGCATGCCAAAGTCAGCGGCGTGGCCGACCATTATGCCGAAAACGATATGCATGCCCTGCAGCTTGCCCGCGCCTGTGTCTCGCGCCTGAACTGGCAAAAGCGCGGCAAGCTTGCCATGCAGGCGCCCGAGCCGCCCAAGCTCGACCCGTTGGAGCTTTACGGCATTGTGGGCACCGACCTTAAAAAGCCCTTTGATGTTCGCGAAGTTATCGGGCGCATCGTCGACGGCTCTGATTTTGATGAATTCAAACGCTACTACGGCGACACCTTAGTCACCGGATTTGCGCATATCCATGGCCACCCAGTAGGTATTGTGGCCAATAACGGCGTGCTGTTTTCAGAGAGCGCCGTCAAAGGCGCCCACTTTATTGAGCTGTGCGCCCAGCGCAAGATTCCGTTGGTTTTCCTGCAGAACATCACCGGCTTTATGGTGGGCTCCAGGTACGAGCACGAAGGCATCGCCAAGCATGGCGCCAAGCTGGTCACCGCCGTGGCGTGTGCCAAGGTGCCCAAGTTCACCGTGCTGATTGGCGGAAGCTTCGGGGCGGGCAACTACGGTATGTGCGGCCGCGCTTATGACCCTAACCTGCTATTCATGTGGCCCAACGCGCGTATTTCCGTGATGGGTGGCGAGCAGGCCGCCGGCGTACTGGCCCAGGTTAAGCGCGAGCAGTATGAGCGCGAAGGCAGCGAATGGACTAAAGAGGCCGAAGAGGCGTTCAAGCAGCCAACCCGCGAACAGTATGAGCACCAGGGCCACCCTTACTACGCCAGTGCCCGGCTCTGGGATGACGGCGTGATCGACCCGCTACAAACCCGTGATGTGCTGGGTTTAGCGCTGGCCGCGGCCATGAATGCTGAGATTGAAGAGACACGCTTCGGCGTGTTCCGGATGTAAGGGGCCTATCATGACGAATTCAACGTTAACCATAGATGCAGGTGTTGCCCGCTTAACCCTTAATCGCCCGGACGTTCACAACGCCTTTGATGACCAGCTAATTGCCGAGCTGAACGCACACCTCGACAAGCTTCAGCCGCTGATTAAAAGCGGTGAGGTACGCGTGGTGGTGCTGGGCTCTGAAGGCAACAGCTTCTCAGCGGGCGCGGATTTGAACTGGATGAAGCGCATGGTCGACTACGACGTTGACGACAATCTGGCCGATTCGCGCAAACTCGCCGCCCTAATGCACAGCCTGGATACGCTGCCCTGCCCCACGCTGTGCCGGGTTCAAGGTGCAGCCTTTGGCGGCGCCGTAGGTTTGGCCGCCTGCTGCGATATCGTTATTGCTTCCGATAAAGCCCGGTTCTGCCTTTCAGAAGTCAAAATTGGCCTCTCGCCTGCAGTCATCAGCCCCTATGTGCAGCGTGCACTCGGCGCGCGCCAGATGCGCCGCTACGCGTTGAGCGCTGAAGTCATCGATGCGTCTACGGCGCTCAGCCTGGGCCTGGCCCATCAGGTCGTTGAACACAGCGCACTGGATAGCGCGGTAGATGCCATGCTGGAAACGTTGCTCGCTGGTTCACCGCAGGCACAGCAGGCTACCAAAGCGCTGCTCCAAACGGTCAGCCAGTCGCCTGATTCTGACGCCACGCGCGAACAAACCTGCCAGGTAATCGCCAAACTGCGGGTTAGTGAGGAAGGCCAGGAAGGTCTGGCTGGATTTTTTGAAAAGCGTCGCCCCGCCTGGGCTGAAACGCCTCTATCCGGCAATGCCAAGGAGCGCCGCTCATGAGCCATCTAACGTCGTCTGAATCTAACCTGCGTACCACGCATTTTGACACGCTGCTGATCGCCAACCGCGGTGAAATTGCCTGTCGGGTAATGCGCACCGCACGCCGTATGGGGCTTAAAACCGTTGCCGTGTATTCCGATGCCGACGCCAACGCCCGCCACGTGCGCGAAGCCGATGAAGCCATTCGTATTGGCCCCGCCGCTGCGCGGGAAAGCTATTTGAATATCGAGGCGGTGATTGACGCCGCCAAGAGCACCGGAAGTGGCGCCATCCACCCTGGCTACGGCTTTCTTTCGGAAAACGGTGCGTTTGTAAAAGCGCTCGAAGAAGCGGGCATTACCTTTATCGGACCGCCCGCGTCAGCCATTGCTGCCATGGGGGATAAATCGGCCGCCAAAGCGCGCATGGCTAATGCCGATGTGCCGCTGGTGCCAGGCTACCACGGCGATAACCAGGATGATGACCTGCTCCGGGCCGAGGCCGATAACATCGGTTACCCAGTCATGCTCAAAGCCAGCGCCGGTGGTGGCGGCAAAGGCATGCGCGTGGTCGAAAATAGCGAGGCCTTTCAGGCGGCGTTGGAAGGCTGTCGCCGCGAGTCTAAAGCCGCCTTCGGCGATGATCGTATGCTGATTGAAAAATACCTGGTCCAGCCACGTCACGTGGAAGTACAGGTGTTTTGTGATCACCAAGGCCACGGCGTGTACCTGTTCGAGCGCGACTGCAGTGTTCAGCGCCGCCACCAAAAAGTCCTCGAAGAAGCCCCCGCCCCGGGCATGACGCCGGAACTACGTGCGGCGATGGGTAATGCAGCCGTACGTGCCGCTCAGGAAATTGGCTACGTGGGCGCGGGCACGGTTGAGTTTCTATTGGATGCTTCGCCAGGCCAAGGCGAGGCGTTCTACTTTATGGAGATGAACACCCGCCTGCAGGTCGAGCACCCGGTGACCGAAATGATCACCGGCCAGGATCTGGTCGAGTGGCAGCTGCGGGTGGCAATGGGTGAATCGCTGCCTAACACACAGGAAGATTTAACGATCACCGGGCATAGCTTTGAAGCACGGCTTTATGCCGAAGACCCTGATCAGGACTTTTTACCCGCCACGGGCACGCTTACTCGCTTTGCGCTCGATTTAGCGGGTACCGACCTGAAAGCCGAGCAGGTGCGTCTGGATAGCGGTGTGGAAAGCGGTGATACGGTTTCCATGCACTACGACCCCATGCTTGCCAAGCTGATTGTGCATGGCAGTGACCGGGATGCCGCCCTGGCTACGCTTAACCGTGCGCTAGCGGCCCTCGACATACAGGGCGTGGTCACCAACCGGGCTTTTTTGCAGCGCCTGGCGACTCACCCCGCGTTTAAGAACGTAGAGCTGGATACGCGGTTTATCGAGCGCCACGAGGCCACCCTGTTTGCCGCGCACCACTATCAGTCTGAAGAGTATGCCAGCGCCGCGTTACTGGCGTTACATCAGCTGGCCCAGGAGTGCGAAAGCAACTCGCCCTGGGATCGCCACGATGGGTTTCGGCTTAACGCGCCGCGCACGGTGCGTATTGCCTTGCATGATCCCAAGCATTCTCAGGCATCGGAGGACGCAAGCCCTCTGGTGGTAGTAGAAGGCAAGCGACACCCGGGCGACTCAGAGTGGCACCTAACCATTAATGGGCAAACCTTTAGCGCCAGCCTTCAACCGCTTACCGGCAATGCCGTGGCGATTACTCTTAACGGACACCGCCGCCGCCTGCAGGCCCAGCGCGATGGCAATGTGTTAATCATGGTCGACCCGCAGGGCGAGACCCGCCTTTACTGGCAGCGCATCGATGCGATTGATCACGGCCAGCATGAAGTGCAGGCGAGCTTTACCGCCCCCATGCATGGCACGGTGGTAGCGCTATTGGTTGAAGCCGGTACGAGCGTTGAAAAAGGCATTCCCTTGATGGTCATGGAAGCCATGAAGATGGAACACACCATAACCGCGCCGACTAACGGCCGCGTGGAAGGTTTCCGCTTTCAGGCAGGCGATACCGTTAGCCAGGGCGATGTATTACTCGACTTCGCCCTTGGCGAATAAGGAGCTTTACCATGGCACTGCGCCCATCCAGCCTACCCCAGCGCGTACGCCTGTTCGAAATGGCCCCCAGAGACGGTCTGCAAAACGAGCCGGGGGCCATGGTGCCTACCGCAACTAAAATCGAGCTGATTCATCGGCTTGCCAATGCCGGTATCCGCCATATTGAAGCGGCAAGCTTTGTATCGCCCAAATGGGTGCCGCAAATGGGCGATGCGGCCGAGGTCATGCACGGCATTACCCGCACTCCCGGCGTGGTGTACTCGGCCCTTACCCCTAATCTCAAGGGGCTTGAAAATGCGCTGGCTGCAGGCGCCGATGAAGTCGCGGTATTTGGCGCGGCTTCGGAGGCGTTTTCGCAGAAGAACATCAACTGCTCGATTGCTGAATCCCTTGAGCGATTCGAGCCTGTGCTCAAGCGTGCCCAGGAAGCCAATGTGCGCGTGCGTGGCTACGTGTCCTGTGTGCTGGGCTGCCCTTATGAAGGCGATATTCCTGCTGAGAAAGTCGCTCAGGTAGCCAAGGCCCTTTATGACATGGGCTGCTATGAAATTTCCCTCGGCGACACCATCGGGGTGGGTACGCCGCTGGCGGCCAAACGAATGATTGAAGCCGTATCCGTGCAGGTGCCGATTGATCGGCTGGCAGCGCATTTTCACGATACCTACGGTATGGCTATAGCCAACCTTTACGCGGTCATGGAAGAAGGCATTAGCGTGATTGATGCCGCGACCGGCGGTTTGGGCGGGTGCCCTTATGCCAAAGGTGCCTCCGGCAACGTCGCCACTGAAGACGTGCTCTACCTGCTGGAAGGTTTAGGTATTGAAACGGGGATTGATTTGCAAGCCGTGCTGGATACCGGCAACTGGATTACCCAGGCCCTGGGCCGCAAGCCGACCTCAAACGTTGCCCTGGCCAGAGGCGGACACTCAACCTAACGCCAATCAACGCGGCCTGTTCGATCAGACAATAAAAAATACGGAGAGACATTATGGCGCTACATGACCCCAGCCTATCTACCCAAGCCCTGCCCAGCTATGCCAGCAGTACCGCTGACAAACCGCTGATTGGCATGACTATCGGTGATAAATTTGACCAAATCGCCGCGCAGTATCCCGAAAATGACGCTCTGATTGTGCTGCACCAGAACATTCATTGGCGATATCGCGAGCTTCATGAAGAGGTGAACCGCTGCGCCCGCGCGTTGCTTGCCATTGGCGTGAAGTGTGGTGATCGGGTCGGTATGTGGGCGCCTAACTGCAGCGAGTGGACATTAACCCAGTTCGCCACCGCCAAAATCGGCGCTATTTTAGTCAACATCAACCCGGCCTACCGCACTCATGAGCTTGAGTATGCACTTAACCAATCCGGCGCGCGCTTTTTGGTCAGCGCGGATAGCTTTAAAAACTCTAACTATCGCGACATGCTCTATGAACTGGCGCCGGAGCTTAAAACCAGTACGGAAGGCGCGCTTAAATCGCTAAAGCTGCCCCAGCTTGAGTGCGTGATTAACTTAAGCGTCGACAAGCATCCCGGCATGTGGCGCTGGTCAGATTTGATGCTGGAGTCAGCCAAGGTTAGCCAAACCGACGTCAACGACCTGCAAAGCACGCTTCAGTTTGATGACCCGATCAATATTCAATACACCTCGGGCACCACCGGCTTCCCGAAAGGCGCCACGCTTTCTCACCACAATATTCTTAATAACGGCTTTTTTGTGGCTGAAAGCATAGGCTTTACCAGCGAAGATCGCTTGGTCATCCCGGTGCCGCTTTATCACTGCTTCGGCATGGTGATGGGCAACCTGGGCTGTATGACCCATGGCGCGGCGATGATTTACCCCGATGAAGGCTTTGACCCCGGTAAAGTACTCAAAGCCGTACACGAGCAAAAAGCCACTGCGCTTTATGGCGTGCCTACCATGTTTATCGCCGAGCTGGATCACCCCGAGTTTGCCAACACCGACCTCTCTTCACTGCGTACCGGCATCATGGCAGGCTCGATTTGCCCAGCCGAAATCATGAAACAAGTCATCAACAAGATGAACATGAAGGGCGTACAGATCGCCTACGGAATGACTGAAACCAGCCCGGTCTCTACCCAAACGGGTGCGAATGACACTATTGAAAAGCGGGTTTCCACCGTGGGCCGTACCCAGCCGCACCTGGAAAGCAAAATCGTTGATCCCGGCAATGGTGCCATCTTACCTCGCGGTGAAATCGGCGAGCTGTGTACCCGGGGCTATAGCGTCATGCTTAAATACTGGAACAACGAGCAAGCTACGCGTGAGGCCATCGACGAATCCGGCTGGATGCATACCGGCGACCTCGCTACCATGGATGAAGAGGGTTATATTCAGATCGTAGGGCGCATTAAAGACATGGTGATTCGCGGGGGCGAAAACGTCTACCCCAAAGAAATCGAAGAGTTTCTGTATACCCACCCGGCGATTTCCGATGTGCAGGTCACCGGCGTACCCGACAAAAAGTATGGTGAGGAGTTGGTTGCCTGGGTAAAACCCAACGCCACGGCGGGAGAGATTAGCGGTGAAGATCTGCGTGAGTTCTGTAAAGGCAAGATCACCCACTTCAAGATCCCCCGCTACTTTAAATTCGTCGATGAATTCCCCATGACCGTGACGGGCAAAATCCAGAAATTCAAGATGCGCGAAATCTCGATTCAGGAATTGGGGTTGGGCGACGAGTCATCATTGTGACAATGTCTTTAGCGGCGCATTATCAGCAAGGGCTACGCGATGCCGAGGTGCTAGCGCAGATTCAACGCCATTACCCTGCGGGACCTACTCTGCATCAGTTAGCACCGCTGGACCAACTTCATATAGGCGGCGTAACGGCCTCCGCCCGGCTACTCGCCCTGCTGGACCCAGCCCTTCATCTACGGGTATTGGATATTGGCGCGGGGCTGGGAGGATTAATGCGCCAAGGGTCGGCGTTAGGTTTTCACATGACCGGCCTGGACATCACCCACCGTTTTAACGCACTTAATAAAACGCTTAGCACGCTGGCATCTTCTCAAAGCGCCTCGCTAAATTGGGTAACCGGTGATGCTTGCGCCCTTCCCTTTGCCGATAACAGCTTTGATGCGCTTGTGTTTCAGCACAGCCTGTTGAACGTGCCCAACGTTAACGAGGCACTTACCGAGAGCTACCGCGTACTGCGCCCCGGTGGGCAGTTGGTAATGCACGAAGTGGTTAGCGGCCAAAATGCAGAAGCCTTGCGCTACCCTATTCCCTGGGCGGCAACGCCCGTTCACTCCTGCCTGCTTAGCCATGAAACGCTCATTGAGCAATTAAGCTGCTGTGGTTTTATTGTCGAGCATAACGTTGACTGGAGTGATAGAGCGCTTGAGTGGCGTGAACGCCAGAGAAGAAAGGAGCAAACGCCCCAGGCATCTGTCTTGTCCCCCCAATGGGTCTTTGGTGAGCGCTTTATGGAAATGGGCAAAAATCTGGTGTTTAACCTCCAAAACCGCGCAATTAATTTGGTAGAAGTTAAAGCCTCTTGCTATGCTGGTTAGGCTTTGTACGAAAACTGCTTGCGCTCGACCATACGGCGTTAAAAATCAGCTCAAAATACTCATTTACTCATGTAAACTCCGTTTTTTCGCTGATTTTTGCCTTGTCTGGCCTTCGCTCAGCGACTTTTCGTACAAACCCTAAGATAACAATCAAGACCAAGGATGAGGAACATCAATGAAACGCTTGGCTGGGGTACTCCTGTACAGCGTTGTTGGTTCAACCCTACCTTTACTCACCGCTACCGCCAATGACACGTTGCCGGTGATCGCTTATGCCTCACCCAACAGTGAACTCCTGCAACTGGACAATGGTGTGGTGCTGGAAGGCAGCGACTTAAGCAGCCTGGACACCTACACATCAGGCTTTCGAGTAACCGCTGGTTTTAGCCCTTGGCAACTCCCTCAATTGGATCTTGGCGCTGAAATCGCCTACCGCGAAAGCGAAGAAGTTCCGATTGCCTCCAGCATGTCACCAATGATTATGGATACGCTTAGTTTAGGCGGTGCCATTGTAGCGGGCGTACGTATGGGCGCTTTTAGCATGTACGCTAAATCTGGCCTGACCGAATGGCGCGGCGACACCCATGAGCTTCAGGGTGCAGACGAAGGCGGCACTGCTTGGCTTCAAGGCTTTGGTGCCACCATGACGCTTAACCAGATGGTCACGCGCTTGGAATATGAGCGCGTAGATGCGCCGACGCTAAGCCATCTCAATCAACTCAGCGCCTCGCTGCATTTGCCGTTTTAGTCATTACCTCTCAGTACGTTTGCGTTATTAACCTACCACTGGTCTTCTACAGGTACCGTCCAAATCGGCACATCCTCACGCTTGGGTTCCTGCCAGTCCTGCTGCATCGCGCTATTAAGTGACTCCTCCAGTTTCATAAATAGCTCACCATAACGCGGGCTAAAGCTGATGCCGCCTTCGATCTCTTTCCAAGCCTCAAACAGTTCGTCTTCATGGGCTTCTTCATTTTGTACAAATGACCAGGTCATTTGCTTGGCCCGCATGGGATGTACGCCCATGGCCGATAGTGCATGGCCGCCAAGCTCTAGTGCGGAATGATACGTTTCACTCACCACATCATCGGCCCCGGCTTCACGCAGTTGATAACCATGCCCACGGTCAAAAGCGCGCGCCAGCACCCACACGTTGGGATAGTAGTGTTTTACGTGTTGAGTCATCTGTACAGCACGCTCACGATCATCAATGGCGACCACCAAAAGGCGGGCGCTTTCAATCCCCGCCCTTTCCAACAGGTCAGAACGGCTGGCATCGCCGAAGTAGCTTTTAATATTGATTCGACGTGAGTTTTCGATCTGCTCCAGCTCAAGATCAAGCACTACCATCGGGATATTATTGGCCCGCAGCAGGCGGCAGATGATTTGCCCAAAGCGCCCTACTCCCGCAATGATAACGGGCGCCTGTTCCTCAATGGCATCGGCATCTCGGCCCTCTTTTGCAACCAGATAGTGCGGCAGCACCAAGCGGTCATAAGCAATAAACAGGAGCGGCGTTAAAAACATTGAAAGGGCGACGACCAGCGAGAGCACTTGCGCGGTATCTGCTGGTATCACGCTGCTTTGTACGCTGTAGGTCAGCAGTACAAAGCCAAACTCGCCTGCTTGGGCCAGGCTCAGCGCAAAGAGCCAAAAGTTGCTTCCCTTGATCTTGAATAACCAGGCAAGCGCCAATAACACGACCGCTTTAACAACAATGACGGCAATACCCAACGACACGACGGTGGCCCACTCGGCCGCCAACACATCGAAATTAATGCCTGCACCAACAGTGATGAAAAATAGCCCCAGCAGTAAACCTTTAAAGGGCTCGATATTGGCTTCCAGCTCATGCTTAAACTCACTGTTGGCAAGCACGACACCGGCCAAGAATGCCCCCAGTGCTGGTGATAAATTCACCAGGCTCATAAGTGCTGCAATACCGATAACCACCATCAGTGCCGTGGCGGTAAATACTTCGCGAAGCCCTGCGCCCACCACATAACGAAAGAGCAACGGCCCCAGGTAATACCCACCAAGTATCACCGCAGCAATGGAGCCTACCACCACTAGCGCATGGGTCCAGCCAGTCAGGTGCGCGACCAAATTGAAGCTACCATGGTCGGGCTCACCACCTGGTGCCCCCATTAATTCGGGCAGCGCTAAAAGCGGAATAAGCGCCAGCATCGGGATAACCGCTATATCCTGAAAAAGCAGAACGGAAAATGCGCTACGCCCGCCTTCGGTTTTCGCCAGGCCTTTTTCATTGAGGGTTTGCAACACAATAGCGGTAGAAGAGAGCGCAAAAATCAACCCGACGGTTAGCGCGGTTTGCCATACCAGACCTAACCACCAGGCAATCAGCGTACCTGCCGCTGCGGTAATGATTACTTGCAAGCCACCAAGGCCGACCAGGCGAACCCGCATCGCCCAAAGGCTTTTGGGGTCAAGCTCCATACCGACCAGAAACAGCATCATGACTACACCAAACTCGGCAAAGTGCTGAATGGTGTTGGTTTCCTGCCCAACCAAGCCAAATACCGGGCCAATGGTAACCCCGGCGATAAGATAGCCCAACACTGACCCCAAACCCAGCCGCTTGGCCAGTGGCACCGCAATGACTGCCGCCAAAAGGTAGATAAATGCTTGAATAAAATAGGCCGTCATACCGCACTCCTTAAACGAGATATCGCTATATTAGACGATGAGCGCCCGTTAATGCTTCGCACTTGATACGCCAGTGCCCTGCCCTTGCTGCACCAAATTACTCGTAGGGCTATTCCATCGAACGACTTGCTCTTTGAGTGACTTGCCCCTCGAACGACTTGACTTCTTCGCCAACCAATATATCGTACTAGTACACTAGTACACTAGTACGGCATTCAACTATTGGTGCGCGCATGTCTATATCCAGTTCTACCGATGATGTTTACCAAACTGAATTGATTAATTACCTTGTGGCCATTGATAGCTCTGAGGCCATGAATGAAGCACTTGAAAGCCTTCTGACGCCTGCAGAGTACCAGGAAATCAGCAAACGCCTGCAGATTTTTAATTTACTGCGTGATGGCGTACCACACCGCAAAATTGCTGAATTGCTGGGAGTCGGCATTGCGACGGTTTCTCGCGGCTCGCGCGCGCTAGGCACTTCTCACTCATTACTGGATCGCTGAATCATGACTATCCACGCTCAATCAGATGCTGGCCCGCGTCCGTTTACTCTGTCGCGTAAGCCCCACTACGTCACGCTTGCCGCAGACTGTGACTTTTTTAGCCTATTCAAAAAAATAGAGAAGCAGTTCGATACCTGTTACATGCTTGAATCGCTGGGTGAAGACAGCCACATCGCCCGTCATTCAATCATTGGATTTGATCCTGAATATACCATTTACGCGAATGGCCAAACGCTGACCATCGAGGATCGTGCCGGCAAGGCCGAGCACTACCCAAGCGATAATCCTTATGAATTACTGCGCAGCCTGATCCCGCAAAATATTATTTCGCGCAAGTATGCCGGCGGGCTAAGCGGCTATTTAGGCTACGATGCGATGCAGTATTTCGAGCCTACGCTTTCTTTAAAAGCCAATGATGACTTCGATACGTTTCGGTTTGGACTTTATAAAGATGGGCTTATCCTCGATAAGATGACCGGCGAGGTAACCTACTTCTATTACGACCATAGCCGCTCTGATTTCCTGCAAACGCTTATCGACGCTAAGGATATTGAGAGCGACGACCTAAAAATCACCGCGCTTGGCGACACCATGAGCCAAGCAGAACACGCCGCAGCGGTCGCCAAGGTCAAGCAGGATATTATCGATGGCAAGGTGTTCCAGTGTGAAGTCGGGTTTAAAAAGCGCTTTCGTATCGAGGGCGATACGGTCGCTCTGTACGACCAGCTGCGCACGATTAACCCTTCTCCTCAGATGTACTACATGAAGTTTGGTGATCAGAAGCTGATCGGTGCAAGCCCGGAGCTTCTCTTCCGCTTGCGCCAGGGTGAAATGGAAACTTTCCCGCTAGCAGGCACCACCACCCGAGGCCAAACGCCTCAGGAAGATACTCAGCTGGCCCGTACCCTGCTTAACGATCCTAAAGAGATTGCCGAGCACAATATGATCGTTGATCTACATCGCAATGATATTGGTCGGGTTGCCCAGTTTGGCACGGTCAAGGTGCGCAGCCTGATGGACATTAAGCGCTTTAGCCATGTTCAGCATATTTCCAGCGAAATCGTCGGCATTATTGCCGAGGGCGAAGACATGTTTAGCGCCTTGGCCAGCAACTTCCCTGCGGGCACGCTTACCGGTGCGCCCAAAATTGAAGCCATGAAAATTATCGATGACCTGGAAAACGATGGCCGGGGCCCTTACGGCGGCGCGGTTGGCCAGTTTTCGTTTAACGGTGACTGCACTTTTGCGATCCCGATTCGCACCGTGTTTGTCAACGGCGAGCGGGCCTATGTGCAGACCTGTGGTGGCAACGTGTTTGATAGTAACGCCGCCGATGAGTATGAAGAAATACGCCGTAAATTTGCCGGCACGCGTAAAGCCTTAGCCCCCTTTATGGATTCGGAGAGCCTGGCATGAAAGTGTTAATCATCGATAACTACGATTCGTTCACCTACAACCTGTACCAATTTATTGGCGAGATTCTCACCACAGAAAAAAACCGTGGCGCGGTGAATAACTTTGAGATCGTGGTAAAGCGTAACGACCAGGTTCAATTTACCGATATTGTGGCAATGGCGCCGGACCGTATTATTATTTCGCCGGGGCCTGGCTCGCCAGACGACCCACGCTACTTCGGCGTCTGCGCAGAGGTCATCAAAGAACTGGGGAAGACCACACCGCTGTTAGGTGTCTGCCTCGGGATGCAGGGAATTGTTCATGTGTTTGGCGGCCAAGTGGTGAAAGCACCGCTCCCCATGCACGGCAAGATCAGTCCCGTTACGCATACTCAGCAGTCGGTATTTAAAGGCGTGCCGGACCAGCTTGAGGTGATGCGCTACCACTCGCTAATTGCTGATGCAGGTTCGCTACCCGAGTGCCTGGAAGTGACCGCTGCGGTGGGTAGCCTGGAGGCGGCCCACTTTGAACAGCGAGAGCACTGGGAAGCCGCTGGGGAGTTCGAGCTGATGGGCGTCAAACACCGCGACTATCCGATCCACGGCATTCAGTTTCACCCCGAATCCTTTGCCACCGAAGGGGGTAAAGAGCTGATTGCCAACTTCTTGCTGGCATAATTCATTTTAAAATACGCCACAAAAAAAGCGGGAGGCCGTTTAATGACGTCTCCCGCTTTTTAATGTTGGCGAGTGGTTTAACGCCCCTTACCTTCATCGCCTAATGTAAATGAGGGCGGATCACTGGCTGGAAAGGTGTCATCAACCGTGTCGTCCACCCCTCCTTCCGTCCAGTCACCATTGACGTTATCAGCCGAGTAAACCGTGTAATTTTCAGCCAGTGTCCATTGACCATCACACTCTTTCAGGTCATGCCGTTCGACCCAGATACGGCTTCCCCCTGCCTTGAGTATCTCAACTTTTGTTTCAGCACTATCATCTGAAACCGTGCCTAGCGCACTACCGTCCTGGGTATAAACGGTGGCATCTTGAAGATTATGCTCTGCCATCATAAGGTCCTCCAATGATATCCAAGTATCAATACCTTAGTTGGCACTTTCACGAAGGGACAAGGTGTTTTCAGCAACTTTACCTTATCGCAATTTTTTGATTCCCAAGTCTCCTTCGCTTATTTTGAATGTTTCCTGGCTAATCCATGCAAGCGCTTAAAAAGCCTAGCGTTTCGTTTTGGGACGCGGCGCTTTTCCTCGCGCGGCTGGTTTACCTGCCCCGGGCTGCCCTTTACCAAAAGACTTACTACTACGCTTGCCTTGGGCTGCAGGTTTGCCCCCTGCTGCGGTTTTTGCGTTAGGGTGCGCTTTGGAAGTACCGGGCTTGCCCTTGGTGTTTGAGCGCGTTTTACTGCCCGCCGCTTTGCCAGCACTAGCGGATTTTGCCCCCGCTCCCGGTTTTCCCTTACGTGGACGTTGCCCACTAGGTGCCCGAGGCTTGGCTTTCGGCTTAGCCGGCGCTGCACTACCGTCAGCGCTCTCCGTCAGGGCAATGATGGTCTCCACCTCTTTGGGCGTTAAATCACGCCAGTCACCCAGTGCCAACCCCTTCAAAGACACATTCATGATCCGCGTGCGTATTAATTGGGTAACGTCATAACCGAAGTATTCGCACATCCGGCGTATCTGGCGATTTAACCCCTGCACTAGCGTGACAGTAAACACAAAAGTGGACACTTTCTTCACCTGGCACTTCTTGGTGACCTGGCCAAGAATCGGCACACCCTTTTGCATCCCCTCAACAAATTCCTCCGTAATCGGCTTGTTAACCGTTACCTGGTACTCTTTTTCGTGATTGTTGTTGGCACGGAGAATTTTATTAACCAGATCCCCATTATTGGTTAAAAAGATCAGCCCTTGGGAGTCTTTATCCAGCCGACCAATGGGGAAAATACGTGCTCCATGCTTTACAAACTCAACAATATTGTCTTTTTCACTCGATTCAGTCGTGCTCACAATACCGACAGGCTTATTGAGCGCAATCAGAATAAAGTCCTCTTCCTCCTGGGGCTCAATTTCCTGACCATTCACCTTTACACGATCACCAGCCATTACCTGGTCACCGGTTGTCGCACGACGGCCATTGATCCAGACATTGCCCTGCTCTACATAGCGGTCTGCCTCACGGCGCGAGCAAAGGCCGCTTTCACTAATATACTTATTGATTCGAGTCGATTTTCGTAATGACATAACACGCCGTAAGGCTAAAAGTGGATAAAAGCGCCGCTAGAAAGAGGAGCCAGGCTGTTCTAGAAAGGCGATTTCTTCATCGCTGGACGCTCTCCCCAATAGCATATTGCGATGAGGATAACGACCAAAGCGGTCAATAATCGCCTTATGACGAACTTCAAAATCAAGATTATTTTCAAGCCCGGGCTGGTCGAACAGCACCATTGCCTGGGCATGAATCGTTTTCGATTCACTATGCATATAGGGCATATATAAAAAGCTGCGCTCTTCAGGCGTTAACGCCATGTCGGCACCTGCTGCCACGGCTTCCTGGGCGAGAGCAAGCGCGAGCGCATCAAACGCAAACGCGCGGGCATTATCGCGGTACATATTGCGCGAAAACTGATCAAGCACAATAATTTCGGCCAAACGCCCCTGCGGTGTATCCCGCCATGTATAACATTCGCACTGGGCAACATGGCCGTGCAGCTCTCCAAAACGCGCCATGATAGCGGCGTCCATCTCGGCGTCTTTCTTAAACCACTGCGCCGGGGTTAGTTCATTAAACCAGAACTGCAACACCGCTTGAGCATCCAAATTCATTGCCGCCTCCTAAGAACATACATAAATGCCGCCAGCCGTACTGGCGGTATACGCACTTCTAATGTTGCCGCTAATTAACCCGTATTGCGCAGCCCCGCCGAGATACCTGCCATGGTCACCATTAGCGCCCGGGAAAGATCGCCGCTGATTGCACCATCGGCGTCGCGGTTACGCTGTAAAAGCTCAGCCTGCAACCCGTGCAGCGGGTCAATGTAGGGGTTACGCACATCAATGGCCTGGCGGATCAGTGGCGTCTTCTCAAGCAACTCATCCTGCTCGAGTATTTCCAGCACCACGTTTTCCAACCGCTCAAAACGCTCGCGAAGCTTTTTGCCCAGGGCTTTTAAGGATGGCTCATCCACTAGCCGGTGCTCATAGTACGCCGCAATGGCCACATCAGCTTTGGCCAGTAACATTTCCAACATATCCAGGTAAGTGCCAAAAAATGGCCATTGATCGCGCATGTCCTGGAGCAGCTCGCGTCCGCCGGGCTCTTCCAGGCGCTGCAGGAACGCTTCGCCACTGCCTAGCCATGCGGGCAGCATTAGGCGAATTTGGGTCCAGGCGAAAATCCACGGAATCGCACGCAGCGTTTCAACGCCACCGTCCTGGCGCCGCTTGGTGGGGCGTGACCCCAGCGGCAACCTACCGAGCGCCCCCTCTGGCGTTACCGCACGGAAGTAAGGCACAAAGTCAGGGTCCTCGCGCACCACGCCCACGTAACCGACGTGCGCAATGTGGGCGAGCTTATCCATCTCTTCGCGCCAGCGGGGGTCAGGCGCCGGTGGCGGTAGCAAGGTAGCCTCAAGCACCGCGCAAGCGTAAATCTCCATTGACCGCAGCGCGATATCCGGCTGGCCAAACTTGAAGCGAATCATTTCCCCCTGCTCGGTCACCCGCAAACTGCCGTTTACCGAGCCCGGCGGCTGCGACAAGATCGCTGCGTGAGCGGGGCCGCCCCCACGACCGACGGTGCCGCCGCGGCCGTGGAACAGGGTCAGGTCAACACCGTGTTTTTCACACACATTCACCAGCGCTTCCTGAGCCCGATACTGCGCCCAGGCCGCCGCCAGTTGCCCGGCATCCTTGGCAGAGTCGGAGTAACCGATCATGATTTCCTGCCGGTCATTAATCAGTGCTCGGTAACCAGGCAGCGACAGGAGCTGTTCGATAACCGCACCCGCGTGATCCAGGTCGTTGAGGGTTTCAAACAGAGGTGCAATGGGCAGCGTGACTTGGCCACCCACCTCTTTCATTAACAGCGCAACGGTCAACACATCTGACGGTTCGCCCGCCATGGAAATAATGTAGGTACCCAGTGCCTCTGAATGCTCCTGAGCGATGACCTTAAAGGTATCCAGCACTTCACGACACTCGGCAGAGCACTCCCAACGGCGTGGGATCAGTGGTCGACTAGACGCCAGCTCTTCCAGTAGGAATGCTTGACGCTGAGCTTCGTTCCACTCCTGGTAGTGTCCCAGGCCTAATGTGCTGGTGAGTTCTTCGATCACTTGGGCGTGGCGGCTGGCTTCTTGACGTAAATCCAGCTTGGTCAGCGTGACTCCAAACACGGCGACGCGGCGCAGCGTATCGAGCAAGGCGCCATTGGCAATGGTGTCCAAACCCACATCGCATAAAGAGCGGTAGCAAGCCAGCAGCGGCGCATAAAGTTGGTCGCGGGTTTCAATAATCGGCCCGCCGTCGTAGTTGCGGCCATCCAGCTTCGCCTTGGCCCAGTCCCGGGTTGCTTCCACCTTGGCTAAAAGGCGTTTAAGCAGTTCACGATACGGCTCAGCGACATCGCCCACTTCTGCTTTTAGTGCGCTATTGGCCTTCCACATGGAAAGCTCGGTTTTAAGCTGTTCCAGGTCGCGCAGGTAAAGGTCTGCGGCCATCCAGCGCCCCAGAAGTAGCACTTCCCGGGTGATCCGTGAAGTAACATTAGGGTTGCCGTCCCGGTCGCCCCCCATCCATGAAGCATAGCGAATGGGTGCGGCATCCAGCGGAAGGCGCTCACCGGCAGTATCCAGCAGTAAATTATCCAGATCACGATGGAAGTCAGGCACGGCTTGCCATAGCGAGTTCTCGATAACCGCAAACCCCCATTTGGCTTCATCAACCGGGGTTGGCCGCTCATGGCGAATTTCATCGGTATGCCATGCCTGGCTAATCAATTCTTCTAACCGCCCGTGAGCGCGCTTACCGCGCTCTGGATAGTCGCCAGAACCTTCGATGGCGGTTAGGCACTCATCAATTGCGTCGTATTTTTGGATTAGCGTACGGCGAATAACTTCTGTCGGGTGGGCAGTAAGCACCAGTTCCACCCGCATATTGGCGAGTGTTTCGACCAGCTTACGCGGTGAATTACCCGCCAGTTGGGCCCGTTCAAGCAGCCCGTTGAGAGTCGGCTGGGTACCGGGTTTGTAGTCTTCTACACGGCGAAAACGTGCGCGATAGTGCTGCTCGGCAATATTGGCAAGATTCAAGAACTGGTTAAAAGCACGTGTAACAGGTAGCAGGTCACGCTCAGGTAACTGGCGTAAATACTCAATAAGTGCGCGCTGCTGGAGTGAGTCACCTTGACGACCTTGCTTGGCATGCGCTCGGATCGTCTCAATTTTATCTACAAATGCCTGTCCCAGGTCGTCCGCTATGGTGCGTCCCAGACTATCTCCTAAAATGCGTACGTTATCGCGCAGCGATTCGTGCAGGTCGTGACTCATTGGCAAGGCCTCCTAGCGGGGTCGCGTCATTATTAATGATCAATTTATGCTTTATTCTTGATGTTTAGCCGCCTGCCAGTGAGCTTCCATCTCGTCCAGCGAGGCTTCCGTTATCGGTCGATGGGCCGCGTTTAAGGCATGCTCAACATAGCGAAAACGGCGTTCAAATTTACGATTGGTGCCACGTAAGCACTGTTCAGGATCAGCACCCAGACGGCGGGCCAAGTTGGTTACCGCAAACAATAAATCACCGACTTCTTCCTGAGCATGGCGTGTATCCCCTGTCGCCAGTGCTTCTTCTACCTCATCCAGCTCTTCACGGATTTTATCCAGAACGCCCTGCGTATCGGGCCAATCAAAACCTGCCCGGGCCGCGCGCTTTGAAAGCTTGTTCGCACGGCTTAACGCGGGCAACGTACAAGGTACGTCATCAAGTACCGAAGGCGCCTCAATGACACGTTGGGCGCGCTCTTCCGCCTTAAGTGACTCCCAGCGCTGATTAATCTGTTGGGTCTGTAGCGCTTCAGCGCTAACACCTGGCGGCCTACGCGAGCCAAGCGTACCCTCCGGAAACACATGCGGGTGCCTGCGCAGCATTTTAGCCGTCAACGTATGTACGATATCGTGAAAATCAAAGCGCTGCTCTTCTGCACCAAACTGAGCGTAATAGATGACTTGAAAGAGTAAATCGCCAAGCTCCCCCGGCAGCTCATCAAAGGCGCGCCGCTCAATGGCATCGGCAACCTCGTAGGCTTCTTCCAGCGTATGGGGAACGATGCTGTCCCAGCCTTGCTTAATATCCCACGGGCACCCTTGCTCGGGGTCGCGCAGTACCTGCATCAATGTCAGCAGGTCATCCAGATCATAGCGCATCAAGCCGCTCCATATTAGGCACCTTTTTCAGGGTCTGCGTTTCGCAGGCGGCGCACTTCGGTCACATTGGGCAGTTGCTGAATACGTGAGAAGAGCCGCCCCAAAGATTCAAGTCCATCCACTTCTAACGTAATCCTCAGGCGAGCGATGCCTTCGTTGGTATCCGTTAGCGTATTCACCGCCAGCACATTGACTTTCTCATTGCCTAGAAGGCCCGTCACATCGCGCAGTAGGCCCGAGCGGTCCCAGGCCTGGATTTCGATAGTGACCGGATAACGCGTATGGGCGCGCTCGCCCCACTCTACTTCGATGATACGTTGGGGCTCTTCCATACGCAGTTGGAGGATATTGTTGCAGTCCTGACGGTGTACGGTAACCCCTCGCCCTTGGGTGATAAACCCCACAATCGGCTCGCCCGGAACGGGGCGGCAGCAGTTAGCCATGCTGGTTTTAAGATTGCCCACGCCAAGCACGGTAATGTCACTTTTAGAGGGCTTGCTCGGCTGCTTACGCGGTTTGGCAAGTAAACGTTCCAGCTGTTCCTGATCGTCAGTCTCGCCAAATAACTGCTGGGCCTGGTGTAGTACCTGCCCAATACGCAGGTCGCCTGCCCCGATAGCGGCATACATATCATCAGCGTTTTGATAATTAACCGCGTCGGCCAATTTGGGTAGATCCAACTGGTCGACATCAAGACGGCGCATTTCTCGCTCAAAAAGTACCCGGCCCTCTTCCAGGTTTTGGCCTCTGGCCTGATGCTTAAACCATGCCTGAATTTTGGCGCGCGCTCGTGACGTGCGCACATAGCCAAGATTAGGATTGAGCCAGTCGCGGCTTGGCCCGGCTTTGGTGGCGGTCAGAATTTCCACTTGCTGGCCCGTTTTAAGCTCATAGGTCAGCGGAACAATGCGCCCGTTAATTTTGGCGCCCCGGCAGCGGTGGCCAATTTCGGTATGAACCCGATACGCAAAATCAATCGGGGTGGCAATACGCGGCAAGTCGATCACATGACCGTCAGGCGTAAAGACATAGTTGCGGTCGGGGGCCACGTCACTTGAAAGCCCTTCGCGCAGATCACCAAAATCGCCCACTTCATCCTGCCACTCAAGCACTTGACGCAGCCAAGCAATTTTTTCTTCGTAGCTACGGCTTTTCGCGTTGGTGTCGTGCCCTTTATAGCGCCAGTGGGCACATACCCCGAGTTCTGCGTCGTCATGCATGGCGAACGTGCGGATTTGAATTTCGAGGACTTTGTTCTCAGGCCCGACCACTGCGGTATGAAGCGATTGATAGCCGTTCTTTTTAGGGTTGGCGATATAGTCGTCAAATTCGTCTGGAACATGGTGCCAACGCGAATGCACAATTCCTAATACGGTGTAGCAGTCGGCGACTTCTGGCACCAAAATACGCACCGCACGAACGTCGTGTACGTCAGAAAAATCGATCCCTTTGCGCTTCATTTTACGCCAGATCGAGTAAATATGTTTGGCTCGGCCACTCACGTCATGATGGGTAATATGCTGAGCTTCCATCAACGTTTTAATCGTTTCGACCACGTCGTGGATATAGTGCTCTCTATCCAGGCGCTTCTCAGCAAGCAGCTTGGCGATCGCCTTGTACTCATCTTCGTGCAAATAGCGAAACGACAGGTCTTCAAGTTCCCACTTGATTTGCCCCACCCCTAAGCGATGCGCGAGAGGCGCATAAATGTCGGCGACTTCGCGGGCTACCTGCAGACATTTTTCAAGCGGAGCATCCTTGACCTGACGTAGCGCACAGGTGCGCTCGGCGATTTTAATAAGCGCAACGCGAACATCGCTCACCATGTTGACCAGCATTTTACGCAGGTTTTCCTGCTGGTTATGCTGGGCCATACCGTGGTTGGGCGCGAGTGGATAGCTGATGGCGGCCATTTGCAGGACGCCGTCAATTAACCTGGCAACTTCACTGCCAAACCGCTTGGAAACGGCCTCCAGACTCAACAGACCTTCGCGCACGGCGCGATAGAGCACTGCCGCTTCCAGGGTCGCCTGGTCAAGCGTTAGGTCTGCCAAAATGTCTGCCATTTCAAGCCCCATACGAAAGCTTGAACCAGGAGATAACCATTCACGATGAGTACGAGGCGCCTCACGTTCGAGTTGCTCTGCCAGTTCGCAGGCTTCAATAAGGCGCTCAGGATCACTTAGACGCACATCTTCTTGCAGGCGCGTTAACCATTGTTGTATGTCTACCCTGCCGCTATCCATTAGCGGCTGGTCTTCACGCACTTTCACCATGACTCTTACTCATCCCTTCAGGGTATTCATCTTGACGGCGAATACCGTGGCTTGATGCGATAGGCGGACTAGCCTTCGTACTCGAAAAGCATAAGCGATTCCATATGTGCAGTGTGCAGGAACATATCCGCCACTGCTACTTGCTTAATACGATAGCCTGCACGAACCAGATGCGCCGCATCACGGGCAAGCGTTGCCGGGTCACACGACACATACGCAAGCCTGGGTACGGGGTAACGGCCCAGTGCCTTGCACACTGTTTCTGCACCGTTACGCGGTGGGTCCAGCACCAGTGCGTCCAAGTGCTGCTGAGTTTTCAACAAGGCTTCAACCGCTGCGCTATCGCTTAAATCAGCCTGTTGAGCACTTACCTCTAGCCGGTTACGCGCTGCATTGCTGCTGATGCGCGCCACCATTGAAGCGCTACCTTCAACGGCATGTACCCTGGCACCGCTTGAGGCGATGGGCAGGCTAAAGTTGCCCATTCCGGCAAACAGGTCCATAACATGCTGGCCAGGCGCAGGAGCCAGCCATTTCACCACGTGCGCCACCATTTGTTGATTGACGTCAGCATTGACCTGTAAAAAATCGCCGGGAGCAAAGGTGAGCGTGAGCGATGGTTGGCCTTCTATCTGCAGGGTCTCTTCCAGCACCGGTTCAGCGCTGTACCAGTGTAGGCTGGCAGACTCGCGGCCCAGCCACGCGCCAAGCGCAACCCCTTGCTGCTTGGCAAACGCCTGCCAGCGCTCGGCATCCAGCGCATGTGCTTTCAACTGGCGAACCAACAGCACGCATTCCGACGTGGTCGCCAATAGCTCGATGTGGCCCACCAGACGCGGCGCCTCAAGCGTTGCTAACAAGGCCCTCAAGGGAGGCAAAAGCGCTTGTAAGGGCTCCACCAATACGTGGCACTGATGAATATCGACTAACCGATGACTATGGGCTGCGCGAAAGCCCAGCAACACGTTACCCTGCCCATCTATTTTGACGCCGAGTCGCGCCCGGCGGCGATAGTGCTCCGTACTGCCATGAAGCAGATGGGGGGTGCCAAGTTCAATACCCTGACGAGCAAACAGCTCGCACAGTACGTCTTGTTTATGCGTGCGCTGCGCCTCAATCGCCATATGTTGCAATTGGCAACCACCGCACTGGCCAAAATAAACGCAGGGGGGCTCAACGCGCTGTTGCGAACGGTGCAGCAGCGCTTTTACATGCGCTTCATCAAAGCGTTTGCGGTTGACATGCACGGCAGCGTCAACACGCTCGCCGGGAAGCGCCCGGTCAATAAACACGGTTTTACCTGTGGCGTCATGCGCAACTCCCCGGCCATCATGCGCCAATCGCTCAACCACCAGCGCATCACTAGTGTCAGAAGCGCTTGTTGACTTAGCAGCGGGCTTGCGTACCAGCCCTGACTTGCCTGATGCAGCGCGCGATGGGCGCCGCTTACCCAGCATGGCCATTTATAGCTCCGGGCCGAATAGGCCCATTGAGAGGTAACGATCCCCCCGATCACACACAACAAACACGATGACCGCGTTTTCGACCTGTTCCGCAATACGCAACGCACCCGCCAGGCTGCCGCCCGATGAAACACCCGCCAGAATGCCCTCTTCACGGGCCAAACGGCGCATGTTGCTTTCAGCCTCTTGCTGGCTAATATCCAGCGTAATATCTACTCGCGGAGCTTCAAAAATCTCGGGCAGATACGCCTGCGGCCAACGGCGAATACCGGGAATGCTGGCGCCATCGGAGGGCTGCAAGCCGACAATCTGAATAGCGTCGTTCTGCTCTTTAAGGTAGCGAGATACGCCCATGATAGTGCCGGTGGTGCCCATGGAGCTTACAAAATGGGTAACCTCCCCCTGGGTTTGCTGCCATATTTCAGGCCCCGTTGTACGATAGTGCGCCAAGGGGTTGTCTGGATTGGAAAACTGGTTCAGCGGCTTGCCTTCGCCCCGTTCAATCATGGCATCGGCAATATCCCGGGCCTCTTCCATACCACCGGCCTTACTGGCAGAAATCAGCGTGGCGCCGTAAGCCACCATGGCCTGCTTACGCTCCTCGGAGGCATTTTCAGGCATCACCAGGACCATGGTGTAGCCTTTGATAGCCGCCGCCATGGCGAGCGCAATACCGGTATTTCCCGAGGTTGCCTCGATCAGGGTATCGCCTGGCTTTATTTCTCCACGCGCTTCCGCTTCATTCAACATCGAAAGCGCGGGACGATCCTTTACCGAACCAGCGGGATTGTTGCCTTCAAGCTTCGCCAACAGCGTATTGTTGCGCCCGGCAGTGATCCGCTTCAAACGCACCAAGGGAGTGTTGCCAACCACATCCTCTAGCATGGGATAATTCATCACACGTTCCTTATCATTACCGTTATGCTGCATTATATCGGTGCTGTCGTACGCTGGACAGGCAACCACATTGAATCAACGAGTTTCTTCCATGTCTTTAAACACGCGTTTGCTGTTCGCGCTACTTGGCTTTCCGCTTCTGGTGTACGCCATGATGGCTATTTTGCTCATGGTGCAAAGTGATACGGCTGAACGCGCGGCGCTTCACGAGCGACTTAAAGATGCCGGTGAACTATTAACCCCAAGTTTCCAGCTTGCCATGGCAGACGCAGACTTCCAGCGTATGGAGAGGCTTTCTCGACGGCTGCTGGACCGCTATGGGCTTAGTTCTGTCAGCCTCTTCGATGAGCAAGGTAACCGTTTGTTCGTGCTAGGCCGCTCCACCCCGCCTCAGCTACGCTTAACAGCGCCCAGCGCTCCCCTGATAGAAGAAGAAGAGCATATTTGGCGACTTCTAGTCCCTCTTGATAGCGTGCTCCCCAACATAAACCCGACCGGGGTGGGCTGGCTTGAAGCCGAGGCAAACGCCCGCCCTTTGACGCTTGAACGCTACAAACTGTTGGCCAGTTTAAGCCTGGGCGGCATGCTATTAGGGCTACTGCTTTTTCTGGGTGCCTTTGCTGTCAGTCGGTATATTTCCCGGCCTATTGAGGAAGCTAACCAGGCCTTATATCGCTTATCTCGTGGCGACTATCGGCTGCAATTAACGCCTGCACGGCCAAGCGAACTTCGCCAACTAGCCGTTCATGTGAACAGCCTGGCTGAGCACTTTCAGCAGTCGCAGCGCGATATGCAGACCCAGATTGAGCAGGCGACCAGCGAATTGCAGGAATCAATGGAAACCATTGAAGAGCAAAATATCAAGCTCGACCTGGCCCACCGCAGCGCGCTCCGTGCCAATGCCGTTAAATCCGAATTTTTAGCCAATATGAGCCATGAGATACGCACGCCACTCAATGGCATTATCGGTTTTTGCCGGTTACTGAGCCGCTCCAGGTTGGATAACCGCCAACAGGGGTGGTTAGAGCACGTTCACCGCGCCTGCGACAACCTGCTAATGCTCGTCAATGACGTGCTCGATTTTTCCAAGCTTGAAGCAAATCGCCTCACTCTTGAAGAAGTCGACATTGATATTGTATCGCTTTTGGATGAAGTAATTGGCCTGCATGCGCCTGAGGCGCAACGTAAACATCTGCACCTGGTGGCAATGATTTACGATGATGTGCCTACGCCGCTTAGCGGCGACCCGCTGCGTATTCATCAGGTGCTTAGTAATCTGGTCGGCAATGCCCTCAAGTTTACCCACGAAGGCGACGTTATTGTTCGTGTGATGCTCGACACCCAAGAAGGCCAGCACGTGGTACTGCGTATCAGTGTTAGTGATACCGGCATTGGTTTGAGCGAAGAGCATCAAAAACAGCTTTTTAGCGCTTTTTCCCAGGCAAAACCCAGCCATTCACGCCAATTTGGCGGTAGCGGGCTGGGCTTATCGATTTGCCGCCAGTTGATTGAGCGAATGGGCGGCACTATCAGCGTGGAAAGCGAGGTAGGCCACGGCTCAACGTTCTCCTTTACCCTTCCACTCTTGGCTAACCAAAGCGGCGAACGCCCCGCAGAGCTTACTCTGAAAAGCCCAGTCGTACGTCTTTATGAAACCCATACGCCTACTCGCAATACGCTTGAGTACTTGCTAGAGCGCTGGGGGGCTATTCCCGTCGCCTTTACCGCTAATGAGCCCGAAGACCTACTGATGTTATGCCTGGATCAAGATGAGTTCGAAATAGAGAGGAGAGACTACTGGCGAGATTTGATTGAGCAAGCCGCCTGCCCCGTATTGATTCTGGCAAACACCACCAGCTATGACTTACCGCCTTGGGAGCTTCCTCATGGCGGGGAAATGCTCTGCAAACCTTTCACTCGCGCTCAGCTGGTCACGACATTGCGCCATTTACTGCAGCCTGCAGATAAAGAAATAGCGTCCGCTCAATCAAAAGCGCCTCCGCCTACGGACCCTTCCGTCATTGATATTTTGATTGTTGACGACAATGCCTCCAACCGTGAGCTGCTTAAGGCGCTGCTTGAAACAGATCAACTGCGTATTACGCTTGCCGATAGCGGGCATGAAGCGCTTGCCTTGGCAGTTAATTACACGGCTGACATGGTGCTAATGGATATTCGTATGCCGGGTATGGACGGTGTTGAAACCAGTCAGGCACTGCGCCGTATCAATAATCACTGGTCACGCTGCCCTATTATTGCGGTAACCGCTCATGCTTTAAGCAGTGAACGTCAGCAGTGGCTGGCGGCTGGGCTGGATGATGTACTGATAAAACCTGTTGATGAGGCGCAGCTACAACAGCTGTTGCTGCGTTTTTTGGCCGTCCCCCCTTCTCTGCCTACCGTGACATCAACGGCAGCCTTGCAACGAAAAGGCACTACTGAATTTGCCAGTGAAGCACTCGCGGCCGTCGATTTAACCATGGGCACACAGCTTGCGGGCGGCAAAGAGAGCGTTGCCTATGCACAGCTTATACGCCTGATTGACAGCCTGGATGAAACAGAAACGCAAATGCGTGCCGCCTATGCCCAGAAAAACCTGGCGATGCTACTTGACTGGGTGCATGGGCTCAATGGAGCAAGCCGTTACTGCGGCGCACCTGAGCTAGCCCTATTGGTAGAAACCCTTGAGACGCGGTTACGCACCAGCGGGCTCAGTCATGTGGAGAGCCTTCTGGAAGCGTTGTACACCGCAATGGCACGCTTGCGTACTCATCGAAGCAGGCTGGCCGATGGGTCTAACGCTCCAGAATGACAAAGGCAACCGCGTACTCCGCTTCATCACTTAGCGTGATATGGCTGGTCGTCGCGCCGGATGCCTGCATTAGCCGCTTGGCCTCATGGCTCAACTGCAAAAAGGGCTTCCCCAAGGGGTCATTAACCACTTGGATGTCCCCCCACTGCATGCCGCCTCGCAGGCCAAGCCCTAGTGCTTTTACAAACGCTTCTTTAGCGGCAAATCTTTTCGCCAAGTAAGCCACCGGTTCGCCTTTTTGCTGCCATATCGCGTATTCGTCAGTTCCCAAAATACGCTGGGCAAAACGTGGCCCATGACGCTCAACTGCCCGGGTAAAACGCGCTACCCGGGCAATATCGGAACCAATCCCCACAATCATCTGTTAGTGACCACAGCAGTCATGATGACCATGCGTATGCTCATCTGCATGCTCATGGCTATGTTCATGATCGTGAGCATCTAAAGCCGCCATCAACCCCGCTTCCTGGCCTGCAATAATAAGCCGCTTCATTTCCTGAACAGCCTCTTTGAGGCCAACAAACAGCGCGCGAGCAATAATGGCGTGTCCGATATTCAGCTCATTCACCCCAGGCAGTGCGGCTATCGCTTCTGCATTATGGTAATGAAGCCCATGCCCAGCGTTAACCACCAGCCCCAAGGAAACGGCCTGAGTCGCTGCTGCGGTTAAACGCTGATACTCAGCATTTGCGGCGTCACTCCCCAGCTTCTCTTCTGCATAAGCACCGGTGTGCAGTTCAATCGTTGGGGCACCAGCGCGATGAGCCGCATCAATTTGCGCTTCATCAGGATCAATAAACAGCGATACGTCGCAGCCTGCGTTTTTCAGCCGCTCACACGCTTTGGCAACCGCATCAAAACTACCGACCACATCCAGACCGCCCTCTGTGGTAAGCTCTTCGCGTTTTTCAGGTACCAGGCATACGTGTGCTGGGCGCACCTCTTCAGCCAACGCGAGCATCTCTTCGGTCACTGCCATCTCTAAATTCATACGGGTATTCAACACGTCCGCCAACAGTCTGACATCGCGAAGCTGTATATGGCGGCGGTCTTCGCGTAAATGCACCGTAATGCCATCTGCACCCGCTTCTTCAGCCAACAAAGCAGCCTGTACCGGGTCCGGGTAGCGGGTACCACGTGCCTGACGCAGCGTGGCGATATGGTCGATATTAACGCCCAGTAGAATACGCGGAGGATGCATAACTATCTCCATTCCAAAAAAGTCATAAGCATGAACTATGGCTGACGCCGGCGGGCCAGTGCCATCATTAGCTCCCGAGAGCGCAGTGCAGCAGACCCCAAATGCGGTGCTAGTGCCGCCCGCATGACTGACTTAAGAACGCTTGCTAGCCCCGCATGTTGCCAGTCACCCTGCTCAATATAACGCAATGCACGCCCTTCAAGCCCCTGCTCTGCGGGAAGAAAAGCACGGCTTTGTGCATCAAACCGATAGCGGGCTTGCGGGTCCAGCACATTATTATCTGGCGTACAAAAACGCGGGGTAGCTTCAAGCGCATCCAACAACGCCCACTCATACCGCCGCAAGGCAAGAGCGCGCCTGGAAGGCATTGGCAGCGCTTCAAGCAGCGCCGTATAGAAGGCAAAAACATCGGGTGCAGCGAGTTCCAGGGGCAGCAGTCGGGTGGCGATTTCATTCGCGTAAAGACCGCATAGGAGCCCCTCACCTGCCAGTAATGCCGTTTGTCCACGCGACTCCATCAACGTGAGGCGTTTCAAATCGCGTTCGCCGCGCCAGCTAACAAACAGCGGCGTAAACGGCTGTAGTCGTTGACGCGACTTGGACCCCGGCCGCTGCCCTCCGTGGGCAACGGCGCGGATACGGCCATTATTAAGCGTCAGTAAATCAACTAACGCGCTGGTTTCACGATAGGGTTTACGATGCAGTAAAAAAGCGGGTTCCGCAGACATTGCGACACTCAATCGAGGTCGTAACCCAGGCTTTTCAGGGCACGCTCGTCATCGGACCAACCGCGCTTCACCTTGACCCACATATTAAGCATGACCTTGGTACCCAGCACGCGCTCCATATCCAGGCGCGCCTCGCGGCCAATGCTCTTGATCCGGTCACCGTTTTCGCCGATCAGGATGACTTTCTGCCCTTGGCGTTCCACCAGAATCAGCGCGCTGATATGCGTGACGCGCCCGGCTTCACGGAACTCTTCAATTTCAACGGTCATCTGGTAGGGCAACTCGTCACCCAACTGACGCATGACTTTTTCACGCACCAGCTCAGCGGCCATAAAGCGCAGGCTCTTGTCGGTAATCTGGTCTTCCGGAAAGAAGTGCACGCTTTCTGGCAGATGTTTAGCCACTTCCTCTTCCAGCGTTTCTACCTGAGTGCCGTGCTTGGCTGAAATAGGCACAACGGCTGCAAACTCACGCCGCGCGCCCACTTCAGCAAGCCAGGGTAGTAAGTCGCCCTTATCCTGTAGACGATCCACCTTATTGACGGCCAGAATAACCGGTGCCTTAACATGCTCAAGACGCTTGAGCACGGCCTGGTCTTCGTCAGTCCAGCGGGTACGATCAATAATAAAGACCACACAGTCAACATCACGGAGTGCTTGGGTAGCCGCCTGGTTCATAAAGCGGTTGATGGCTTTATTACGGTCTTTGGACATGATGTGCATGCCCGGTGTATCCACGTAAATAAACTGCGTATCTTCAACCGTTTTAATACCCATTACCTGATGGCGCGTGGTTTGCGGACGCCGAGAGGTAATCGAGATTTTTTGCCCCAGAATACGATTCATGAGGGTTGATTTGCCTACGTTAGGCCGTCCAACAATGGCCACAAAGCCGCAGGATTGGCTCATGATTTGTCTCCTGGTTTTTTCTCAAGGTACGAAAGCGCTTCTTCTGCCGCTTGCTGTTCAGCATGGCGGCGACTAGGGCCTTTACCGGTGGTATGCTTGCTTAGTAGCTCAATGTAGCACTCCACGGTAAAGGTCTGGGCATGCGCCTCGCCCTTTACAGAGACCACTTCATAGCGCGGCAGCGCTGACTGACGCGACTGCAAAAACTCTTGTAAGCGTGTTTTAGGGTCTTTCTGGGTATCTTGTAACGAGATATTCTCTAGACGCTCGGCGTACCAGGAAAGCACGCGTTCCCGGACAACATCCATGCCGGCGTCCAGGTAAATGGCACCAATTATCGCTTCAACCGCATCGGCGAGAATCGACTCACGGCGATGCCCTCCGCTTTTCATTTCCCCCGACCCCAAGCGCAAGCATTCTCCAAAGGTCATTTCACGGGCGAGCTCAGCAAGCGTTTGGCCTTTCACCAAACGCGCGCGAAGGCGCGATAACTGCCCTTCCCGCGCTTGAGGGAAACGTTGAAACAAGGCTTCTGCGATAACGAAATTAACAATTGAATCACCCAGAAATTCCAGGCGCTCATTGTTACGACCACCGTAGCTTCGGTGCGTCATGGCCAGTTCCAAGAGCGTTTCGTCGCCAAAGGTATGGCCGATTCGTCGGCAAAAAGCGTTTAAAGGATTACTCACAAGGCTCCTACGTCATTGACGTTAACTATTAGTGACATGACTAACCAGGGCTGACATAAACTTATTCATTCAATGCGTCGCACCGTATTAAAGCTGGGCAACCCGCCGTCCCAATGCATCCAAACAGCAAATGCACGACCCACGATATTCTCTTCCGGCACAACCCCCCAGTAACGGCTATCGTTGGAGTGATCGCGATTATCGCCCATCATGAAGTAGTGACCTTCAGGCACTTCAACTTCGCGCATTTGCGGTCCTGGGTCGCGGGGGTTGTTGTAGATAGTATGGCGCACGCTACCCAACTGCTCTTCTAATAATAGCTCTTGTGGCGAGGCATCGGGGCCTTCTTCCAATAACGTTTTAGTGACCAGTTCGCCGTTCACATAAAGCTGTTTATCTTCGTAGCGAATACGGTCGCCCGGAAGGCCTACCACCCGTTTGATAAAGTTAACCGATGGCTCATCCGGGAAGCGAAACACCATCACATCGCCACGCTCAGGCTCACCAACCTCCAAAATACGGTTGTGAACCACCGGCAAACGCAAGCCGTAGGCAAACTTGTTCACCAGGATAAAATCGCCTACTTCCAGCGTAGGCCGCATTGAACCCGAGGGAATTTGAAACGGTTCGACAATAAAACTGCGTACTACCAATACCACCAGAAGTACCGGGAAAAAAGAGCGCGCATAATCGACCGGCCAAGGCTCTTTTAAAAGTTTTTCCTGTGTTGGTGCGTCGATGTTCCCAGCAGCGGCTTCCTCTGCTTTCGCCAACCGCTCACGACGCTTAGGCCGCAGCCAAATCATATCGATAAAATAAACGACCCCTGAAATTACAACGGCCAGTACCAGCAGTAATGAAAAATCCATAAAGGAAACCTTCCCTAGTCGTTAACCTTGAGCACAGCGAGGAAGGCATCCTGGGGAATTTCAACGCGCCCCACCTGCTTCATCCGTTTTTTACCGGCTTTCTGTTTTTCCAGCAGTTTTTTCTTACGGCTTACATCACCGCCATAACATTTTGCCGTTACGTTTTTACGCAGGGCTTTTACGGTAGAGCGCGCCACTACCTGACCACCGATAGCGGCCTGAATGGCCACGTCAAACATCTGGCGCGGAATCAGCTCTTTCATTTTTTCGACCAGCAGCCGGCCGCGGCTATGGGCATGATCACGGTGAATAATCACCGCGAGGGCATCTACCTTTTCGCTATTGATCAGCACGTCCAGGCGCACCAGCTTGGCCGCTTCGAAACGCTCGAAATTGTACTCAAGCGACGCGTAACCGCGGGAGATGGATTTCAGACGGTCGAAGAAGTCCATGACCACTTCCGACATCGGCAACTCATAGGCTAACTGAATCTGGTTACCCAGGAACTGCATGTCTTTCTGGGTACCGCGGCGCTGCTCACACTCGGTAATGACGTTACCCACAAACTCCTGAGGCACCAGAATACTGGCCCTCACGATGGGCTCACGCATCTCATCCACGTCTGCCATATCCGGCAGTTTGGAGGGGTTGGAGATGTAAGTGACATCACCATTCTTCATCGCAAGCTCGTATACCACGGTCGGTGCAGTGGTAATCAGGTCAATATTGTATTCGCGCTCAAGCCGCTCCTGGATAATCTCCATGTGGAGCGTGCCCAGGAAACCGACGCGAAAACCAAAGCCCAGGGCATCCGAGTTTTCCGGTTCATACTCTAAAGAGGCATCGTTAAGCGCGAGCTTTTCAAGCGCATCCCGGAAGTCTTCGTAGTCATCAGCACTGACGGGGAACATCCCAGCATACACCTGAGGCTTCACCTTCTGAAAACCAGGCAGACGCGGCACGTCGGGCGTTTTGGTATGCGTGATAGTGTCACCCACCGGCGCACCGTGAATCTCTTTAATGCCTGCGACAATAAAGCCCACCTCACCCGCGCGCAGGATATTGGTCTCTTTGCGCAATGGAGTAAAAATGCCCACTTCAGTGGCGTTCCAGTCGCGGCCCGTTGACTTGATACGGATCTTGTCGCCCTTGCGCAGCGTGCCATCAAACAAGCGCACTAGCGAGACTACGCCCAGATAGTTATCAAACCAGGAGTCAATGATCAATGCTTGCAGGGGGGCATTCCGATCACCTTTAGGCGGCGGAATATCACGCACCAAACGTTCAAGCAGTCCTTCAATGCCGATACCGCTTTTGGCGGACACCTGGCAAGCGTCTGTGGCGTCGAGACCAATGATTTCCTCAACCTCTTGCGCCACCTTGTCCGGGTCGGCTTGGGGTAAATCGATTTTATTGAGGACCGGCAATACTTCCAGGCCCTGCTCGATGGCGGTATAGCAGTTAGCTACCGACTGCGCCTCAACTCCTTGGCCCGCATCTACGACCAGCAGCGCCCCTTCGCAGGCATACAGTGAGCGCGATACTTCGTAGGAGAAATCCACGTGGCCTGGCGTATCGATGAAATTAAGCTGATACACCT
This sequence comes from Halomonas sp. AOP43-D1-4, assembly GCF_052446175.1. NCBI lineage: Bacteria > Pseudomonadati > Pseudomonadota > Gammaproteobacteria > Oceanospirillales > Halomonadaceae > Halomonas > Halomonas sp. AOP43-D1-4. Next base: position 45,346 of record NZ_JBQSVY010000001.1, read on the forward strand.
CGCCATCGGCCGCAGTGTAATCGAGCGTCACCGATTGCGCTTTAATGGTGATACCACGCTCGCGCTCAATGTCCATGGAGTCGAGCACTTGCTCTTTAAGCTCACGCTGGGTCAATCCACCGCAGGTTTGGATCAAGCGATCAGAGAGCGTTGATTTCCCGTGATCGATATGAGCGATAATTGAGAAGTTTCTTATATTCTTTAAATTACTGCTAGAAACGTCGTGGGACATCGAGAGTGGTCTGCCTTAGTGGTACGTAAGCGGCTTTATTACCAGCCGCCTCGAGAGTTTAAAGCCCGAAAACAGCTGGCATGTTGGCCACTTTGCCTATTTCCGTTAAAAAGATAAGCGCTATTGTAGCGATATGTGCGGGATAGGAACAGCAGTCCGGCGAGAACCGCCGGACTGGGTAGGCAGAGAAGGTCTTATTCCAGGCGTAAAGCTAAAAACAGTGAGCGCCCCTCACGGTAAACACGCACTGGAATTGCCCGATCACTGGGTAGCTGTTCGACAATGTCTAACAACTCATCCGGAGAAGACACGCTGCGGTGATCAACACTTACCAGTACATCGCCAACACGGAGGCCCGCTTGAGCGGCAACGCTACCAGGCTCAATCTGACGCACTGCAACGCCCCCCTCAATATTTAGGCGCTCTCGCATCGCGTCATCCAACTCGGCAACCGAAATGCCCAAACGCACCTGATTGTTGCTTTCATCACCCTGTGTGGCTGCTTCGGAATCGGGCCAATGTCCCAGCGCTACCGTCTCCGTTACCTCTTCGCCATCGCGCATTAAGGTAAGCTCCACATCACTTCCAGGCGTAACACGGCCAATTAAGCGCGGCAGCGTGCTTGAGCGATCAACCTCTTCGCCATTGACGCCAGTAATCACGTCGCCAGCACGCAAGCCGCCTTGCGCCGCAGGGCCTTCCGGGTCAAGATCAGCAATGAGCGCCCCACTTGCGTTTTCCATACCAAAGGATTCGGCCAAATCCTGAGATACAGGTTGAATCATGACGCCTAGCCAACCGCGATCAACGCGCCCCTCTTCACGCAGTTGATCAGCAACGTCCATGGCGACATTAATGGGTATCGCAAATGAAAGCCCCATAAAGCCGCCGCTACGGGTAAAGATTTGCGAGTTAATCCCGACGACTTCTCCGTCAAGATTAAACAGCGGCCCACCGGAATTACCTGGGTTGATCGCCACATCCGTTTGAATAAAAGGAACGTAGGCATCACGCGGCAATGTGCGATTAATCGCGCTGATAATGCCTGCAGTGACGGAATGATCAAACCCGAACGGAGAGCCAATCGCGGCTACCCACTCACCCACTTTAAGATCGTCAGAATTGCCAAGATTCAAGACCGGTAATTCAGAAGCATCAATTTTTAAAAGTGCAACGTCGGTCTGAGCATCGCTGCCAACCAACTCAGCGGAAAGCTCTCGATGGTCATTCAAGCGCACCAATATCTCGTCAGCATCCTGGACAACGTGGGCGTTAGTCATGATATAGCCATCATCGCTAATCACGAACCCAGACCCCAGCGACTGACGCTCTTCACCACGCCCTTGTCCGCCACTACCTGGCGGGGCTGGAAAACTATCGCCGAAAAAATGCCGGAAAATCTCAGGTATCTCTTGCCCACCGAACCCACCCATTGAAGGGCCACTACTGCGTTGCACGGTACGGCTGGTTGAAATATTGACAACGCCTGGCGCGGCCTCTTCAACCAACTCTGTGAAATCGGGTAAATTATAGGCATAGGCATTTTGGCCTATCATCAATAATGTGGCCATGCATAGCCATAATGCGGAAGGAAGAACCAAGCGCTTCATGTAAGAGCTCCTAATAAAGCAGACATCAAACGAAGGAAGTGCAACTCACCATGAGATGCAGGACGCCTAACTGACCAATTGAGGGCGAAAGCGTTCCGTTCGCCCGCTAAGCAATTTTTTTAAAATCCCACACCCAATGAACAACGTCATAAAAAAACTGGCGGGTGCCCACCACTCAGCCCCGCCTAACGCTGCAACCCCTCCTGATAACAGTAGCGCAACCAATAACGGCAGCGCATAGACAAGCAAGGCTAACAGGGTAATATCGGAACGGCCAAGAGTAAGCGTTACGCTTGTGCCAAGCGGGTAGTGTTCGCAAAGTTGAGTGGGGGCATAAGGGGTTTTGACTTCAATACGCTGATGCTGCTGACGCGCCAACACGCCCATGCCACATCCACGGCCCTGGGCACACTGCTGGCAACTCTCTTTAACCGACACATCGACTAACAGCCCTCGCGGGGTGTAGCCAACAACGCGACCGGCACGCAGCAAGGCATCACTTTCAGATTTCATCAACGCATTAATACCTTGGCTGGACTGATTGAGCTGTAGATCATGCGCACAATGTAAATAAGAAAATTTAGTCAAACTCAACCGATTGAACAATACGCTGAAGCATTGAAGGGGGAACTTCACCAATACCGACGAGCTGCCAGTACTGCTCGCCTTCAGCATATTCGTCAACCGCTATCGACGAAACACCAATTTGGTGGACGCCGCGATTCAAATCTTGCGGCCCCGCTTGAGGCTCGGCAAAAATGCTAATGGTGGCCAAACCGTCGCTATACAAACGCTGATGCGCCTCGTCATCCTGGGAGAATGTCGGCTGAGCGACAAACCCTTCGGGCAGCCATGAAGGCTGCCAAGCGGGCTCTGTGCTGACGGGCAACGCATCAATGACAACCTGACCTGCATAACGCTCGGGCTCATTTAATTGTGTTATTTGAAAGGTTTCTAAAATACGACCCGTTGAATCGCTTAGCACGTGTTTTAACAATAAGCCAGTTGCATTATCCAACCACCACTCATGGGTATAACGCTGCTGGTCATGCGGCTCAAATCGAAGCGTTGCCGCCTCGCGCCCAGCGACTCGGACGTCTTCATCCAGCGAAATATCGTAAAACTGAGAAGCGTGGTCAACCCACCCTTCCAGAGAAGGGAACGCACCGTTTTCGCTTTTTTCTGACCAAGCCAGCTGTCCTACGCGGGAGCGACGCTCGACGCTTACAGAAGGGCCATCAAGCTGCTGAACAACTTGCTGACGAACACCATCCTGAATGCGATGAGAAAGCGCTAGCGTGCGCACATCAATGGCATTAATCGCCACGGCCCGCGCTTGAAACGTATAACAATGGCTCGCCTGTAAACTTCTTTCCAGCCACACCTGAACATTGCCAGATGCATTTTCAGAGGGCACATCCGCACACATGCCCCGTTCATCAGTTTGTGCATAGAGCTGTAAAGGCAACAGGCTAATGCTCAATAACGCAGCAGAAGCCATCCACCTGTTTCGCCAGGTCACCATCATGCGGGTTTATTCCCTTGTCTATCGGTAGCCACTCTTAGCCTGCTGTTACCTGCCATCTTTCAAATGCCTATCTCGAAAACAAGGCATTTTCCCGAGTTATACCTTACGAATACGTGTTTAAAATGCGTATTCAGGTGCCTCACTCCGGAAACATTGTCATAACAGGTTAGCGTTGGCCTAGCGGTTCAGTGACAGAAGAACGCATCAATGGCATCCAGCTTTCGCCATTGCCATAAGCGGCACCCTGAGAATGCTGCTCCAGATACGACTGCAGAAGCCTGATCTGATCAACATCAATAGTGGTACCTTGCTGTGCGGGAGCACTTTGAGCCACGGCGGCTGAAGCGAAACCCGTTTCGCTTACGTTCATTAGCCCGTTTTGCGCTTGACCATTAACCCGAAAAGGCGTTGGTTCAAACATCGGCATACTGGCAGAGGTCATTGACGCTGGCTGCGAGGCGGCAAGGTTGACAGGCTGAACCTGATCCGCTGCACCTCCGCCCGTCGAGGACGTTGCCGCAATAGTGTTGCCTGGCTCAATACTTTCACCGTCAGCACCAAAGAACTGAACACCAGTAATCACCATAAGTGATACCGCTGCTGCAACACCGGCGCCGCGAGCAAAAGAGATGTTACTTGACCGAGCAGGGGTTGACGCTGGGGCGTCAGCCATCATCGGAGCAGGTTCATCCTGTAAACGCGCCATAATACCGGCGGAAAGGTCGGCGCTCACATCAACACTCCGCTCACGCTGCATCATGCTACGAGCCAAGTGGTAACGTCGCCACGTATCTGCCGCATCAGCATCATTTGGCAGTGCCTTCAACACTCGGCGTAGTTCCAGCTCATCACTTTCGCTATCCATTAATGCTGAAAGCGATTCCCGTGTGTTTTGACTCATACTTCACACCCTCACACTGTGTTAAATGAAGCCTTACCGCAGCACGGCAAATAAGCAGCGACCGCTGTAACAACTCCACTGGCCAAGATCTGATAACAACTCGCTTAGTGCAACGCACCTCGCATGATGCTGCCTCATTCTTTGGTACATCAGCCGCTTGATGCGACATGGTAGCTCTAAAGCGTCACGGCTGCTTGTTCTCATCCGTTCAACGGAAGCAACTGATGAGTATGACGCTTTGCCTGCCAGACAGTTCACAAAAAAAGGAAAAACGTAATTTTCTGTGTCCTGACCGTTACCTGCAACTTCCAGCAGCACTGTGTTTATTCAGTTCTATCGACCACTATTCGTCGCGACTGTTCCGTGCAGTCGTCACTAACGGTCGAATGTGTTCATCCACCGCTTCACGCGCGCGAAAAATCCGCGAACGCACAGTCCCCACTGGGCACTGCATTACCTGAGCAATATCTTCGTAGGCAAGGCCATCCAGTTCGCGCAGCGTAATGGCCGTACGTAGATCGTCCGGCAACTTTTCAATCGCCTCAAAAACGGCGGCTTCAAGCTGGTCACGTGCGATAGCGGCTTCTGGCGACTCGGCATCCGCCAATCGGCCACTCTGGTCGACAAGCTCTGCATCCACGATGTCCAGGTCGCTACCAGGTGGTCGTCGGCCCCGAGACACCAGATGGTTTTTAGCCGTATTGATAGCAATGCGATACATCCATGTATAGAAAGCACTTTCAGCACGAAACTTACCGAGCGCTCGATAGGCTTTGATAAACGCTTCCTGGGCCACGTCCTGGACCTCAGAGTGATCGTGTACGTAGCGACCGATCAAACCAATAATTTTATGCTGGTATTTTTTTACCAGCAGATCAAACGCGCGCGTATCACCTTTTTGGGCACGTTCGACAAGCTGTTGATCCGTTTCCCGAGTGCCCATTCACACGCCCCTCCAGCTCGTACGACATGCGTCGAGCCCTATTTCTGTCACCCCATTTGAGCGGGCCTTCACAGCAAGCAGCATAGCGTCCCTTGGGCATTAATTAATGACAATGATGACAGCGGCGACCAATATGCCGCTGTGTTTATGATTCATAACGCTAAGTGTTACGCGTTCTGTACGAGGCATCAAGCGCTTACACACTACTTGCAAAATCTTGAAGCTGACACTGCCCAACGCTTTCAAGTTCCTCAAGAATTGATTTTTACCACCCTGACACGCCATAGTAGGCGTTATTTTTCGCTCACTGCGCACGCATAGGTAGCTAGATGTCAGAACAACAGGTCCATAACCTTAACGTCCTCGCTCAGGATGTCCTCACCACGCCCGACGCACTCAAGCGGGCGGTTCCTCTTACCGATACCGCTGAACGTACGGTCATTGAAGGGCGTCAAACCATTCAGAATATTCTGGATGGTAAAGATCCACGCCTGTTAGTTGTCGTCGGCCCCTGCTCTATCCACGATGTAGACGCAGCGCTGGATTACGCCCGCCGCTTGCGCAAACTGGCCGACCAGGTCAACGATAGTCTTTATATCGTGATGCGCGTGTATTTTGAAAAGCCTCGCACAACGGTCGGCTGGAAAGGCCTTATCAACGACCCGCACCTCAACGACTCCTTTGAGATTGATGAAGGCCTGCATATTGCGCGCAAGCTGCTGGTCGACCTGGCGGACATTGGCTTGCCGCTGGCGACCGAAGCACTCGACCCCATTTCGCCTCAATATCTGCAAGACTGTATCAGTTGGTCAGCGATTGGTGCACGTACCACTGAGTCACAAACCCACCGCGAAATGGCCTCAGGCCTCTCCTCACCGGTCGGTTTTAAGAACGGAACCGATGGCAGCCTGGACGTCGCTATCAATGCGCTGCAGTCCGTGGCGAGCCCGCATAATTTCCTGGGCATTAACCCAGCCGGTCAAGTAGCCATTATTCGCACCCGGGGTAACGCATACGGCCACGTCGTTCTACGGGGCGGTAACGGCAAACCCAATTACGACAGTGTTAGCGTGACGCTGGCTGAAAAAGAGCTTAAAAAAGCCAATCTTTCTGCCAATATCATGATCGACTGTTCTCACGCCAACTCTAATAAAGACGCGGCTTTACAGCCATTGGTATTGGAGAACGTGACCAACCAAATCCTTGAAGGCAACACCTCTATCATCGGCCTGATGGTGGAATCCAATATCGGCTGGGGCAATCAAAAAGTCCCCGCGGACCTAAGCCAACTGCAGTACGGCGTCTCCATTACGGATGCCTGCATCGACTGGGATACGACGGTAGAAACGTTTACCCGCATGAACGATAAGCTGGCACCGGCACTTGCCAAGCGCATTGCGCAGTAACCTGACTGCATGCACATGCCCCGCTATGGCGTATGCCATAGCGGGGGGGGGCAGATGATTACAGGTGGCTTATGGGTGAATCTCGCGCCTGAACGGTGGTAAAGCATCCAGTAGCGCCTGACCGTAGCGCCGGGTAATCACACGCTTGTCCAACAACGTAATGACCCCTTGGTCGCTCTCTTTACGAATCAGCCGCCCACAGGCCTGCACCAGTTTAATCGAGGCATCCGGCACGCTAATACGCATAAACGAGTTCCCGCCCTGGCTCTCGATCCATTCGGCAAGCGTCGCCCCTACGGGGTCATCCGGCACTGAAAACGGCAGCCGCGTGATCACCACGTGGGTCAAATAGTCACCAGGCAGATCAATCCCTTCAGCAAAACTGGCTAGCCCAAAAATAATACTGCCTTTGCCCTTGTCGACCGCCGCGCGGTGCCGCTCAATTAACTCTCTTTTGGGCAGCGCATCCTGGGCAAGCACCCGCTCTCTGATGGCCGCTGGCAGACTTTTCTCTACCGCGCGAAGCTGCGCACGAGAAGAAAACAGCACCAGGGCCGCCTCTTTATCGGTCAATTGCGTGACAAACTGAGCGATCGCATTTTCATGTGCATCGCGATCACCCGGGTCCGTCGCCTCCTTTGGCACACGCAGCACCGCATTGGCATAATCAAACGGGCTGGGCAACGCCTGGTAGCGGTACCGATTAGCCAACCCGGCGCGCTCCTGAATGCGTTCAAATCGACCCAGTGCAGTAAGCGTTGCCGAGGTGACCACTGCACCATGGCAGCGCCCCCACAAATGCTTGGCAAGCGTATGGGCCGCTGATACAGGGCTTGCAGAAAACTCAATCTCAGGCTCACCCGCCACCCGACTTAGCGTAAGCCACCGGGCACTTGGCGGCGCGTTAGGAGCATCCTGTTCACTAAACGCTTGCCATAAGGCGTGGGCCTCCAGGGCGCGGCCATGCAGCAGAGCGACCAGTGGCAACCAGCTTTCCGCTTGCTCGCGATCAAGCCCGGTCTGTTTATCAGGATCAAGGCTTTCACGCAGAATCTCGCTGATGCTTTCCAGACAGCGTGAGAGCGTGGCAAACATCACCAGCAGTTGCTGCGCCTGTTCACGCAGTGCATCAGGCACCTGGCCTTTTTCAAACCGCGATTGCAGTGTGTTTTCTTCATCGGACAGCCCATTGGGCCGCCCTGCCAGCTGGTGCCCTACGCTAAACACATCGCCTAGTACAGGTTCCAGGCCATGGATGGCCTCGGGCAGGCTTGCCAGTAAGCGCGCGATGGTGGGCTGCACCGCCAACGCCTGATTCAGGTCGGTCAAACTGCTTTTAAGCGTGTTTAACCAACGCACACAGCCGTGTACGGCAAACCGGTGGGCGAAATGCGAAAGCGCCTTATCAGGCAGGTGATGGCCTTCATCAAAGACAAAAATGCAGTCGGCAGGATCCGGCAAAATCGCCCCACCTCCCAGCGCCAAATCCGCCAGCACCAGGTCATGGTTGGCAACGATAACATCCGCATTTTCAAGATCACGACGCGAGCGAAAAAAAGCACAGGCGCCAAAGTGGCCACAGCGCCTACCGGTGCATTGGCGGTGGTCTACTGTTAGCCGCCGCCAGTGGGCATCATCAATGGTGGTGGGCCAGTTATCGCGGTCGCCCTCCCACTTACCCTGCCCATAGGCGTCCGTCATATCAGTAGCAAGCACGGTAAAATCGCTGCTTTCAGTTTGCAGCGACTGCTCGAATAGCGAAAGCGTCGGGTTAGGCTCAGCGCCTTCCATTACCTGGTCCAGCTTGGCCACACACACATATCGGCCGCGACCTTTCGCCAACGCGTAGCGAAAGGCAATGCCACTATGGCTGGCAAGCGCGGGCAAGTCTTGGTTCAGCACTTGCTCTTGCAAGGCAACCGTAGCGGTCGAAATGACCAGCCGCTTACCACGCGCTTTCGCAATAGGTAATGCAGCGATCAGATACGCCAGCGTTTTGCCGGTACCGGTGCCTGCCTCCAGCACACAGACATGACTGTCGCTGGTGCGCTTGCCTTCGCTATCGCTTTCGATGTCCCCTAACGTGCGGGCAATCTCAGCAATCATCAGGCGCTGCCCGTAGCGTGGCGTCAGCTCAAGCTTTTCCACCACGCGACGATAAGCGTCCTGAATATCGCTTTTTAGGGCATCATCAAGCATGTGCTTTACAGCATACCTTCCGGCGGATGTTCGCAGGGCAGTTTGCCGTTGATATAGCGTTCGATCTCAGGCAATGAGAAGGCATCTTCTTCGCCCACAAAGCTGATGGAAACGCCTTTGGCGCCTGCACGACCGGTACGACCAATACGGTGAACGTAGTCTTCCGGGTCTTCAGGCAGCGTGTAGTTGATGACGTGGCTTACGTCTTCAATGTGAATTCCGCGGCCTGCCACATCCGTAGCAACCAACACTTGAATATCACCTTCGCGGAAACGCTCAAGCGTAGTGATGCGCTGGTTTTGCGGTACGTCACCCGACAGCATGGCCGCACTGATACCGGCTTTTTTCAGCAGGTCATCCAGCTTACGAACCAAATCGCGGCGATTACCGAATACCATCACACGCTCAAAGCTCTCTTGCTCAAGCAGGTTTACCAGCAGGCGCTGCTTATCGTCGTCCGAGACGAGATAAACACGCTGGTCAATATCCGCCTGGTTTTCAACCGTGACTTCAATCTCAACGTGGGCTGGGTTAACCGTCCACTGATTGGCCAGATTGAGAATATCGTCGGTAAAGGTGGCAGAAAACAGGAACGTCTGGCGCTCTTCTGTCTTCGGCGTGTAGCGAATAATACGCTTCACGTCAGGAATAAAGCCCATCGACAGCATACGGTCGGCTTCATCCAATACCAGCACTTCCACTTCAGAAAGGTCGATATCACGCTTTTGATGGAAATCCAGCAAGCGGCCTGGCGTTGCGACCAGGATATCAATCTTTTTGCCCAGACTTTCGCGCTGCTTTTGATAGTCCATCCCACCAACAACGCTGGCCACGTTCAACTGCGTAAAGCGAGCAAGCGCCTTGGCGTCTTTTTCGATTTGCAGGGCCAACTCACGCGTAGGCGCAATAATCAGTGCTCGCGGCGCACCGGGCTTTTGACCATCAGGTGCAGGCTCTTCAAGGAAGTACGCCATTACCGAGATCAAAAATGCAGCCGTCTTGCCGGTACCGGTTTGCGCTTTACCCACTATATCGCCACCCAGCAGCGTTGCACGTAGCGCTTCAGCCTGGATCGGTGTGCAGTATTCAAACCCTTGGGCATGAATGGCGCGCATCAACGGTAGCGGCAGATCAAAGTCATGAAAGCGCCATTTGCCAGCCACGGCAGGCACCTGAAACTGACGAAGATCCCAGCTAGACTGGCGGCGACGCGGTTTCCGACGGCGACGTTTCGGCTTGCGGTTCTGGGCCGATGCTATGGTCTGTTCCGACTCGCTCATAGGCTATGTATCTGTCCATTACTGTGAATGTTAGGCATCACGAAGCGCGTATTGTATCAGGGGTTGGCGCTAAGAGCGCGTCCTGCTGTCGAAGGTAGGCCAGAGCCTGTTAGAATATGGCTTAATTCGACATAAGGAGCGCGACATGACGCGTAAGAAAAAAACACGTTCTTTGGCTGACAAGGTGACGATTCGCACCGGGCGCCGCAAAGACTATAAACAGTGGCGCCATGATAACCCCGACCAAGTGACCTCATCACGCCGTTTTGTCGCCAAAAAGCAGCAGCAGCGTAAACTTCAGGCAGAGCGCAAGCTGGCGCGCCAACAGGAGGGCCAAAGTATCGCCATCCATCCTGACAAAGAGGCGGATCATACGCCAGAGGATAAATCGTAATGCGATTGGTTTCTTTCAACATCAACGGCATCCGCGCTCGGCTTCATCAGTTGCAGGCCTTGATTGATACCCAGCAGCCTGACGTTATAGGCCTGCAGGAAACCAAAGTACAGGACAGCGAGTTCCCCCTGGCCGATGTAGAGGCTATGGGCTATCACGTCTATTACCATGGGCAAAAAGGCCACTATGGGGTGGCGTTAATGTGCCGCCAAAAGCCCCAGGACATCTTTTATGGCTTTCCCGATGATGGCGAAGAAGCGCAGCGGCGCATGATTGGCGTACGCTTGCTGGCTAACGACGGCGAATCAGTCACCGTTTGGAACGGCTACTTCCCACAGGGTGAAAACGTTAGCCATCCGACGAAATTTCCCCATAAAGCGCACTTTTACCGCCAACTCACAAGTCTGCTCAACAAACATTACCGTGCGGACGAGCGTCTAGCGATTATGGGTGATTTTAACATTTCACCTGAAGATCAGGATATCGGTATTGGCGAGGCAAGCCGCAAGCGCTGGCTGCGTGAAGGCAAAGCAAGTTTTCAGCCGATTGAGCGCGAATGGCTGGCGGGCATCAAAGCCTGGGGACTAACCGACAGCTATCGCCTTTGCTACCCAGAGAACAATGAGCGGTTCAGTTGGTTTGATTATCGTTCCAAAGGCTTTGACCGCGAGCCCAAACGTGGCCTACGGATCGACTATATTCTAGTAACACAGCCGCTTGCCGACTGCATTCAGGCAGCGGGGATCGATTATGAGCTGCGCGCTATGGAACGCCCCTCCGACCATGCACCGACCTGGAGCGATTTTGCGATTACGCTCAGTACTTCTGACGTTAATTGAAATTGGCCAGCCACTGGCTGGCTTCTTCATCGCCCAACTCAGCTGCCTGAAAAAGTGCCTGCTCGGCCTGCTCTTCATTTCCCCAGGCATAAGCCAACTGCCCATATTGGCGCCAGTCCTTGGCCGCTTGGGTATATTCAGCCAATGCCTGCCAGGCACTTAGCGCATTGTCGACGTGCCGGGCCTGTTGCCAGGACGTGGCGAGCAAGCGTAACGAGTGCTCATCTCGCTCAAGCTCCCCCTTCGCCAAGGCATTTTCCACATGTTCAGCGGCCCGCGCAGGCGTTCCTCCGCTTCGATGCAACTGAACCAGTAGCCAAAAGTCATCCTTTGTTTCCAGCTTGCCCAACTGCCACGCCATTTCCCACAAGCCAGCGGCAACGCCTGGCTGGCCTGCCTGCTGGGCAAGCCCCGCTGCCTGCTGCCACGCGTCTCTATCGCTTTGTGGGCCCAGGCCTTCAACCAACCAGCCAAGCGCCTGCTCGCTTTGCCCTGAATGTCGTAGTACGGCAAGCGCCAGTGCTTGCTGGCTCTCATCAAGCGCTTGTGTTTGCTCAACGGCCTGATTCAGCCGCTCAGCGGCAGCATCCCACTGCGCCTCTTGCGCCATCAGACGCACCAACTGCCATAGCGCGGCGATATCCTGCTCGCTCTCTAGCCATTCGCTCAATAAATCAATGGCCTGCTCATTTTGCCCCGCCACACGCCGCAGCGACGCTTCTTCACGCAACCAACGCGCTGCCTGCTCTGCACCCACACCGCTGGTCTGACGCGCCAATGCGAGATGATCAGCGGCCTGAGCAGGCTTTTCCTGGCGAGCCAAAGCGCTTGCCGCCAGCTGATGGTAGAGCGCACTGGCCCAACGATCAGAAACATTTCCTCCAGCCAATCGATTCGCCTGGGCGGTGGCGCGTTCAGCCACGGTCTCAAACGCACCACTTTGCAACTGCTCTTGCTGCATTTTCAAATCACGAATGATGTCACCCGAAAGCGGTGCATCGGCCTGGGCGGCAGAAGCCCAGACACTGAACATTAGAATCCATGCTAAACGCTGCATTCCGCTACCTCAATTGAAACTCTATGCGCTGTGTGGCACGCCGGATCTGCTGGCTGCTGGCAAACTGCCACTGCCCAATAGCCTTTTGGGCGGCGTCATCAAATACACGCCGTGGCTGAGAATTCGTTACTCGAACGGAGGACCGGTCAACGCTACCATCGCGACGAATAATAAATTCCACCTCAACGAACCCTTCCATACCTCTGCGCTGCGCGCGCGGTGGATAATTGGGGTTAACACGATTGGTAGGCGCCACCTGCCCGACACTTACTGGCTCGTTGGAAGGCGGCGCTTCGGCTACCGGGGCCGCTTCACGCTGAGCGGGTGCCTCCGTGGGCGTCTCTACTGGCGCTGCTTCCTTCGGCGGCTCTGGGGATGGCTCAGGTGCAGGTTCCGGCTGCGGTGCGGGCTGAGGCTCGGGTTGAGGTTCGGGCGCTATTTCCGTTAACTCCGGCAGCTCATCATCCATCTCCACCGGCTCGACGGGTACGTCAGGTAGCTCTACATCAGGCAGCGTAATAGCACTATCGGTTACCGGAGGCGGCTCGGGTGTCGGCATGGGCGGCGGCGCCTGCTGAGGCGTGGCTTGCGCAGGCTGCGGCGCTGGCGCCTCTTGCTCAGGCGCCACTTCTGGCGCTTCCACCATATTCATGGTCATGGTCATTATCGGCGTTTCAGGCTCGCTTTCTGGCGGCGTTACCAGTAGCGCCAGCAGCCAAAATAGACCCACTGCCAGCGTAATTCCCACCAGAAAGGACACCGCATGACGCATCATGGCGCACTCCGGCTCGCAGCGACGGCCACCTGCTCTACCCCAGCCTCTTTAAGGCGATCCATAACTTCAATGAGCAGCCCGGTCGTCGATGCCTGGTCCGCCTGAATCACGGCAGACCCTTGCTCGGTCAACATACCGGCCACTTCCCGCCCTACGTGATGGACATCCACTGGCTTACCGTCCACCCAGACAGCACCTTCAGGCGTAATAGCCACCAGCACCTGCGCTTCCGGGCGTGGACTCGCCGCACTCGATTCCGGGCGTTCAATCTCGATACCGCTCTCTTTAATAAAACTGGTCGTTACGATAAAGAAGATCAGCATAATGAACACCACATCGAGCATGGGCGTCAGGTTGACTTCATTGCTTTCTGCGTTTGCGTCCATTGAACGGCGTCTACGCATCACTCTCCTCCAAGGCACGTGCCAGCCGGTCATGCAACCGCTGATCTTCTCGACGAATCACGTGCTCTAAACGACTAATAAACAGAAGCCCCACGACCGCAATCGCCATGCCGGTTAACGTAGGCAGCGTTGCACGCGCCACGCCATCAGCCATCGCGCGCGCTTGATGCGTATCACTCATCGAGAGACTATCAAATACGGTAATCATGCCGGTAACAGTACCCAGCAGGCCCAGCAAGGGGCAGAGCGCGACCAGCAGCTTTAACCAGGGCAGCGGACGACGAAGCCTGGCCACTAGTGCTTCTGTCCACACGTGGCGTAGCGTGCGCGCGCTCCAGCTGCGGTGGTCGCGGCGCTCCGCCCAGCGACGAATCAACTGCCGACGGGCGGAACGCCAGGTAATGCGGTAGTACCACCAGCGCTCTATCGCCATGCCGAACACCAGCACCGCGACCAACGCCAGCACGACCAGAACCGCACCACCGGCATCGACTAACCGCTCTACCGGTTCAAGCCAGAGAGGTAGCGTGGGCATATCAATTCACCGACGTAGCATGAGCAGTAGATTGAGCTTCCAAATGATCCGCCAAGGTCGCACTCGCCTCGCCTTCAATCACCTGGCTTAAGTGACGGCTGCGGCTTGAAAGCGCCGTTTGCGCAAACAGCAAAGGCACCGCCGTAATGAGGCCCAGCACCGTGGTGACCAATGCCTGGCTAATCCCCCCTGCCATGAGCTGCGGATCGCCAGTGCCAAACACGGTAATCGCCTGAAACGTTACAATCATGCCGGTCACCGTTCCTAACAACCCCAGCAGCGGTGCAATAGCAGCCAATAGCTTAACAATGGGCTGACCCCGCTCAATGCGCGGCAGCTCTGCTAGTACCGCTTCATCCAAACGTGCTTCTAACGCTTCAGGGGTTTGGTGCTTATCCATCTCTTTAAAGCGAAGCAACACGCGGCCTAGTGGGTTATTCGACTGCAACTGATTAAGCGACTGACGTTGACGGCGCACACGAAGACTCTGTAGCACCAAGTAAGCATATTGCCCCAACGCCACCAATAGACCCAACACCCCTAGCACGACGATGACATAACCGACGTACCCGCCCTGCTGGAAACGCTCCCACAGGCTAGGACGTTGAGAAAGCGCCTGTAAAACGGGGCCTTGAGTGGGGTCAATCAGGAATTCCCTGCTTTCTCCCTGATGGTACGCCGCGAGCACACTTTGAATTTCGTCTGGCGTACGCGGCGCTTCGGCCAAATGACTGACGTCACCATCTTGCTGAAGTAGTGCATTTTCCGTAAACGCGGCGAAGTCACCCAATCGAACCACGTTACGGGGCGCGATCGTGCCGCCGGAATCCGCGACCGGAAGCTCCAAACGTTCAACCTGCCCGGTTTTTGCAGCCAGCGTTGCCAGGCTGTCGACCACGTTTTCTAGCTGACGACGCTCAAGCACTTCCGCGTTATCCAGGCGAGGCGGCAGTATCTCTTCTTGCAAGGTTAACCAGCTATCTTCACCCAATGCGTTGCGCACTTCGGTACTGTGTCGCGCAAGGTTGGCCAACAAGCCGGAAAGCGCTTCACCCTGTTCGTTCTGGCGCTCGGTTAACTCACTGGCCTGCTCAGCCTGCTCGGTTTGCTGGGCTTGCAGCGCCTCACGCTGCTCCTCGGCTGACTGGTGGGCGGCGCGAGCCTCTTCAAGCGCTGCATTTAACGCTTGCTGATCTTCCAAAAAGCGCGCCAAGCGCTCCTGATCACGCGCCTCAGCGGCCTGGCGTGCTTCGCGTAGCGATGAAACAGGCTCACTTTGCGCCGAGACGCCGAAACTGACGGCGACAAGCCCCACCAACAAACCAGCACTTACCAGGCGTTGCAGACGTTGACGATTGACGCTCATGGCTGACCTCCCTGCTGTTCTGCAACGGTAATGGATAGCGGCAACCTCAATAGATCCGGCGTGCGCTGGTCAGCGGCGATGCGCAGACCATTGCGGACTTCGCGCCGTGCTCGCTCATCCAACGGTAGCCATTCATGGTTGGCGGCATCCCAAACACCGCCTTCCCGAGCGTCTGGCGTCAGGTAGTAAAATCCAATTCTACCGACGCGTAGATAATCTACTTCCCGAGCATTGTCTTCAGGGCTTTGCAAACGTCCGCGCCAGTTATCAATGTCACGGCCGTATTCAAGCTCTACTCGCCATGCTTCTAATAAGCCGTTGATCCGCTCAACGGTGTTGCTGCTCTGCGCCTCATCAGAGTGCACGACTCGAGCCAAGCGCTCATCGCGCAAGAACGGCATATCCTGCTCAATCCAGCGCGTTAGCTGTGCTTGCATATCCTGCTCGATAAGCGGTAGCGCCGCGCGTGTCTCTTCCAGGGTATTCAGTGCAGTACTTAAACGCTTCTGACGTTCGGCTTCTTCTACCAAACGCGCACTTAGCGACGCGTTTGTGGCCTCCATTTGGCGAGTCTCACGCTCTAGCCGACGTAACTCTTCTAGCGCGCCCCGGGTCTCTTCATCGGCTGCATCAATTTGCTGCTGCAGGGCCGCCTGGGTTTGTTGGGCTTCTACGCTCTGGGCCGCCTGGCCCGCTGTTTCATCGCTTGCCATTAGCCCACCGCTGACTAGCACGAAGGCTAAGCAACACGTACGCACGGCAAAGAAAGACCTGTTCAGCACGTCGACTCTCCGTTACTGCCTAGCGAGCTTTACCATTAGCCACACTAGAAACCAATTAAGTATAAGAACGATTTGCGTTTAAATTCTACGCGTTAGCCTACCACCATCTCAATAAATGACAATATTTATCATTAACATTAAGACGTTTTTTTGCTTTATTTTGGGTATAAAAAAGGGCGCCAAATGGCGCCCCGCTTATAATGGTGATGCTTGATGTCTTAAACGTTCAACATGACACATGTCTTTATGGCACATGTCTTTATGACACGGTCCTTATGACATAGCCTTTGGTTAGCGGCGCGAGAGGAAGCTCCCACGCCTGCTCACGGCTTACCCATTTGGCTTCAGCGATTTCAGCGGCCGCCTCTACCGGCTCATCAATCACCAGCCCATAGAGCTGCGCTTCAATCGTCATGCCAGGCTCATTCGCCGCCGGGGCCTTCTGTACGCCCAAAGGAAGCAGCCGGTCTTCAGTGACATGCAAACCGAGCTCTTCTTTAAGCTCACGACATAGTGCTGCCAGTGCCGTTTCACCCAGGTCGATCTTACCGCCCGGCTGCATAAAGAAAGCGGTGCCCTGTTTACGCACCAGCAGCAGTCGACCATCCAGGTCACTTACAACCGCCGCTGCGATTTTCAGTACACTGGCCGTGTTTGGCGTTACATCTGGCATGGCCCTTCCCTCTTTTTACCGCTTACCGGATGAGACTATTAAAACTCCCAGTCATCATCTTCAGTGGCAATGGCTTTGCCAATAACGTACGAGGAGCCAGAGCCTGAGAAGAAGTCGTGGTTTTCATTCGCGCTGGGCGACAGAGCCGCCATAATCGTCGGGTCAACGTCGGTCACGCTACTGGGGAACAGCGGCTCATAGCCCAGGTTCATCAGCGCTTTGTTGGCGTTATAATGAAGAAATTTCTTCACATCTTCCGACAGCCCCACTTCGTCATACAGTGACTCGGTGTAGCGCACTTCATTATCATACAGCTCAAGAAGCAGCTCATACGCGTAATCCTTGACTTCCTGCTGACGCTCGGGCGTGGCTTCTGCCAAGGCTTGCTGGAATTTGTAGCCAATGTAGTAACCGTGTACCGCTTCATCGCGAATAATCAAACGAATAAGATCAGCGGTGTTGGTTAGCTTGGCGTGGCTGGACCAGTACATGGGCAGATAGAAGCCCGAATAGAACAAAAAGGACTCCAAAAATACGCTGGCCACCTGGCGCATCAACGGGTCATCAGAGCGATAGCGCTCCAGAATCAGTTCTGACTTAGCCTGGAGCGTGGGATTCTCTTCACTCCACCGGAAGGCATCGTCCACATCGCGCGTGGCGCATAGCGTCGAGAAAATCGAGCTGTACGAACGCGCATGCACCGACTCCATAAACGCAATATTGGTGTATACCGCCTCTTCATGGGGTGTGCGAGCATTTTCCATTAGCACCGGAGCACCAATGCTGCTTTGGATCGTATCCAGCAGCGTCAGGCCTGTAAACACGCGAATGGTTAGCTGCTTTTCCTGCTGGGTCAGTGTGTTCCACGATTGAATATCGTTGGAAAGCGGCACTTTTTCCGGCAGCCAAAAGTTACTGGTCAGGCGATTCCATACTTCAAGATCCTTGTCATCCTGAAGACGGTTCCAGTTGATCGCATTCACCCGCGATAAGCGTTGCGTGGTAGTCATGAAATAACTCTCATTAAAAGCGCCGTATTACATACGGCGCATCAAGTACAGAATATCAAATGCTGGCAATTTGCCAGGCACGGGTATTAAAGCGTGCAGGAAACACAGCCTTCCACTTCAGTACCTTCCAGCGCGCTTTGGCGCAGACGAATGTAATAGAGCGTTTTAATACCTTTTCGCCACGCGTAAATCTGCGCCTTATTGATATCACGCGTTGTCGCAGTGTCCGGGAAGAACAGCGTCAATGAGAGCCCCTGATCAACGTGCTTGGAAGCCTCAGCGTAGGTATCAATAATCTTCTCAGGGCCAATTTCATAAGCGTCCTGGAAGTAATCAAACGTGGACTCGCTCAAGAACGGCGCAGGGTAATAAGCACGCCCCAGCTTGCCTTCTTTACGAATCTCGATCCTGGCCGCTACCGGGTGGATACTTGAGGTCGAGTGGTTAATATAGGAAATAGAGCCCGTGGGCGGCACCGCCTGCAAGTTGCGATTATAAAGGCCGTGGGCCATTACCGAAGCCTTGAGCTCCTGCCAGTCCTGCTGAGTAGGCAGCGTGATGTCGCTACGCTCGAACAGGCCGCGTACTTTATCGGTGCGTGGCAGCCACTCCTGGTCGGTATATTTATCGAAGAACTCGCCCGTTGCATATTTGGAGTCTTCAAAGCCTGCAAACGTATCGTTATGCTCAATCGCCAAGCGGTTCGATGCGCGGATGGCATGAAAGGCGATGCAGTAGAAATACAGGTTGGTAAAGTCCAACCCCTCTTCAGAGCCATAATAAATGTGTTCGCGAGCCAGGTAACCGTGCAGGTTCATCTGACCAAGACCAATAGCGCGTGACTTGGCATTACCTTCGGCAATAGAGGGTACGCTACGTAGATTGCTCATTTCAGAAACCGCGGTTAACCCGCGAATGGCGATCTCAACGCTTTCGCCAATATTGCCGGCGTCCATTACCTTGGCGATGTTCATCGATCCCAGGTTACAGGAGATATCCTGCCCCATTTGGCGATAGCCAAGATCATCGTCGTATTCGGTAGGTGTGTTGACCTGCAGAATTTCCGAGCACAGGTTACTCATATTGATACGACCAGCAATCGGGTTCGCCCGGTTGACCGTATCTTCAAACATGATGTACGGGTAGCCCGACTCAAACTGCAGCTCTGCCAGTGTCTGGAAGAATGCCCGCGCATTGATTTTGTGCTTACGGATGCGCGCGTCCGCGACCATCTCATGGTATTTCTCGGTAACGCTGACGTCGCCAAACGGGACGCCATAAACACGCTCAACGTCGTAAGGCGAGAACAGGTACATATCGTCATTACGCTTGGCAAGCTCAAACGTAATATCCGGAATCGTCACGCCCAGCGACAACGTTTTAATGCGGATTTTCTCGTCAGCATTTTCACGCTTGGTATCCAAAAAGCTCAGGATATCGGGGTGGTGCGCATTCAGATAAACCGCGCCAGCGCCTTGGCGAGCACCCAGCTGGTTCGCATAGGAGAAGGCATCTTCCAAGAGTTTCATGATCGGGATAATACCCGACGACTGATTTTCAATACGCTT
The DNA here is from genome assembly GCF_052446175.1 of Halomonas sp. AOP43-D1-4. NCBI lineage: Bacteria > Pseudomonadati > Pseudomonadota > Gammaproteobacteria > Oceanospirillales > Halomonadaceae > Halomonas > Halomonas sp. AOP43-D1-4. Next base: position 64,848 of record NZ_JBQSVY010000001.1, read on the forward strand.
GATGGGTGCGCCGGACTCACGGATATTGCTCAACAAAAAGGCAACACCGCCGCCCCGCTTGGAAAGCTGTAGCGCTGAGTTAATCGAGCGACCGATCGACTCCATGTTGTCTTCAATACGCAGCAAGAAGCACGATACCAACTCACCGCGCTGCTGCTTGCCGCAGTTCAGGAAGGTAGGCGTCGCTGGCTGGAAACGACCGCTGATTATTTCATCAACCAAGGATTTTGCCAGCGCTTCATCGCCGCGCGCCAGGGTCAGTGCCACCATGCATACGCGGTCTTCATAGCGCTCAAGGTAACGCTTACCGTCGAACGTTTTTAGCGTATAGCTGGTGTAGTACTTGAAGGCACCTAAAAAGCTTGGAAAACGGAATTTGTAGGCATACGCCTGCTCAAACAACGCTTTAACAAAAGCGAAGCTGTATTGGCCGAGCATCTCCGCTTCGTAATAGCCCTCTTCCATCAGGTAATCGAGCTTTTCTTCCAGCGAGTGGAAAAAGACGGTGTTCTGGTTAACATGTTGCAGGAAGTACTGACGTGCTGCTTCACGGTCTTTATCCAGCTGTAGCTCACCGTTGGCACCGTACAAATTAAGCATCGCGTTTAGCGCGTGGTAATCCAAAGTACGCGCTTCGGAAGCTCCCGTAGCCGGCCGTTTGGGTTCAGCCTGGTTTTTCGTGACTAGGTTTGTCGTTTCCAAAACTCTTCTACTCCTTTGCGAACCTTGGCCACGTCATCGTCGGTGCCAAATAATTCAAATCGATACAGCAATGGCACACGGCACTTTTCTGCAATAACGCGACCAGCCAGGCCATACGCATCACCAAAATTAGTGTTACCGGCAGCAATGACGCCGCGAATAAAGCGTCTATTCTGCTCATCGTTAAGAAAGCGAATAACTTGCCCTGGCACCGCACCTTTTGCCTCGCCGCCCCCGTAGGTGGGCGTGATTAATATATAAGGTGCTGTGGCATGTAGCGTCGGTTCATCACGCCCTAGCGGAAGACGCTGTGCGGCCAGACCAAGTTTTTGTACAAAACGATGAGTGTTACCTGATTTGGTGGAGAAATAAATTAGGCTGCCGACCTGGGGTGTTGCAGCGGCGGCGTTCACCAACATAGCAATTTTACGCCAACGCTTGGATACGGTCCGGGCGGAAACCCGACCAGTGATCATCACCAGCAACGACCACTGGAAGCTGGCGGTAGCCAAGGGCTTCTACTTCTTGCTGGGCACCTGACTCAGCGGTGATATCAATAACGGTATACGCTAGACCCTGTTTATCCAGAGCACGGTAGGTAGCAGTACACTGAACACAAGCAGGCTTGCTATAAATCTGGATTGCCATGGTCATTTTCCCCTTTTCATAGCGGTATTTTTCGGGCAGAGCATATCTAGTACCTCCCCCCCTCTGAAGACATCACACATACTATATATAGACCATGGGAAAATCAATTCAAGCATATATAGTATTTTTTCATCCACAGGTTATTGACAGCTCATGCCCAGCCTACGGTCTGGAAACAAAAAAACCGCCCCACAGAGGGGGCGGCATTGTGCAGGCGCCAGCGGCTGGCATCCTGCCCGACATAGCGCTAAATTAAGCGATAGCAGCCTGATAGCGACGCTCTACGTCTTCCCAGTTAACGACGTCGAAGAACGTAGCAACGTAGTCAGGACGCTTGTTCTGATACTTCAGGTAGTAGGCGTGCTCCCATACATCCAGGACGAGCAGCGGCGTGTTGCCGTGCATCAACGGGTTATCCTGGTTCAGCGTATTTTCAACAACCAGCTTTTTCGCGGGAGTCACGGAGAGCCATGCCCAGCCGCTACCAAAACGACCTACGGCTGCCTTTTTGAACTCTTCCTTGAAGGAGTCCAGGCCGCCTAGTTCGCTATCAATAGCATTGGCAACATCGCCCTGAGGCTGACCACCACCGTTCGGCGACATCATTTGCCAGAACATGGAGTGGTTGGCATGGCCGCCGCCGTTGTTAATAACCGCTTGACGCTTGGCTTCCGGCACACGGTCCAGGTTTGAGACGAGCTCTTCAATCGCAACGTCCTCAAGGCCTGTGCCCTCAAGTGCAGCGTTGAGGTTATTGACGTACGTTTGGTGGTGACGCGAGTGGTGAATTTCCATGGTCATCGCATCAATATGCGGCTCGAGTGCGTCATAAGCGTACGGCAGTTCGGGAAGTGTATGTGCCATATTATCATCTCCTTGAGTGGCTTGCGTTGCGTTCATCATGATAGGTGTGGTCAGCCCACACCTTTTTCAACCGCTTTGGCGGCACTTTCTCACATTGCCCGTACTTTAGCCAACTACGGGCAGTTTATCTAATTTACTCTCCTAAAAAAGCCGGCTTTTAATAAGCCGGCTTGGGTAAACCAAGTCAATCCAGAAACGCCTTACAGCTTGCTCTCAAGTTCAGGCAGAATCTCGAACAAATCGCCTACCAGACCATAGTCCGCTACTTGAAAGATCGGTGCTTCATCGTCTTTATTAATCGCGACAATGACCTTGGAGTCTTTCATGCCCGCCAAATGCTGAATGGCGCCCGAAATACCTACGGCAATATAGAGATCAGGTGCCACGATCTTGCCGGTTTGCCCGACCTGCATGTCGTTAGGAACAAAGCCTGCATCTACCGCTGCCCGTGAGGCGCCTACGGCCGCCCCCAGCTTGTCGGCGATACCGTCCAGCAGCTTGAAGTTCTCGCCATTGCCCATGCCGCGGCCGCCTGAAATAACCACTTTGGCGCCACCCAGCTCGGGTCGGTCGGACTGTGCAAGTTCTTCTTTAACAAAGCTTGACTGGGTATTTTCAACCACCACATCGACCGCTTCTAGCGTAGCGCTGCCGCTGCTGGCAACGGCATCAAACGCGCTGGAGCGTACGGTAATTACTTTCAGCGCATCATCACTTTTCACGGTGGCGATGGCGTTCCCCGCATAAATGGGACGCAGGAAGGTGTCAGCGCTCTCAATGCCAATGACGTCGGAAAGCTGGCTAACATCTTTTAGGGCAGCCAAACGCGGCAACACATTTTTACCGGTTGTGGAGGCGCTCGCCAGCACATGGGTGTAACCACTGGCTAACTCCACCAGCAGCGCGCCCATGGGCTCAGCCAGTTGGTAAGCGTAAACAGCGTTATCTGCAACCCGCACCTTGCTGACGCCATCAAGCTTGGCGGCTGCTTCAGCGGCAGCCTGGACGCCCTCTCCAGCCACCAGAACGTCAATATCGCCACCGATGGCTTTGGCGGCAGCTACCACGTGAGCGGTGGCGCTGGCGAGTTGGCCGTCATTGATATCGGCAAGTACCAAAATGCTCATTAGATCAGCTCCTTTCAAAGCACTTATCTTGAAGAACTTATCTCAAAGAACTTTTCTTAAAGAACTTTGGCTTCGTTTTTTAGTTTATCGATCAATTCATCCACCGACGCAACCTTAATACCGCCTTTACGTTCTGCCGGGGACTCGACTTTCAAAAGGCTTACCCTGGATGCCACCTCAATGCCGTAATCGGCAGGGGTTTTGACGTCCATCGGTTTCTTTTTAGCCTTCATGATATCCGGCAGCTTGGCGTAGCGTGGCTCGTTCAAGCGCAAATCGGTTGTCACAATGGCAGGCAGCGTCAGCGCAACAGTCTGCAAGCCGCCATCGATTTCACGGGTAACGTTAACCGTATCACCATCAATGGCCACTTCTGAGGCGAACGTGCCTTGCGGCAAGTTGGTTAAGGCAGCCAGCATCTGGCCCGTCTGGTTATTGTCGGTGTCGATCGCCTGCTTACCCAGGATGACCAAGCCGGGCTGCTCTTCGTCAACCACCTTGGCCAGCAACTTGGCAACTGCTAGCGACTCAACTCGCTCGTCGGTTTCGATGTGAATAGCGCGGTCAGCACCCAGCGCCAGCGCGGTACGCAGCTGTTCCTGGGCGGCTTTGGGGCCAACGGTGACGGCCACCACTTCAGTAGCAACGCCCTTCTCTTTTAGGCGTACCGCCTCTTCCACCGCAATTTCGCAGAAGGGATTCATGGCCATTTTGACATTGGTAAGATCAACGTCAGAGTGATCTGCTTTGACGCGGATTTTGACGTTATAGTCGATGACGCGTTTAACCGCGACGAGTACTTTCATAGGTTCCTCGCTTGGCTGGTGGCAAAAGCCGTTAACCAAAGTCGGCACCCGCCCAGCGGACACCGCTTATAAAAGAGTCAGCCTCGCCATACGCGATGACGATGCCGAAGAGATTCATGCAAGCGTTTGATAGGCACGCAGTTACAAAACCTTGTTAATTTGCCACAGCCTGCCCAATGGCAACAATACCCATTCGCTACCGCTATAGTCGAACAATCACCAAACAGGGCTACGTTTGGGCCACTGAGCATGAAACGCGCTTTTAGCATCGTAGGCGTGACCTGACCACGGTATTATGCCTATCATGGAGCATAACCAGAAGCAAACGACCGTTTTATATTAAGGCCGTGTTTTTATAAGGCACTGCACTTATGAGAATAAGGAGAGACCAGGTGGAAAATGTTGAACGCGACGTCATGGACTTTGATGTAGTGATTGTAGGCGCGGGTCCTTCTGGGCTTGCCGCTGCCTGCCGCCTGATGCAGCAAGCAAATGAAGCCGAACAAGAACTGACCGTTTGTGTCGTGGAAAAAGGCTCTGAAGTCGGTGCGCACATTTTATCTGGCGCGGTGTTTGAGCCACGGGCGCTCAATGAACTCTTTCCCGACTGGCAAGAGCGTGGCGCCCCTTTGAACACTCCCGCCATTCGCGATGATGTTTACCTGCTCAAAGATGCCCAAAAGGCACAGAAGCTGCCCAATTCGCTGGTCCCCAAAAGCATGCACAATACCGGCGGTGATCAAACGCGCTACGTGATCAGTGCTGGTAATCTGTGCCGCTGGCTTGCCGAGCAAGCTGAAGCGCTGGGTGTTGAAATTTTCCCCGGCTTCGCCGCCCAGGACGTCATTATTGAAGAAGATGCCGTACGCGGCATTTTGATAGGCGATATGGGCGTCGCCGCTGACGGCACGCCGAAAGATGGCTATATGCCGGGCATGGAGCTGCGTGCCAAATACACGCTGTTTGCTGAAGGCGCGCGTGGTCATTTAGGCAAACGCTTAATCAAGCATTTTTCCCTTGATGCTGGACGCGACCCGCAACACTACGGCATTGGCCTAAAAGAGCTCTGGGACGTTCCCGCTGACAAGCATGAACCCGGGCTTGTGGTTCACGGTTCTGGCTGGCCGCTGGATAAAGATACCTCTGGGGGCTGGTTCCTGTATCACGCTGAAAACCAGCAGGTAGTGGTTGGCCTGATTATGGATCTTTCCTATCAGAACCCCTGGCTTTCGCCGTTTGATGAATTTCAGCGCATGAAGCATCACCCGGCGCTTAGCCAATATCTGGAAGGCGGTAAGCGTGTAGCTTACGGCGCCCGAGCGCTCACCAAAGGAGGTTTTAACTGCCTGCCTAAAATGACGTTTGCAGGCGGCCTACTAATTGGCTGTGATGCAGGAACCCTTAATTTCTCCAAAATCAAAGGCCTGCATACCGCCATGAAGTCAGGCCTGGTGGCCGCTGAAAGCGTTTTTGAAGCCCTAAAAGCAGGTGATGAAGGCGCGCAAGAACTGGCTAGCTTTACCCAAAAGTGGGAAGCCAGCTGGGCTTACGAAGAGCTTAAAGAAAGCGCAAGCTTTGGACCCGCCATGCATAAGTACGGCACCGTGGGTGGCGGCGCTTACAACTTTGTTAATCAGTTGCTGGGCAACAAGCTGCCCAATGTTCACGACACGACCACTGATTACGGCGCTCTAAAACCGGCGGCTGAGTTTGAAAAAATCAATTACCCCAAGCCGGACGGAAAGCTCTCGTTTGATAAGTCCTCTTCGGTGTTTCTCTCCAACACCAATCACGAAGAGGACCAGCCGTGCCACCTGCACCTGGACGATCCTGACATTCCGATTAAGCACAACTTACCCAAGTATGCCGAGCCGGCCCAGCGTTACTGCCCTGCAGGCGTGTATGAAGTGGTAGAGGATGATGCTGGGCAGCCACGTTTTCAGATCAACTTCCAGAACTGCGTGCACTGCAAAACCTGTGACATTAAGGACCCGGCCCAGAATATTACCTGGGTAGCGCCTGAAGGCGGCGGCGGGCCCAACTATCCCAATATGTAAGCTGTAAACAGCAGGCGCCAAACAGAGCCACTTGCACCGCCTAACAGTTAGGCGGATTGCACAGGTGGCTCTAATCGCTCAATGGGTGCGCGGCGAGCAATTAAACGTCGCCTGCCTGCTTGAACAAAACGCACATCAATGACCGGATCAGAGGGATTACCTTCTACCGAGGCAATCTCTCCCTCACCAAAAACGGCGTGATGCAGCCGCTGTCCGGGGTAAAAGTGCTCCCCTGGCGCATAAGCGGCCTGGGGCTCCTTCACCTCGGGCGCCGTTAACGTAATATCGTCACGCCCTAACCGCTCAAGATAGCGTTGTACAATCGCTGGCGAAGCCGCCCGTAACACAGCGCTTGTGGGCTCGCTCTTCGCTAGACACTCGGCAACCTGCATGCTGTCCTGCCATGCGCTTTCAGCAATAAAGCGACTTGGACGATGCGAGCCACCATCGTGCATAACCAGAAGCTGCTCTTCTGCGCGAGTAATCGCGACATAAAAGAGTCGGCGTTCTTCTTCAAGGCGCTCATCGCTCAGTGGCGTATCCCGGCTATAATGCGGGAAGTCTTCCTCATTGACGCCGGCGACTACCACAAGCGGCCACTCCAACCCTTTGGCACCATGCACGGTTGAAATCAGGACACCCCCGGCCTGGTTTTCAACCGGACGCTCTAATAACGCTATAAAGGCGTCCGGATCAGGCACGCTTTGAGCCTGTTCGATCAGCACATCCAAAAGGCGGACGTCCTCTTCGCCTTTATCCCGCCGGGCTGCGGCACGCTTTAGCGTTTTTTCAGCGTCGATGCTTTCCACCACATGGCTAAGTAATTTAGCGGATGGCCATGCACGTAGCCGGGGAAGCTCACACAATAACGTCCAGCGTTTTTTTAACGTACGCCGTTGAAGCGGCTTTAGCTCAGTAAGCACGGGGTCATGCCGTTCTGGCCACTCTTGCGTAGTGGCCAACTGGTAGGCCAAGCGCTGTAGCCGTTCCCGCGCGACAAAAGGCGTTGGCTGAGAGAGCAGTAACAGCAAGTGTTCTGGGTCGTGGAGAAGCTCAGGACGGCGAGATAGCTTTAAGTAACCCACTAACGCCTGCGCCAACGGTAAGCGAAAAACAAAACGATCTTCACGCAGTAAGCGAAAGGGGATGCCGGCCTGCAATAACGCCAGCTGGAACGGCACGGAAAGTGCCCAACTGCGCACTAACAGGCTGACCTGGTGAAAAGTGCGCCCCTGCGCACTCCAATCCATCAAGGTATCCAGCAGGACAGCACTTCCCTGCCCAACCGACACCCGCGTATGCGGATTATTTGCCGCCGCTAAACAGAGCTGATCGGGGCGTCGTTGATTGGCAACAATCGCATGATTCGCGGTTAATGCCAGCGCATGCCCATGGCGAAACGTCGTTGATAGTGGGTAATCGGTGGGCTGCCCGAAGGTCGCGGTAAAATCCTCCAGCATGGTGTCCGGTCGCGCACCACGCCACTCGTAAATGCACTGATTGGCATCCCCTACCGCCATAACCGCCGCCGTGCTACCCGCCAATACCGCAAGGAGGCGTTGCTGCGCCGCGTTGATATCCTGATACTCATCAATAATGACGTGGTCCAAAAAGCCTTCCACACGCTGGCGTAACGTAGCGTCAGCTTCCAGCGCCTGGAGCGGCCGATACAGCAAATCGGCGTAGGTCATAAGACCTTCATCCGCGAGCATTCGCTCTGCTTCGTTAAACGCGCTGGGGAAGTAATCAGTGTCCGGCTCGTAGTTAAGCCGCTCATAAAGTGCTTGAGGTTCGGCCATTTCTGCTTTGACCAGATTACAAAAATGCGCCAGCGCCTCCAGGCGCTCGCCCTCAATGGCCGCATCGCGCCGCTCAACGCTTTCACGCAGTACATGTAAACTGGCCTGGCGAAGCAAGCGCTCCAACTGCCAGTCAGCCGACAGCAATCGGCGTGGTGCGAGCACTCCCCAACGGCACAGACTTTGGGTTAATCGATGCCCCAGCGAGTGAAAAGTACGCACCGCAGGCAGCGCCTGCCCGAAGGGGGCCATGCTTACCAAGCGTTGATGAAAATCATCCCGTGCTGAGCGGTTAAACATCAATATCAACATCCGCTTGGGCGCAACCCCACCGGCCAGCAGATGCAGCACTCGGGCTGCCATGGTGGTGGTTTTACCCGCACCGGCGACTGCCGCTACTCTGGCATGGCCGTTTTCATGATGGACAACAGCGTGTTGTTCTGCGGTTAACTTCACAAAGCCTCACTCGGTGCGCCATTATCGCCGCCAGCGGCGTCCTCAGCATCCACACAGCCGAGTGGAAACCACTCACCGGCGCTCCACACACCGACTTCACACTGGCCATTAGCCAGTGTTTTCATACTTGCTGCATCAACCAGTTGATAAAACACATGGCGATGTAATCGGGCGGATAACCCATACCGGACAGCAATTTCCGGCAGCATCTCGCCACCTTGAGTCTCGCTGAACGCTAGAGGGTGTGTCGCGTCAAGGCGCACGACATCTTCAAACTGGGTCGTAAACCACCAGGCATCCTCATGAAAGTCGGCCTCAACAGCCACAAAAGGCAAATCGTCTACCTGGAGACACCAGCGCTCAACAGGCGTCACTAGGCAGTAGCCTTCCGGGTCGTGGCGCAACAGCGAGGATAGCAAACGCGCAACATCAGGGCGGGCAAACGGCTGCCCTTCGTGTAACCAGGTGCCGTCTGCTTGAATCACAATATTGATATCGCCAGACAGCGCTGGCCGCCACTGATCCACAGGCGGAATAGTGGCCCCACTTTGACGCTGCTGCAGGAGTCGATCAATATTCATTGCATCCGCCTTGCGCTAAATACCGCTTAACGTGAAGACACGAGCCCAGACTGCGCCAGGGCTTGTTTAACATGCGCAGGCGCATCGGGTACGGCCGCTTTAAACAGCTGAAAGAAGTTGGCCGTCGTTTGCATGGCCACTTCATCGACGCTGATGCCCCGCGCTTTGGCGATGCACTCTGCCACTTCAACAACCCACGCAGGTTCGTTGGGTTTGCCACGGTAAGGCACAGGGGCCAAGTAAGGACTATCGGTTTCAATAAGCAGACGATCCAGCGGCAGTTGGCGGGCCAATTCACGCAGCGACGCCGCGTTATTAAAGGTAATAATACCGGACAACGAAATATAGAAGCCAAGCCGCACCGCTTCACGCGCCATGTCCAAGTCTTCAGTAAAGCAGTGGAGCACACCACCGACACGTGGATCGCTATATTCTCGCAACAAGGCAAGCGTGTCTTCCTTGGCTTCCCGGGTATGCACGATAACGGGCAACTCAAGCTCGCGGGCAGCGATCAAGTGCTGCTTAAAGCGCTCATACTGCACCGCAACCGGCACGCTTTCCTGATAGTGGTAATCCAGCCCGGTTTCACCAATGGCAATGGCGCCGTACTGCTCTGCGGCTTCTTGAATATCACTCGCCACTGGCTCTTGCACAGGCGTATGCAGCGGATGAAGGCCCGCCGAAATAGCGACGTCGCTATGCTCACGAGCAATCGCAGCGAGCCCGGGCATATCCTCAAGGCTCACTGAAATCGCCAAAAACTGGCTAACGTTTGCAGCTCTAGCCGCGTTTAACGTGGCGGCGATATCACCACCATGCGTGTGCTCCGACAAACGATCCAAATGACAGTGCGAATCAACAAACATGAACGTCTCATCAACCAAAAAGAGAAATAAAAAAGGCAGGATAACGCTAAAGCGTCAATGAGGGAGCCGTATGATCATCAGCTTCCAGCAGCATTTCGATGTGCTCGCGCAGAGCGCTATCCTTAAAGCTAAAGTGAACGCCAATTCCCGCAACACGCTGGCTACTTATCTCGTCAGGCGATACCCATACGACATCACCCGAAACCGTCAGGTGCTCACACTCACCTGGCAACGTGAGCAATAAAGTGACCTGATCACCCAGTGCATAGGGCGTTTTAGTCGGTACAAACAGGCCTCCACGCTCCAAAAACGGCATATAAGCTGAAAATAGCGTAGACGTATCAGGCACGGTGAGGGCAAGGGCTTTTTGAATACTCATATCAACCTCGCTAGCCGGTAAATCCATGACCACCATCGTAACGACATGACTAGAAGGTGATGGTTGAAATCCATAGCCAACGCAATAACGCTATGAGCGCAGAAGCGCTGCCCAACGCACTAGCCATGCTTCAAGCACCAGTTGCGGGTTTGGATTGGCTCCAACCGCTAACAGGCGCCGCTGCTCTCGGGCGTAATCCAGCAAACGAAACCAATCCTGCGCACGGCCATTTTTGACCGCTTGGCGGTAAAGGGGTTCTAAATCGGGATTGTGCAGTACGCTTGCTTCACCTGAAATACCCAAGCGAATTAAGTCTTCAAGCCATGCAATACCGTACCACAAGATAGCGTCAATCGCTTGGCGGTCCAGCCGTGCGGCCTCCGATACCGGCTCAGCGCCTCGCACCAATTGCTCAAAGCAGTCATGAATCTGGTGGCGTAATGCCCGCTCTTCAGGCGAAGCTAATTCAGCCGCCAAAAGCGGCAAACCACCCGACACCCGCCACCAAAAATACGCCTCTTCCTCACCGCCCAACTGTTCGATTAACCAACTGCGACACGCAGTAAAAGGCACACTGGGAAACGACCACTGCTGGCACCGGGAACGAATAGTCGCCAACATGCGAGATGGCACATCAGAAAGCAGAATAAACAGCGTTTTAGCGCCAGGCTCTTCCAGGCTTTTAAGCAACGCATTGGCCGCGGCGATGTTCATGCTCTCGGCCGGTGAAAGAACAATCACACGATAACCGCCCTGTTGGGCGGTCTGTGAGACAAACCGATTAACCTCGCGAATAGGGTCAATACGTATCTGGCGCTTGCCTTCTTCCGGCGAAACCCGCAACAGGTCCGGATGATAACCCGACGCCAGCATGGAACAGCTATGACACTGGCCGCATGCCAGCACATTCGGGCTTGCGCACAACGTGCGGGCAATTAGCGCCTCTGCCAGCTGCTGCTTACCCACACCGTGAGCGCCACTTAACAAAATGGCATGGGGCATACGCCCCTCATCTGACAGCCGCACCAACTGCTGCCATGTGGCCTCATGCCAAGGCAGTAGACCACTTAACGCCATAGCGCTATCCGTTCGGCGAGCACATCCTGAATATCGGCTTGTACGCTAACCAGCGACTGATGGGCATTAATGAGCGCAAAGCGCTTAGGCTCAGCACTGGCACGCTCCAGGTAGGCGTCACGGACAGCTTGAAAGAACTCGCCCCGCTCTTGCTCAAAGCGGTCACGCTGCTCATTTTGACTGTTAAGCCGTGACTCCAGGCGCGACTGCGCCGCCGTTAACGGCATATCAAGCAGTAACGTCAGATCTGGCGTTAGCCCCTTCTGCACAAAGGCTTCAAGCTGGGCAATGCGCTCAACCGACATACCCCGCCCGCCGCCCTGGTAGGCAAAGGTCGCGTCAGTAAAACGGTCGCATACCACCCATGCACCGCGCTCCAATGCAGGCACTATTTTTTCGGCCAGATGCTGCGCTCGCGCGGCAAACATGAGTAACAGCTCAGCATCGGCGTGCAATGGCTCCTGGGGAGCAGGGTCCAGCAGTAGCGCGCGGATCGCCTCGGCGCGCGGCGTCCCCCCCGGTTCGCGGGTGCTCACCACGTCAAGACCTTGCGCTTCCAGCGCTGCGACCACAAAAGCCATATTGGTGGATTTACCTACGCCCTCACCGCCTTCAAGCGTAATAAAGCGTCCCCGCTTGGTCATTGCCATCCCTTAATCAACGCGTGCATCGTTGAGATTAACTTCATGAAAACCGACACTTTGGGTCAGCGGTTGCGAATATAGCGATTAACTGCATTATTGTGCTCACGCAGCGTACGCGAAAAGTGGTGTGTGCCGTCCCCCTTGGATACGAAGTAGAGCGTCTCGCCAGGCAGAGGATCAACCGCTGCTTCAAGCGACGCTCGCCCCGGCATGGCAATTGGCGTGGGCGGCATGCCATCAATCACATAGGTATTGTAAGGCGTGGCTTCACGCAGGTCGGCATAGGTAATGCGCCCTTGATACCGGTCGCCCATACCGTAAATCACGGTCGGATCAGTTTGCAGGCGCATGCCCTGCTCCGTCCGGCGCTTAAAGACACCGGCGATCTCACGCCGTTCTTCAGGCGCGCCTGTTTCACGCTCAATCAGCGATGCCATAATAAGCGCCTCATAAGGCGTCTCAATAGTCAGGTCATCGGAGCGTGCGGCCCATACCTCTTCTAAAATGTTTTCCATCCGCACCAACGCTTGGCGCAAAATATCGACGTCACTCATACCCAGGTGGTAGCGGTACGTATCGGGGAAAAACCAGCCTTCTGGAAAGGTGCCTTCTCTATCCAGCAAGGTCATTATTTCTTCATCGCTCAACTCCGCCGTGCGATGTTCCAGCTTGGGTGCGTTATTGAGCAGGTCGCGTAGCTGACTAAATGAGCGTCCTTCTGGAAGCGTCAGCGGATACGTCACCACGCGGTTACTGCCTAACAGCGCCAGCATTTCCAGCCCGTTCATGCCAGGCGTTAACTCATATTCGCCCACGCGAAGACGGGGAATACGTTCGGGCTGAACCCGAGCCAATATTTGAAAAGCCCAGGCATCCTCAAGAATTCCTTGCGCCTCCAACTGCGCAACCACCTGATTAAAGCCTGCTCCAGCAGGCACTTGATATAAAACAGGGGCTTCTAAAGCAAGAGGAGCTTCTAATCGGCTTTGCCAATAAAAATAGCTGCCTGCGACGCCAACGACGCCCAATACCAGCATAATTCCAACAGCGGCCAGTAACCGTTTCAACGTATCACCTCAACAAAATAGGTCAGGGCTTGCGGTATAAGTTGACGCATAGCCAAGCAGACGATGCGCCCGTGTTTGGAACTTATCGGGCTGATTAATTGGCCAACGCTGCAGACAAACCGCATCTTCAGACAATAACGTCGCCACTGGCCATACGCCCTGTACGGAGTTCGCTACCCAAGCGCGCTCAACGGCGGGTAAGGCCTCAAGGGTAAGATTAGCTTCACGCACAGCGCCTTCAGCAATTAACGCGGCACGCAATGTACCGGCCACGCCACACATATCGAGTGGCGGCGTAAACAGTTCACCGTGTTGCTGCCAAAACAGGTTCATACTGGTCGCCTCGACCAACTGCCCTTGAGCGTCCGCCAGCAAACCTTCGGCAATCGACACATCCTGCCACTCTTGTCGGGCCATTACATTTTCGAGGCGGTTTAAATGCTTGATACCAGCCAAAGCCGGTTGGTGAGCCAAGCGTATGCGGCAGGTACGCACCGTCACGCCGCTTTTCCAGCGCTCAACCATAGGGGCGAAAGAAGTCCGCCGACTTAGTAAACGGGGTGTTGGTGTATCAGGTAATGCATACCCCCTTCCACCACTACCCCGAGTAACAATCAGTTTTAATACCTCAAGCGGTGCCGTGGCGTCTCCCTGCCAAGTGGCATCAATCGCCTCTTGGCAGGGAACCGGAATACCGAGCCGCTGGCATCCCTTCACCAACCGTGCCACGTGGTATGTCCACAGCACCGGTTTACCGTTACGTAGCAGCACCGTTTCGAACACACCGTCCCCATACGCCAGCCCGCGATCATCAAACGGCACCTGAGGCAGGGTCATCTTGCGTTATACCTTTTTAAACAACAGCGAGCCGTTGGTGCCGCCAAACCCAAACGAGTTGGACAAGGCAACATCGATGCGCATGTTACGCGCCGTGTGCGGCACATAGTCCAAGTTGCAGCCTTCTTGGGGGTTATCCAGATTAATCGTTGGCGGTGCCACCTGATCACGAATGGCCAGAATGCTAAACACCGCTTCAACAGCGCCAGCAGCCCCCAACAAATGGCCAATCATGGATTTGGTAGAACTTACCGCCACATCCTGAGCAGCGCTGCCCATTACCCGTTCAACAGCCCGGCTTTCGGCCAGGTCGCCAGCGGCCGTAGAGGTTCCATGCGCGTTAATATAGTGCACTTCGGCAGGGTCCATTTGAGCATCTTTAATCGCATTGCTCATGGAGAGCGCAGCCCCGCGACCATCTTCAGGCGGTGCCGTCATGTGATAGGCATCATCACTCATGCCAAACCCGACAAGCTCGGCATAGATATTCGCGCCACGTGCTTTGGCATGCTCGTACTCTTCAAGTACCAGTACACCGGCACCATCAGAAAGTACAAAACCGTCGCGATCCTTATCCCACGGACGGCTTGCCGCTTCGGGATTATCATTACGCGTTGAAAGCGCTCGGGCGGCAGAGAAGCCTCCCAGGCCAAGTGGCGTCGTTGCCATTTCAGCACCACCGCAGACCATGACATCCGCATCCCCATAGGCAATCGTGCGTGCACTATAGCCAATGTTGTGCGTACCGCTGGTACATGCGGTGGTAATAGCGATGTTAGGCCCTTGAAAGCCATGTTGAATCGCCAAATTTCCCGAGATCATATTGATAATAGAGCCCGGCACGAAAAAAGGTGATACGCGACGAGCGCCACCCTTGTTAAGCGCATTGTGGTTATGCTCGATCATGGGCAGGCCACCAATACCTGACCCCATGGCTACCCCAATACGCGGTGCATTCTCTTCTGTACAGGTAATGCCAGCATCCTGAATTGCCTGCGCGCCAGCCGCCATGCCGTACTGAATGAACAGGTCCATCTTGCGGGCTTCTTTGGGATTCAGATAAGGACTAATATCAAAATTCTTAACCGAACCACCAAAGCGTGTATTGAAGCTACTTGTATCAAAGTGCTCAATGGGCGCTATGCCGCTCTTACCAGCCGTAATATTCGCCCATGTTTCATCCACGTTATTGCCCACTGGGGTCACCAGGCCTAACCCAGTTACCACTACCCTTCTTCGTGCCATTAGCTTTCCTCCAGGCATCCATGGTGACTCGACCCATCCGGGTCATTTTCAGTAGAAATCAGATGACTAGTATAACGGAGATTGAACGTTATGTTCACGGTGAAGCACAAAGCAAAAAAGCCGCCCTTTAAAAGGGCGGCTTTTAAGGGGGGTGCTAGCACCACACCCTCGTTTGATGCATCAACTTGCCCTTACTGGTGGGCGTTTACGTAGTCGATGGCTTCCTGAACTGTGGTAATTTTTTCCGCTTCTTCATCAGGAATTTCAGTATCGAACTCCTCTTCCAAAGCCATTACCAGCTCAACAGTGTCAAGCGAGTCAGCACCCAGGTCTTCAGTGAAAGAAGAGCTGTTCTGGATGTCTTCTTCTTTAACGTTCAGGCGCTCTGCTACAACTTTCTTAACGCGCTCTTCAATAGTACTCATTAACGTACTCCAGTCGTTCACATTAGCCGTTTTGGATAACCAGCTATTTGGAAACCGCAAGCCAAAAGCTGCGGGGTAGTTTATAGACGCCCTTAGGCAGACGCAACCGCTAAGCCTAAGGCCATCAACGCATATTCATGCCGCCGTTTACATGCAGGGTCTCACCGGTAATGTAACTTGCAGCATCACTGGTAAGAAAACCGACAGCGGCAGCTATCTCTTCCGGACCGCCCAGGCGAGCCAACGGAATTTGCTTCAGCAGCATTTCATGCTGCGCTTCCGGCAACGCTTGTGTCATATCGGTCGCGATAAAGCCAGGCGCCACTGCGTTAACCGTAATGGCACGTGAAGCCACCTCACGCGCCAACGCACGGCTAAAACCTTCCATACCCGCTTTCGCAGCTGCATAGTTAGCCTGACCCAGGTTACCCATGGTCGCCACTACAGAGCTGATGGATACGATACGCCCAAAACGCGCCTTGGTCATGCCTCGCAGGCACGCCTTGCTTACACGATAGACGGACTTGAGATTGGTATCCATCACCGAATCCCACTCATCCTCTTTCATGCGCATCAATAAATTATCACGCGTAATACCGGCGTTATTAACTAAAATTGTCGGCGCACCAAAGCGCTCCGTGATGACCTTAAGCACGTCATCAATGCTTGCCTGGTCCGTCACATTAAGGCAAAGGCCAGCACCCTCAATGCCGTTTTGCTGCAAATCGGCATCAATTTTTTGTGCCCCGGACTCACTGGTCGCGGTTCCGATCACGATACGGCCCTGACGGCCCAGCTCGTGAGCAATCGCTCGACCAATACCACGACTGGCACCAGTAACAAGCGCAACTCGGCGTTCTTGCGTCATAATTTTTTGCCTTTAACTATTGGCTTTTTAACCACGTAAATAAGCAAGGATAGCGAAAATTTAGCGAACTAGGCGTCACTAGTCTGCGCTTCACGTGCCAGCTCAAGCGCCGCATCCAGGCTGTCAGGATCATTGACTGCCAACCCTTTAGCGCCACGGACAATGCGCTTGTTAAGCCCTGTCAGCACTTTACCTGGGCCACACTCAATAAACACATTAACAGACTGAGCAGCCATGGCTTCAACGCATGCTGCCCAACGCACCGGCTGATAAAGCTGCTCGATCAACCGCGTACGCAGCGTATCAATGTCGGCATGCGCCTGCGCATCTACGTTTTGAATAACCGTGTAACGTGGCGCTCGAAATTCGACACTTTCCATAGCGGCGGCCAAACGCTCGGCAGCTGGACGCATCAGTTCACAATGCGAAGGCACCGAAACCGGTAGCGCCATTGCACGCTTGGCACCCGCCTCCTGACACGCCACAATCGCCCGCTCAACCGCAGCGGCACTTCCGGCAATTACGACCTGGCCCGGCGAATTATAATTAACGGCCGAAACAATATCCCCCTGCGCAGCACTGGCGCAAGCGGCTTCAACCGCACTATCTTCCAAACCGAGAATAGCCGCCATACCGCCCTCACCGACCGGTACAGCGTCCTGCATGGCTTCGCCGCGAAGGCGAACCAGCTGAACGCCTTCAGCAAAGCTCATCACACCCGCACACACCATGGCGCTATATTCACCCAGGCTGTGCCCGGCCATGACAGTAGGCCGAGGCCCTTCAAGCTCCTGCCACACCCGCCAAATTGCAACACTAGCAGAAAGCAGCGCAGGCTGCGTGCAAGCGGTCGCGTTTAGCGCGGCCTCGGGGCCTTCCTGGACGACTTTCCACAAGTCGTAACCAAGTGCATCCGAAGCTTCCTCAAATGTTGTTCCCACTACACTATAGCGTTCGGCTAGCTCACGCAGCATTCCAAGCTGCTGAGAGCCTTGCCCGGGAAAAATGAGGGCAAGGGGTTGAGACATGTCGTTCACCTTTGCTCTTTAGGCATTTGCTCATTTGAGCGATAAGCGTGGCTATGGCTACATCCTGCTGTCACCCATAGCCCGCAAAATAAGTTCTAACCTTTTATTATCGAGCACTTTACCTAGTAGCACTCTGCGCCCATACCCTACACCATGGTGTACACATAAGCGCCTTCCTTAATGACTGAAAATGGTATTAACGGCGCTCCCAACGCCCTGCCATACGCGCGGGTAGATTATGCTCCACCTCATGCACAGCACGCTGGATCGCATAATAAAAACCCTCTGCCTGGGTACCACCATGGCTTTTCACTACGATGCCCTTCAAACCAAGCAGGCTTGCTCCATTGTAGCGTACAGGGTTTAATTCTTGCTTTAGATAGCGCAACACAGGCTTGGCCAGTAGGCTTGCCAAACGACCGCTTAGGCGCGATTCAAACGCCATCTGGACACGCTCAACCAGCATACGAGTCAAACCTTCGCTTGCTTTGAGTACGGCATTCCCGACAAAGCCATCACACACCACCACATCAAGCTTGCCTTCAAAAAGATCACCACCTTCGGCATACCCCTGATAGGCAAAGGCGGACGCATCAGGATATTCGCGCAGAAGCCGGTCTGCTTCGCGCACATTCGCACTCCCCTTGGTAGCTTCCGCCCCCACATTAAGCAGCGCGACACGGGGCAGGCTTACATTATCAACGCACTGCGCCATGGCAGCACCCATGACGGCAAAATCAACCAACCGGTGCGCGGGCGAATCCACGTTCGCGCCCAAATCCAGTAAATAGCAGCGACGGCCATAGCGGGCCGGAATCGCAGTACTAATGGCAGGCCGTGAAATACCTTTAAGCGTTCCCAGCTCACGACGAGCAAGCGCGACCAACGCAGCCGTATTGCCCGCGCTTACGCCAGCGACTGACTCGCCCAACCGAAGACTCCGCAACATACACGCCATACTGCTTGCCTGGCCATGACGAAGCGCCCAGGCAGCACTGGAGGCCTGAGAGATGCTTAAAGGGGCATCACTAA
This sequence comes from Halomonas sp. AOP43-D1-4, assembly GCF_052446175.1. Classification (NCBI taxonomy): domain Bacteria; kingdom Pseudomonadati; phylum Pseudomonadota; class Gammaproteobacteria; order Oceanospirillales; family Halomonadaceae; genus Halomonas; species Halomonas sp. AOP43-D1-4. The sequence goes on from NZ_JBQSVY010000001.1 coordinate 83,356, forward strand.
CCGCTAAACGTGACGCTGCCGCAGCCAGAGGCTGCGGCAAGCGTGAAAGCTCAGCAATAATATGCTGACGCGGACCAAACAGAGTCAATTCAAGACCAGGATGTTCAATCACTGCTCTTGCAGAGCCTTCGATAACCGCATGGGAGCCTTGATCGCCTCCCATCACATCAATCGCTAGGCGCATGCAGCACCCACTCTATTTGGCCGCTTAACAAGGTAGTTAAGGCTTATACCTCAACCACCTTGCGACCACGGTAGAAACCATCTGCAGCGACATGGTGACGCAGGTGCGTCGTACCGGTTTCTTTGTCCTGAGACAGCGTCGGCGCGCTCAGCGCGTCGTGGCTACGACGCATACCGCGCTTGGAACGAGTCTTACGGTTCTTTTGAACTGCCATGGGTGTTTACTCCAGGGTGTGTAGGGTAAATAACGCTTACTTTTTGCCCTTTAAGGCATTAAGCACTGCGAAAGGGTTCGTGGCCGGCGTCGCTTCTTCTGACGTGCCGTCTGTCTTGCTGACCAGCTGCTCCGCCGAGACATGGCATTCGGTCTCATCGTGATAGACCACCTGCGGCAGACTGAGGATAAGTTCATCCTCAACTACCGTTAGTAGATCCAGCTGTTCTTTTTCCACCAGCACCGGTTCATGACTGGCAGGCAGCTCGGCGGCCAAGGCCTCGTCACTGATCATTCCAAGCAGGAAGTCACTGGACACGTCTTGGCTCAGCGGCACCAGGCAACGACGACATGGCAATGCCAGCGTCGCTTGCAAATGGCCACGAATTTCACGACGACCTTGGGCATCCACACCAAACTCAAGGACAACATGACAGTCGCCCGTTTGGTCACCTGCCTCTTCGGCAAGCCGTGGCAACGAATTCAGTGCCACTACGCCTTCTAGTCGTTCGCGGCGGGCTGCAAGCTTATAAGGCTCAACCCGGCTGGGGAGTTGTGAGGTCAACATAGGCGCGCAATGATAGGCACTCCCCCCGCTGGTGTCAAAGCTTCAACTCAATTCTTCATGGTTTATCGCACATTTCCCCATGACTTATCGCCCACACCCGCAAATTAGGCACGCCCGCTGGCTTTCGCTACACTCCCCTTTTATTCCAAATCGCTTAGGAGAAATGGCGTGCCGCTTACTCAAAACGCATCGCTGGTGCTGGGCTCAAGCTCGCGCTGGCGACGAGAGCTGTTGGAACGCTTACAGCTTCCCTATCAGTGCTATTCGCCTGATATTGACGAAACACCTCGTGCCAATGAGTCCCCCAAGGCACTTGTACATCGTTTAGCGCTCAGCAAAGCCAACGCCGTGGCGCCCCACTTCCCCAATCACTACATCATCGGCTCAGACCAGGTAGCACTCTTTGAAGGCGACATACTGGGCAAGCCTCACACCCAGGAACGCGCCTGCGCCAACCTGGCGCGTTTTTCAGGTCAGCGCGTGACTTTTTTAACCGGGTTAGCGCTGCTTGATACCCAAAGGCAACGCCACTACACCCACATAGAGCCTTTCGACGTTATCTTTCGGCAGCTGACCACACGCGAAATTGAGCGCTACGTCACCCTTGAGCAGCCACTGGACAGCGCTGGCAGCTTTCGAATGGAAGGATTGGGCATCACGCTGTTTGAAGCGTTAGAAGGGCGTGACCCGAACGCCCTGATCGGACTTCCGCTTATTGCGCTGTGTAATATGCTGCGCCAAGTGGGCATGGACCCACTTGACGGTTAAGCTCGGGCTTATTGTGCCTGGTAGCGTAGCGGTGAGTGAGCCGCTTTAAGGCCAAGCACCTCCGCCGCCACTTGGGTAAAGCGTCGCGTCAACCGATCGAACGGGTCAAGGCGCGGCGTATAATCTTCCCAACTCGCCTCCCCCACCTGATCGCGCGCCACTTCTTCCAGGCTTGCCAACTGGTCCACCAGGCCAAGCTCAAGCGCCTGCTCGCCGCTCCAGATAAGCCCAGAGAATATATCAGACTGGTCGCTTAGCCGATCGCCTCGCCCAGCACGAACATCATTCATAAATTGCTGATGTGTTTGCGTCAAAACACTCTGCCAGAATGCCTGCGCCTCTTCATCAAGCGGCTGAAACGGGTCCAAAAACGCCTTGTTCTCGCCCGCCGTTAACACACGGCGCTCCACGCCTATCTGGCTGATCGCATCTTGAAAGCCAAACCCTGCATAAATAACCCCAATCGAGCCCACCAGGCTTGCCGGTGAAGCAATGATTTCATCGGCTGCCGAGGCGATATAATACGCCCCACTCGCACCGATATCCTCGATAACCGCCAGAATCGGCTTATCACCCTGTTCGCGCAGGCGCATGATTTCCGCGTATATACGCTGCGATTGAACCGGGCTGCCACCAGGACTATCAATATGCAGTACAACGGCTTCGGTATTATCTGATTCCCAGGCGCGATTTAATCCCTGAATGATACGCTCGGCATTCGCTGGAGCATCACTGGCAATAACGCCATTAACGTCTACGATGCCCAAGTGACGCTGCAGGGTAGACGCATCGCCCGTTGCGGCCCAAAAAGCGTTATATACAACAGTCGCGACTAACGCCAGTACCAAAAAGAGCGTCATAAAACGGAAAAACAACTTCCAACGCCGTGTACGACGCTGCTCCGTTAACACGCCGCCAATCCAGCGATCCATCATTTCAACCTGCGCCAAGCGCTGCCGCTCACGCAGCGTTTCAGCATCATCGCCTGCCGCCCCCACCGCAGCAGCCTCATCTTTATAAGCCGCCACGTCAGGACCCTGCGTCCAGCGATCCTGGTTTGAACGATCAGATGCAGGGTTGCCCTCAGGCTGTTGGTACCCGCTGGCATCACTACGGCGCCAATCATCACTCATATAGCATCCTTTTTTGAGTTTAGGGACGCCAGATGATTAACCATCCACCCAACGTCGCATCCTCTATCCATGCAGCCAGCCAAAAAGATCTTCAACGTTATGAGCGACCCACTTGGGCTGGCTTGCCGCTAGCCGCGCTGGCGTATGAACACCGTACGTTACTGCCACACGATCCATGCCGATGGCCCGCGCCATTTCCAGGTCATATTCCGTATCGCCTACCATCACTGCACGCTCCACGGGAACGTCAAGTTCTAGAAGCAACTCATTCAGCATTTGTGGGTGTGGCTTTGAACGTGTTTCATCTGCGGTGCGACTAGCATGAAACCAGCCCCCACTTCCCGTTTCAGTGAAAACCCGATCAAGGCCACGGCGGCTTTTACCCGTGGCAACGGCCAAACGCTGCTGTTCGCGCTCGCGAAGGCGAGCTACGTGCGCCTCGACCCCATTAAAAAACGGCATGGGCGTTGTGTTTCCATGCACAAACTGATGTGCATAGCGCTGACGCAAGCGTTCAGCCTGAGCAGGACCGATGCCCGGACACAGCGTGGCGATGGCTTCAGGGAGCCCCAGGCCGATAATATCTCTAATGGCCGCGACGTCCAGCTCGCCCCACTCAGCCTCCTGGGCCGCTACCTGCATACAGGCAACAATTTTCGACACCGAATCCATCAGGGTGCCGTCCCAATCAAAAATAATCAGCTCGTAACGCATTACCGCCCCTTATTACTTCACTGCCCGTACATTTATTGCCGAGCACGCTTGAGCACGTCTTCCAGAACGTCTGGCAACGGCGCCTTAACGGTCACTGGGCGGCCGTTGGTAGGTTCTGGAAACGTTAGCGAGCGGGCATGCAGAAACAGGCGGCTAACGCCTAGCTGTTTCGTCAAGTGCGCACTTTCACGTGTCGAGTACTTATCATCCCCAAGCAGCGCATGCCCCGCATGAGTCGCATGAACGCGAATTTGATGTGTTCGTCCGGTCACCGGCTCGGCTTCAATCAGCGTGGCTTTCTCAAAGGTTTCAACAACCGCAAAATGAGTGCGCGATACCTTGCCGTTTGGATCCACCCGCACTCTACGCTCACCGTTACCTGCGTCGAATCGGTCAAGACGCGCACTTTCATAGGTTTTACGTGCAGGCCAGCGACCGCTCACTAGCGCCAGATAACGCTTGTCCATGCCATGTTTTTTTAACGACTCGTTAAGTGTCACCAAGGCATCACGAGACTTTGCCAGCAACAAGCAGCCAGAGGTATCGCGATCAAGCCGATGAACAAGCTCCAAAAAGCTCAAATCATCCCGCACCTGACGCAGTGCTTCAATCAACCCGATTTTAACCCCGCTTCCCCCATGCACCGCCAAGCCAGAAGGCTTATTAAGCACCATCCAGTCAGGGCCTTCCATAATGACGCTACCTACTAACACGTCACGCAAATTATCGCTGACTTCCTTCACCGCCTCACGCGGCGCCAAACGTAATGGCGGCACTCGAACCAGGTCACCCGCTTGGAGACGGTAGTCCACCTTGACGCGCTTTTTATTAACCCGCACTTCACCTTTACGCACGATGCGGTATATCAATGCTCTAGGAGCACCTTTCAGGCGAGTCATCAAAAAATTGTCAATTCTTTGACCTGCCTGTTCAGGGGCGATATCCACCCACTGTACTTCACGCCCTTCGGCCATTGCCGCGCACTCCTGCTGTGTCTCTATGATGCCAGGCTAAAAACGGCATTCTAACGTAGACCCAAGGGCATTGCGTCAATTGCTGGTAGTTGTCTTTACTGTTATATTCCAAATCGTTCACTACTAAGCGTGGGCAGCTTGTCGAGTATTACAGTTTTCACAAGTGCTACTACCACGTTTAGCTAAAAGCGCCTGCCCGACTAACACGCAGGCCTGAGCACAAGAAGCGGCGCCAGTGTACGCATTGCCCGAATCTTAACGTATTAAAATGCAGTCACTCTGTCGCCCGTATGATGTCGACAGATTTGCTAACGCTTAGCCCAAAACGGCAAGCGAATGCTGAATATAACGCCACGCCCAGAACTGCCCCGCCTTTTCGTCACAAGGCGCTGGTCACTTCTGGGCGACAAGTTCAACGCTGTGCCGACGGCCGGCGTTGACGAATCGATGAATGCTAGGTGTAGGCGGTGTCAGCAGGGCCGGATGGACGTGACAGCCACCGAAACACGTCCTGCCTCCGCCACGTACTCAACCTGTCAGCCGGGTCGGTTAAAACCTTCCTGGCTTGCCGCGTCAGCATAACCATGCGCCGAGCACAAGCACGCAGCACCCACCGATTCGTCTACGTCACTCCTTAGACGGTCCGTCGGCGCGCAACGCTATGCGAGACAACATGAAACGGATGCTTATCAATGCGACCCAACCCGAAGAGCTTCGGGTCGCGCTGGTTGATGGACAACGCCTGTACGATTTGGATATTGAATCAGGTGCACGAGAGCAGAAAAAAGCCAATATTTATCGCGGCAAGATTACCCGCGTTGAACCCTCCCTTGAAGCGGCCTTCGTTGACTTTGGCGCAGAACGCCACGGTTTTCTACCGCTCAAGGAGATCTCCCGCGAATACTTTCTTAAAGACGTATCTGGCCGTCCCAGTATTAAAGAGGTACTGAAAGAGGGTCAGGAAGTTATCGTGCAGGTGGACAAGGAAGAGCGCGGCAACAAAGGCGCAGCCTTAACGACCTTTATTAGCCTGGCAGGCCGCTTTTTGGTGCTTATGCCCAACAACCCTCGTGCAGGCGGTATTTCTCGCCGCATTGAGGGCGAAGAGCGCAGTCAGCTAAAAGACGCCATGGGTCAGCTCACCGTACCTGACAAGATGGGTCTCATCGTGCGTACGGCGGGCATTGGCCGTAATCCCGAAGAACTTCAGTGGGACCTGGATTATCTGGCTCAGGTGTGGGAATCAATCACCACGGAGGCCGCCAAGCGCCCTGCTCCGTTCCTGATTTACCGCGAGTCCAACGTTATTATCCGAGCCATGCGGGATTACCTGCGCCAGGATATCGGCGAAGTGCTCATTGATAGCCCTGAGATTCATGCTGAAGCGCTGGGCTTTATCCGCCAGGTGATGCCGTCATACCAGCAAAAAATTAAACTCTATGCGGATGAAGTGCCGCTCTTCTCGCGCTTTCAAATTGAGTCACAGATCGAAACAGCCTATCAGCGCGAGGTAAAACTCCCGTCTGGCGGCTCAATCGTTATCGACCATACCGAAGCACTGGTTTCAATCGACATCAACTCCGCCCGAGCGACCCGCGGCAGCGATATTGAAGAAACCGCCCTTCAGACCAACTCTGAAGCGGCCGATGAAATCGCCCGCCAGCTGCGCCTTCGGGATATTGGCGGCCTGGTGGTGATTGACTTTATCGACATGGGCCCGGCACGCAATCAGCGCGAAGTCGAAAACCGCATGCGCGATGCCTTGAAGCTTGACCGCGCACGGGTACAGATTGGGCGCATTTCACGCTTTGGCTTGATGGAGATGTCTCGCCAGCGCCTGCGCCCTTCGCTGGGCGAAACCAGCGGCGTGGTCTGCCCGCGCTGTATCGGCCAAGGCACCATTCGTGATGTCCGTTCGCTCTCGCTCTCGATCATGCGCCTTATCGAAGAAGAGGCCATGAAAGAGCGTAGCGCACAAATTCGTGCGATTCTGCCCGTACCTGTTGCTACCTATCTGCTCAATGAAAAGCGTAGCGTACTGGCCGATATTGAGTCGCGCCAAGAGGTACGCGTTGTACTGCTACCCAATCCGGAAATGCATACGCCTCATTATGACGTGCAGCGTTTACGCGATGACCATTTAGATGAAGATGACACACAAACACTGTCAAGCTTCGAGCTATCTACCGATACCGAAGTAGGCAAAGAGCCCAACCCCAACTTCGCACCGCCCACACAGCGCGCTGAAGCGGCAGTTAAGAGCATTGCTCATAATGCCCCCGCCCCCGCCTCACTACAGACGGACGAGCCAGCAGCAGCCAAGGCCACCGCGCCTGCCACCAACGATGAGCAACCCAGCGTTATTGGGCGCTTTATCCGTGGGTTTGCAAAGCTACTGGGCAGCGATGACAACAGCCCAGCCGAAGCCCCTGCTAGCAAGCCAGAAGCGCCTGCGCCACGTAAACAAGCCGAGCGCAGCCAACAGAAACCGGCCCCATTAGGCAGTGAAACGAAACAGCGTCCTGCCCGTAGCGAGCGCACCGAAAACAGCAAGGCAGATCAGCGGCAGACCCCGTCGCGAAATGCCAATGTCGATGCCAGCGAAGAAGCCAACGATAAGCGCAGCGGCCCTTCTCGCACTCGCAATCGGCGCCGGAACCAGCAGCAGGACGATACTAAAACGCAGGAGAGTGGCAGCAAAAACAGCCGCCAGAATCAGAAAGAGACCTCTCCCGCAAAAGACGAAAGTCTGGATACATCGAAGAAAGCGCCTCAAAAAGAGTCGCGTCGAGAGGCTCAACGCGACAATAAACCTGCAAAAGAAGCTGCGCAAAACAACGCAGAACAGCCGACCCCCCAGGATGATGGCAAACCGAAGCGTACACGCAACAACCCGCGCAACCGTTCACGCAAGCAGGCAGTCAGCCCCCAGGCGGAAGCCGAGCAGTTAAAGCTGCAGGCCCAGGCAGCCGAAGAGGCCACGCACGCAGACGCTACAGCCCCAGCGGCGGAAACGCCCGAAGCTGCAGCGCCGAAACAGGAAGTCGCTCACGAAAGCCTTTCTGAAGCCTCTGCGCAGTTGCCTGAAACACAAGCCGAAGCTTCGCCTGCCAGCAGCATTGCAGATAGCAATTACGCTGACAGCCAATCGCATCAAGCGACCGCTGAGGAAAACACTCAGGAAACCGTTCAGGAACTTTCTCAAGCACCAGCTCAAGCACCAGCTCAGGAAGCAGCTCAGGAAAGTGTCAAGCCTCAAGACGCGGAAAATACCGGCGTTAGCGCTGCTGACGAAACGACTCCGGTAGCGGCAGTTGAACCCGCCGAAACACTTAAAGCGGAACAGCCCTCTCCGAAAGTCGCCGAGCATGACGATGCGTCAGCTGAAGCAACAGCACCGGCCCTGCAAGAGACGCCCGCAGCTGCCGAGCCTGAAAGCGCACCGGTCACGGAAGATGCGCCGAAAACGGCAGATGAAGCGAAGAGTGACGATGTCATATCTCTTCCGCAACAGACCGATGAAAAGCTTGAAAGCGACGCAAGTAGCGACGTCGATACTACGCTCGCACCATCGCCCACTGAATTGGCTGAAAGCGGCGTAGCCGATGACCCCCAACAGTTGGCACCGATCAATGCGTTGGCAGACGAGAAACCTGCAGAAATCAGCACATCTGTGGATAACGTACCTGCCGACAAATCGCTTGCCCAGGAAGATGTGCAGCCTGACGCCACTAACGTTGACGTTGCGCCACACGCCGCTAAACCGGTAGACGCACCTGTCGCCGAAGAAGTGGCTGAAGAAGCACCCAAGCCGCGTCGTCGCCGTACCCGTGCACATAACGACCCTCGTGAGCTGCGCAAGCAGGCACAAGAAGCCAGCAAAGAGTAATTTGCTGACTGCGTAAAAAACCCCGCCTGGCGGGGTTTTTTTATGCGTTAGTGCTCATGTATTTATCAACCTTGAACCAAGCGTGGCTCTGGCTCCAGCCGTACGTTAAAACGAGCATGCACACGGTCGATAATCTTGCCTGCAAAGCGCAGCAATCCCTTACGGTCGCCGCCGCCAAAATGAACCAACACTAATGCCTGGCGGTCATGCACGCCAAATTCGCCCTCACATACACCTTTAAGACCGCACTGATCAATCAACCAACCGGCCGCCAATTTGGTCTTTCCTTCGCCTAAAGGGAAATGTGGCATGTCAGGATAGCGGGCCAATAGCGCCTGCCCTTGCTGATCTGAAACAATGGGATTCTTGAAAAAACTGCCTGCATTGGCAAGCTGCCCCGGGTCTGGCAATTTTTCCTGACGAATAGCTGCCACTGCCTCTGCAATATCCAACGGGGTGGGCACATTCGGCAAGCGCGAGGCAAGATCGCCATAGTGAACCTTCGGTGCGGGCTGGCTGGAAAGCCGCAATACCAGCCGAGTAATCACGACACGATCACACAGCGCACCCTTGAAAAGGCTATCGCGGTAGCCAAACGCACACTCAGCAGTCTCAAGCCAACGCGTGCTTCCTGTCGCAATCTCCATGATCTGCACGGCCTGAAGGCTATCGGCAAGCTCAACGCCATAGGCGCCGATGTTTTGCACGGGGGCTGCGCCACAATCACCCGGAATCAGCGCCAGGTTTTCAATTCCCCAGAACCCTCGGGCCGCCATATTGAGCACCAGCGTATGCCAGTTAACGCCAGCCCCCACATGCGCCAACACATTATTACCCGCCGAGGTCAGCCACCACTGCCGTAGTGCCGGGCGTATCGCAATCCCTGTTAAGCGCGGCGGCAAAAGCACGTTGCTCCCTCCGCCCAAAAGCGTTACCGGCCAGCGCTGATGCTGGGCGATAGCAAGCGTCGCACGTAAGGCGTCTAGCGTGGTGGGTTCAGCGTAATAATCAGCCACGCAGGGCAAACGTAACGTATTGGACGATGACAGATCCACGTGCTCGTTAATGAGACAAGCCGAGTTTTTAAGGGCTGAAGCTGTCACACGCGGTCACTTTTCAGGTGCTGGATTAACCCCTGTGACGCCGTTTCGATCATATCAAGCACGTCTTCAAATCCCTGCTCACCGCCATAGTAAGGGTCTGGAACCTCTGCTCCCGGCGCTCCAGAGAACTCCAGAAAAAGCCCGACATAAGCGTTGCTTTCGGCAGGTTTCAAGGCACGCATTGCCTGCAGATTGTCGTTATCCATGCCCAGTACATAATCGAATGTCAGAAAATCTTCTGCGGTCAGCTGCCGGGCACATAGCTGGCTCAGGTCAATACCTCGCCGCTTGGCTGCTGATTGAGCGCGCGAATCGGGTGCTTTCCCGATGTGCCAAGCGCCTACTCCGCAAGAGTCAATACTGACATGTTCACTCATACCTGCGTTTTCCAGCGCACGTCGAAAAATGCCCTCGGCAGTGGGCGAGCGACAAATATTTCCTAAACAGACAAAAAGTACCCGCGTCACAACGCGCTCCCTGTACGTTGAAAAGTATTAACCAGATGGCGCTAACAGCGCGCGAACACGAGCTAAATCTTCCGCCGTGTCGACACCTGCCGGGTTAACCTCACACGCCAATGCCACCTGAATTAAATGGCCATGCTGCAAAGCGCGCAGCTGTTCAAGCTGCTCTAACTGCTCCAGCATTGAGGCCGGCCAGTCCCGGTAGGCGGCTAGAAAGCTCGCGCGGTAGGCATAAATCCCGATATGGCGCAGCCATGCATCCGTTTCAAGCAGTGCAGGCTGCTGCTTGAACTGCTCACGATCCCAGGGGATGGGCGCACGTGAGAAATACAGCGCCCGCCCCTGCAGTGAGCGCACTACTTTGACCACGTTGGGATTAAAGAGTGATGCTACATCGTTAATCGGCTCAGCCAACGTCGCAATGGAGGCTTCTGCGTCATCAGCTAAGCGCAGTGCCACCTGATCAATTAACGCGGGCGGAATGAGCGGCTCGTCACCCTGCACATTCACCACTAGCTCGTCTTCACCCAAAGAAAGGCTCTGGGCAACTTCGGCAAGCCGATCCGTCCCCGAGGCGTGATCATCGCGCGTCATGACGACCTCAGCCCCATACGGCAGCATCGCATCACGGATACGTTCATCATCGGTCGCAACAACGACACGAGCCGCCTGGCTTTGACAGGCACGCCGCCACACATGGGCGATCATAGGCTCACCAGCAATATCCAGCAGTGGCTTACCTGGCAACCGGGTTGAACCATAGCGGGCAGGCACAACGGCTATAAATGCAGGAAACGCCATTACAGGTCTCCCGTGCGACCTGGCGAGGTTGGGAGCTTTTCGTCAGCGTCCATTACCCGGGCTTCCTCAGGCAGCATAACCGGGATACCTTCTTGTATCGGATACGCTAGACCGTCATAAAGACAAACCAGTTCCTGCGCTTCGCGGTCGTACTTAAGCTTGCCGTTACATAACGGGCAAACCAGCATTGCCAGCAGTTCCTTATCCATTTATGCATCCCCTTCAGGACAGGGCTGACAGCCTGGCTGCCAGCCAATGTTCAAATTCTAATGGAAGCGTTGCCTCCACTTCTAATATCCAGCTATTGGGTGGCGCAATTCCCATGCATTTCACCGCATCTTTGGCGGTCATGACCACGGGCCGCTGTTTCGCCGGAGTAAATATATCCGCACTAAAACGCTGATGGTCTGCCAACGCCAGCATCTCACCGTTTACGCCTAAATCACGCAATGTAGTAAAAAAGCGCGCGGGGTGTCCGATACCGGCCACGCCAAACACCGGCACGCTAAAAGGTAGCGGTGTCAGCGGAAAGCGCTTGCCATCATTTAGGCGCCGCCAACTTATCGGCATTAGCTGCATGGAAGTGGCGCTCACCGAAAGTGATTGGCGCATGTCTCCCTTCGCTATTTCACCATTCACTATTTCACCATTAACAACCACCGCATCTACACGCGCTAAACGTTCGGGCGACTCACGCAGTGGCCCCGCAGGCAGGCAGCGACGATTACCCAACCCTCGCGCCCCATCAATCACCACGATCTCAATGTCTCGCTCAAGCGCCAGATGCTGCAGCCCGTCGTCACTCAAAATAATATCGCAACCGAGATCGACCAACGCTTGAGCGCCACGCGCACGCTTGGGGTCTGCTACCACGGGTAACAAGGTTTGCTGGGCCAACATAACCGGCTCGTCACCGCTTTGCGCGGGATCCGTCGAGGGCGTTACCTGGAGCGGGTAGTGCTCGGCTTTACCGCCATAGCCACGCGTGACAATACCCGGCGTCCAACCTTGTGTGACCAACCAGCGGCTTAACCAGGCCACTAATGGCGATTTCCCGGTTCCACCCAGGGTGATATTACCCACCACGATGACCGGCACTGGCGCACGCCATGTGGCCTTTTGGCCACTCACGTACGCGGCTTCACGACGCGCCATGGCATACTTATAAAGCGCGCCCAATGGCCTTAGCGGCAATAGCCATGGGCTATTGTGATAGCCCGCTTCAAGCCAGCGCTGCGCCAGCGTCATTATGCTTCCTGAAACTGAAGTTGATACAGCGCAGAGTAGGCACCACCTTTGTCCAGAAGCTCCTGGTGCGCTCCTTGCTCAATAATACGCCCCTGGTCCATCACCAGGATTCGATCTGCACGCTCAATCGTGGACAGACGATGGGCAATGACGAGTGTCGTGCGTCCCTGGCAGACGTGCTCCAGCGCTTTTTGGATGTAACGTTCAGACTCGGTATCCAGAGCGGAGGTTGCCTCGTCCAAAATCAATATTGGGCTATCTTTGAAAATCGCCCGGGCGATCGCCAGACGCTGGCGTTGCCCACCCGATAGCATGACCCCGTTTTCACCCACCACCGTTTCATAACCTTGTGGCAGCTTATCGATAAACTCGCTGGCATACGCCGCCTTGGCAGCAGCTTCAACTGCCTGACGATCAGGGTTCGCCGTGCCATAAGCAATATTATCGGCCACCGTGGCATTAAAGAGCGTCACTTGCTGTGTGACCAAGCCTATCTGCTGACGCAATGGGCCTAACGCATACTCATTAATATCCACACCATCGATTAAGATGCGCCCTTCATTAAGACGATAAAAGCGTGGTAATAGGCTAACGAGGGTTGATTTTCCGCTGCCTGAGCGACCCACAATCGCCACCATCTCACCAGGCGAGACGTGCAAATTGATGTCATGCAGCACGCTTGGCTGGTCGTCGGCATAGCGAAAGCCAACATTTTCGAGCATCAGCTCGCCCGTTAGACGCTTGGGCACACGCTGGCCGGTGTCTTGTTCCGGTGCTGTATCCATCAACCCAAAGAGCTCTGAAGCGGCGGCAAGTCCTTTTTGAATTTCACTGTTAATTTCAGTGAGCTGGCGTACCGGCTTGATCATCAAGGCCGCTGCGGTAATAAACGCAACAAACTCACCTGGCGTCATATTGGCCATTATCGCCGGCGCCATGGCCAGCCACACCAGCAGCGCCATGGATATCGCTACCAGCATAAGAATAACCGGGGAGCTTATCGCCCGCGTCATTGCTTCTTTCATACTCTGTTTACGGTTCTCTTCGCTTACCCGTGCAAACCGTTGCTTTTCATAATCCTCAGCGCCGTAGGTGCGCACAACGCGGTAGCCTGACAAGCCTTCGGAAGCGACATGAGTAACATCACCCATCGAGCTTTGTATGCGTTTTGAAATACGCCGAAAGCGCTTACTGACATAGCTCACCACCACGCCAATAATGGGGGTAACCCCTAAAAACAGTAGGGTTAGCATCCAGTTCGTCCAGAACAAATAACCCACCAATCCCACAACAAACAGGCCTTCACGCAAAATAACGGTGACAGCGTTCGTTGCAGCGCCCGCCACTTGCTCTACATGGTAGGTCACGCGCGAAACAAGGTGACCGCTTGAGTGCTGGTCAAAAAACCGTCCAGGCAGATGCAGCATGTGGGCAAAAACGTCGCAGCGCAGCGTGTGGATCACATAGCGTCCTACATACGCCATATAGTAGGTGCTTAGAAAAGTGCCTACACCACGCGAAGCAAACATCAAAATAACAAACAGCGGAAGAAACAGCCGAAAAGCAGCATCAGGGTTTTGGATACCGTCGATTAACCGCTTCATCATCTCAGCAAGTGCCGTACTTGATGCGGCATATACCACAAACCCAACAGCGGCCAAGCCAAATGCTTGCCAGTGTGGTTTTACGTAGCTAAGTAGCCGTTTATAAATAACCCAACTTGAATCGGTCACACGCGCTCCTGGCAATAGTGTGCAATGCGCTGGATTCTACCTTATGGCGAGGCGCATCAACACCGCTTAACGCCACCATGTTGAACACTGCCGGATGGCCAACGCATTGGTGTAATAGACACAGGATGATCTTTTTGAAGCCAAAACCGCAGTGCCCCATCGTGCCCGGTACTCCACAGGCAACTCTTATACGCTCGGAAGCGGCGTACCACATCATCGACCGGATGCTGGAAAGCATTATTGCGACCTGCACTAAAGATCACATGCAAAGGCGTCGTATGTTGGACAAACTGAACACCTGAACTTGTGCGGCTACCGTGATGTCCGGCGACCAATACGCTGAGCGGCACATCAATATCTTTTAGAAAACGCCGCTCTATATCACGGCTGACATCCCCGGTAATTAATAATTGATGCTCTCCCGCGCTGACTTCCAGCACGCAGGAGCGGTCATTGGCCGAGTAATCATTGGACCCGGCAGGCGGCCATAAAAACCGATACGTAATTCCATCGCGCTGCCACTGCTGGCCACGCTCGCACGGGGTGGCCGTTACCGGTAGAGCTTCACCTAGAGGCGCACGCCAGTGCGTGACTGCATGGCTCTCCAGTAGCGCGCCTATACCACCTGCATGGTCACTGTCGGCATGGCTAACAATCACCTCATCAAAACGCTGGCCTGGCGACCACAATGTTTGCAGAGGCATAAAGCCTGCCTGAAAACGTGGCCCAGTATCGTATAAAAGCCGGTACTGCTGGCTGCGTAGCTCGATAAGCTGACCTTGGCCCACATCATGCACCGTTACGCGCAACGTGCCTTTAGGTATTTGCTCCAACGGAAGCCACCAGGCAAGCGATACCACTAGGCACGTAGCCCCCACTTTCAACCAGGACACCACGCCAGGCAGACCCCAGCACAAAGCCAACAAAAGAAGAGCGCCGCTTAATGGGTACACTAGCGCATGATCAGGTTCCCACAGCGGCCATCGTTCTGACGTAACGGTCAGAAAAACGTAAAAAACCGACAGCGCTTGCTCAAACAACCACCACATGCCCGTGCCCAGCCACGGCAGAGGTGAAAATATCCAGCCCAGCAGCGCCAACGGCACCATGATTGAACTTACCCAGGGCACGGCGATTATATTAATAATGGGCGCGCCCGGCGCCATACGTCCAAATGCGATCAGCACGGCGGCGGCCATTAGCGGGGCCAGTAACAGCTGGGAACGCAGCAACGCCCAGCACCAGCCTTTAACCCCTTTTGGACGCGTGCGCCCTTGCCAAATAATGATCAACCAGGCAACAGCCACAAACGATAGCCAGAGCCCAGGGCGCCATAAAGAGAGCGGATCAAGCAGCAGAATAATGGCAAGTGCCAGCCACCAGGCCTGCCAAGTGGCTGGGGAGTGTCGACCACTGAGCACCCACAGCCCTACCAGCGTCATGACCATGGCGCGCATGGCGGGCGGTTCCATACCGGCCAGATAGGCATAACCGATGGTGACCAGCGCGGCCACCCACCAGGGCCACACGCGCATTCGCCAGTTCAAAGGCGTTGTTAGCCGTGCGATGAGCTTTGCCAGCAATAGCGCAAACCCGGCCACCAGCCCCACATGCAAGCCTGAAATAACCACCAGATGCGTCGTTCCCGTGGCATTGAGTAGCGACCAGTCCTCCTGGGTTAGCTGGCTGCCCTCCCCCAGCGTTAAGGCTGCGAGCCAGCGGCGCGTTCGTTCACCGAGTGGCTGCCTCTCCAGCACATCAAGCGCCAGCTTTCGTACAGAAAACCCAGCCGTGGCCAATTGCGTCGGCGCTGGCTCCTGGCGTACATACCCCGTTGCATGAATGCCTTCTCGCCAGAGCCACTGTTCAAAATCAAACGTACCAGGGTTGGCAAATCCGCGAGGCGGGCGCAGGCGTAGCGTCATTCGCCACTGCTCTCCCGCATAGTAAGTCGGCGCGTTATACGCCGTTACACGGACCTTGTTAAGCGTATCGCAAGCGGGGTGATGAGTAGGTCCTTCACAGGTTTTTACCGCTAACAGTAACCGCTGTGCATCACCCAACGGGGTTACGCTCAGCACCCTTGCTTTTACAACGACATCTTCGCCGTTGAGACCTTCGGGCAAGCGACTGCCCCACTCCTGATGAATGCCAACCATTACCCAGCCACCCAGTAATAGCCAGAAAGCCGCCTTGGCGCGCCAGGCCATCAGTAGCAGCACGCCCAATAAGCTAACGCCAACAAAAGGGTTCATTGCCCCCGTTATACCGCTTAATCCCGCGATTACTGCCCCTAACAGTGCCGCTAGCGCTGCCGGTATCGCCATGCCAAACGGCATACGACTCTCCTTGGCTTAAGAACTTCATCTACTTGGCATAGCCGAAGCGCTACGCGATATGGATAATAGGGTGCACTAATAGGCAAGAGTACCTGACATGCCGCGCCGGTTCCTGCAGCGCTACATGCCCAGACCCGACACGCTACGGCGACAGCGGTCGCTACGCTTTATAGCACCGCTAATTGCCGACCCCGGGCTGTGGCTTTTAACTCGGCGAAGCGTTGCCAACGCCTTTAGCGTTGGCTTGTTTTGCGCCATGCTACCGATTCCATTTCAAATGGTAGTCGCTGCCGTGGGCGCTCGCCTAAGCCGTTGTAATTTAGCACTTTCGGTAGGCCTTGTCTGGATTACCAACCCACTCACCATGCCGCTGATTTTTTATTTTAACTATCGAATTGGCACATTTATGCTTGGAGCCCCGGTACGTGAAGCACCTACGCGTATTTCAACGCGCTGGATTGCCGAACAAATGCACGATATCGTACCGCCACTGATTGTTGGCTCATTTATTACGGCTATTGTGCTAGCAGTGGCCGCCAATATCGGCATTCGCCTTATTTGGCGCTGGCATGTCTCTCATAATTGGAAACGCCGCCGCCTAAATAGGCAGCGGCGTCGGGCATGTATCGAATCCGAGTTCGATGATTAAGGCATGCGAGGCTGCTCAACCAACTTGCCCGCGTCCAGTTTAAGCACCCTGTCCTGATGTGCAGCCAGCCCCACGTCATGCGTCACGATAACAAACGCACACGCACTCTCTTTGGCCAACTCATCCATCAGGGCTAGAATCGTGGCTGCCGTCGTTTGATCCAGGTTACCGGTAGGCTCATCCATTAGCACCAGGCTTGGGTCTGTTACCAAGGCACGCGCAATGGCGACCCGCTGGCGCTCACCACCGGAAAGCTCGCCAGGCTTATGATCAGCCCGCGCCTTCATCCCTACACGCTCAAGAATCTGCATAGCGCGTTTTTCAGCGGTTTTTTTCGACTGACCACGGATAATTAACGGTAACGCTGCATTCTCAACGGCGGTAAATTCTGCCAGCAAATGGTGAAACTGGTAAACAAACCCAATGTAGCGATTACGAAACGTCCCTAAGGCCGCTTCGTTTAAGTTGGAAAGTGGCTCACCAGCGATCACCACCCGACCATCGCTTGGGCGATCCAGACCGCCCAGCAAGTTTAAAAGCGTGGTTTTACCCGACCCAGAACTACCCACAATCGCCACCCGTTCGCCCGCACGAACGGAAAGTTCAAGCTTATCAAGCACGGTCAGGTCTTGTGGTCCTTCGCTATATACCCGCGTTAAACCTTGGCAATCCAACATAACAGGCGGCTCGTTCGCTCCCCCTGCTGCGGCTGGCGTAGCGTTGGACGGCGTGGAAATTGACTGCATAGACGTTAACGGCCCAGTAGTAGACATGGAAGCATCCTTATTCATAGCGCAGAACATCCGCCGGTTGAACGCGAGCAGCGCGCCATGCTGGGTACAGCGTGGACAAAAACGTTAGACCGAAGGCCGCCAACACAATATTGCGCACGTCATCCCACCTAAGCTGGGACGGCAAATCGCTGATAAAGTAAACGCCTGCATCCAGAAACTTAATCCCAAAGGCCGCTTCAAACCAACCGATCAGATCAGATACTGTCAGCGCCAGCAGTATGCCCACAGCAACGCCAATCGCAATACCAATCAAACCAATGGCCATGCCTTGTACGATAAAGATGCCCATGATCGAGCGTGGCGTAGCACCAATGGTACGCAAAATAGCGATATCGGCACGCTTGTCGGTGACCACCATGACCAGAGTAGAAACAATATTGAACGCCGCAACGGCAATGATCACCGTTAGCAGCAGTGCAATCATGCGCTTTTCCATCTGAATGGCCTGGAAAAGGTTGCCATGCGAGTACGTCCAATCGGTGCCGCGGTAGCCTGGTCCCAGGTCGTTCACAATGGCCTGGGTCTCGCTGCCCGCAATAAACAGATCATCAAGCTCAAGGCGCAAACCACCTACCGCGTCGCCAAGGCGCGCGAGGGTTTTCATATCTTCGATATTGGCGTAAGCGAGATTGGCGTCCAAATCGGCGCCCACGCTGAAAATACCGCTAACGGTAAAGCGCTTTAACCGCGGGAAGACACCCGCTGGGGTGATAGAAGCTTCCGGCACCAGCAGCGTCACTCGATCGCCTACACCCACCCCCAGCTGACGAGCAAGCATAGAGCCAAGCACCACATTCCACTCATCTGGCACTAATTCAGCCAACGTGCCTTGGCGCATATGCTGACCAATAATCGAGACCTGGTCTTCCCAATCGGGATCAATACCGTTGACCATGGCTCCCTGGTTGCGGCCACCCGCGGAAAACATGCCCTGCTGCTCAACATACGGTGCAGCCCCCATCACGTGTTCACGCTGCGTCAATCGGTCTGCCAGCGCCTCCCACTCCACCAGGCCATCGGTTGCTTCAATTTTAGTGTGCGGCACCATTCCTAAAATACGGGTACGCAGCTCATGGTCAAAACCATTCATAACCGATAACACCAGGATGAGTACCGCCACACCCAGCATTAGGCCCAGCATCGATGTTAGTGAAATAAAAGAAATAAAGTGGTTCCGGCGTTTGGCGCGCACGTAGCGCAGCCCCACCAGAAAAGGCAAACGATCAAGCATGGCGTCATTCCTTATTAATAAGCGCTCATGGTACGGTTTTTTTAGCCATACTGCATGTGCAAACGGGCATTAGAGTAACAGACCCCAGGCCCGTTCCCTGAAACCACGTAACGCTTGCAAGTTCTTCGACGACGCCCTACATTGCGCCCATTTGCGCTGGCTAAATCGGTGAGCGCTTTACTTCAAATAACGTTACCAAGAGACTTCCTAACCTTGGCCAATATGACATATCGCTTGCTGCCGGAATGGCACCCCCAGGATGGTCTACAGCTGACCTGGCCACGCCCTGATGGCGATTGGGCATCGCTTCTATCGCGTATAGAAGCAACGCTTGAGCGCATCGTGCTGGCAACCGTTCGTTACCAGCAGGTAGTGATCAGCATGCCAGATCAAGCCACCTGTGACCGCGTACGCAAAACGTTCGATGCCTATGGTGTGCCTGCTCATAAGCTATTGCTGATCATAGCGCCTACCGATGATACCTGGGCGCGTGACCACGGCCCGATTAGCGTTGTTGATGATGAAGGCCAGCCGCTACTGTTGGATTACACCTTCACCGGCTGGGGCGGAAAATTCCCTGCCAGCAACGATAATCGGCTGACGCAGGCGTTAGCCGATGCAGGCGTCTGGGCATGCCCAGTGGCTTCACGCGATATGGTATTGGAAGGCGGGGCTATCGAAACCGATGGCGCGGGTACGCTGCTGACGACCGAAGCCTGCTTACTCAACCCTAATCGCAACCCGCATTTAACACGCCAGGACGTTGAAGCCTTGATAGGCGATGATTTCGGCGTCGACCGGGTGCTTTGGTTAACCAATGGGCATCTGGAAGGTGATGATACCGACAGCCACGTTGATACATTGGCGCGATTCTGTAATCCATCGACCATTGCTTATGTGCGCTGTGATGACCTACAAGACCCGCACTACACAGCCCTACACACCATGGAGCAAGAGTTAAAGGCATTTCGACAACGCAACGGCGAGCCCTACCAGCTTGTCCCGCTGCCTTGGCCACAAGCATGCTTTGACCCTGAAGACGGCCATCGGCTGCCAGCCACTTATGCCAACTTTTTGATTATTAATGAAGCAGTACTGGTGCCAACCTACGGCGACCCGGCTGATGCGTTAGCACTCAGTGCGCTGGCCGAAGCGTTCCCCAACCATGCGCTCATTCCCATTGAGTGCTCGAGCGTTATTCGTCAACATGGCAGCTTACACTGCCTGACCATGCAGTTGCCCAAGGGCACGCTCACCACCTCTTTTCATCAGTAAGGAGCCAGGATGTCTATCAAGGTAACCTCTGACCTAACGGTTGGCATAGTGCAACAGTTTGCCTGGCCCGATAAAGCGCAGAGCCTGGCAGCCAGTGAAGCGGGCATTCGTGATGCCGTAGAACGTGGCGCTCAGCTTGTCATGCTGCAAGAGCTGCATGCTACCCACTACTTCTGCCAGTATGAAGATCCGGCCCTGTTCGACCTGGCCGAACCGCTGGATGGCCCGACCGGACAGCACCTGGCCGCACTTGCTCGCGAATTGGATATCGTGCTGGTCGGCTCGCTGTTTGAGCGGCGCGCACCAGGGCTTTATCACAACACGGCGGTGGTATACGACCGAGATAAAGGCCGGGTGGGTCAGTATCGGAAAATGCACATCCCTGATGACCCAGGCTTTTATGAGAAGTTTTACTTCACCCCTGGTGACCACGATGCGAGCCGTGCAGAAGGCTTTACACCAATTGATACTTCGCTTGGCCGTTTGGGCGTGCTGGTGTGCTGGGATCAGTGGTACCCGGAAGCGGCTCGCCTGATGGCCTTGGCCGGAGCAGACTTGCTGCTCTACCCCACGGCGATTGGGTGGGATCCTAACGATGATATTGCGGAACAAACCCGCCAAAAAGATGCCTGGACGTTAATCCAGCGCTCGCATGGCGTCGCCAATGGCTTACCGGTGATTGTTGCCAACCGCGTGGGATTTGAAACCGACCATTCAGGCGTGGGCGATGGCATTCAGTTTTGGGGAGGCAGCTTTATTTGTGGGCCTCAGGGCGAGCTACTTGCCCATGCCGGTGAAGAAGCTGAACAACTGGTTGTGACCATTGATATGGCGCGCTGCGAAAATACTCGCCGTATCTGGCCTTACCTGCGTGATCGCCGTATCGATGCCTATAGCGATCTAACCCGCCGCTTTCGCGACTAGGCGTTATCGATCTATAGGCCAGTTTAACGTAGCGGTCTTTGACGGAAAACGCCTGCCAAAATCATCTGGCAGGCGTTTTTTCTAGTACCTATTTCTGCACGTACCGCAGCGCTGACTTACGCCATTACGTCAGCAGTAACAAACTTATCACTTCCAGAAATCGCGAATCGAGGCGATGCCTTGGGCGCCTACGGCGCGGGCGTGATTGGCATCAAAGCGTGTCATTCCACCCAGCGCAAAGACCGGCATTCCGGCACGCTCAACCAGTTGTTGAAAATCATGCCAGCCCATCGGCGCTACTTCCGGATGTGAAGGCGTAGTGCGAAGCGGTGACAGCGTCACAAAATCACACCCCAGCAGCGCCGCTTTGGAGAGCTGAGTTTGGTCATGTGTCGAGGCAGAGAGCCACTTTTGCTCGGCAATCGGACGTCGATCCAGCTGCATCAAGCGCTCGCTGGTTAAATGAATACCATCGGCATCCACATGTTCAAGCAGCGCAGGCTCGCCGTTGAGTAGAAGCTTGGCGCCATACTCATGACACATGCGCAAAGCGCGTTCAGCGCGCTTAAGATAAGCGGCTTCATCAAGCTGCTTGGCACGCAGCTGCACCAAGCGAATGTTGTCTTCTTTCAAGGCCCGCTCCAGGAGCGTATCAAAACGCGCCTCGTCAGCCTCTTCTTTTGTAATCAGATATTCAGTGGGCAGCATCACAGCACGCAGGATCGGCAGGTTGGCCGCCGGGAACGGATAATTAGCCAACTCCTCCATCGGCACCCAACGCACGGCTTGGCCTTCGCGACCAAAAGGCTCGCCAGCAAACTCATGAACCTGCCAAACATCTAACAAAATATGCTTGTCAGGATATTCGTGATGCACACGGATCAAGGGCTGCGCACGTACAATCTCAACACCAAGCTCTTCGTGCAGCTCGCGCTTAAGGCCCTCAAGTCCTGTTTCATAAGGCGCGAGTTTCCCACCCGGAAACTCCCACAAGCCACCCTGATCGACATTCGAGGGCCGACGTGCAATCAGCACTTGCTTCTGATCGGCACTAATGATGGCTGCTGCCGCAACATGAACTCGTCGTTTTACCATTACATTCATTACGTCTTTATCCACTGTGTGCGCACCGGCGGATCAGTGCCGGCGCTTACTCGCTGCGTGAGCCCTTTATGACTGCCAAACCCAGTCGGTGACTGGCTAACTAGCTACGATAGTCTGCGTTGATCGACACATAGTCATGGGAAAGATCAGAGGTCCATACGGTGGCACTCTCCTGACCGCGCCCTAAACTGATGCGAATCGTAATTTCGTCTTGCGCCATGACGGCACTGCCTGCGGCTTCCGTATACCCAGCCGCACGACCACCTTCTTCAACCAGGCGAACATCTGCCAGGTCAATGACAATGCGGTCCACGTCAAAATCAGCCACAGGCGCTCGCCCTACTGCGGCCAGAATACGCCCCCAGTTAGCATCAGAGGCGTAAAGCGCTGTTTTCACCAAGGGTGAGTGGGCGACGGTAAATGCGACATCCAGCGCTTCCTGACGACTTTCTGCGCCATCAACCTGGAGCGTCACAAACTTTGTCGCGCCCTCACCATCACGGATGATCGCCTGAGCCAAGCTCGTCATTACCTGCTGCAATGCATCACGGAAGACAGCGATATCCTCGTCGTCTTCAATCGCCGTTCCCGTACCTGTCGCTGCAAGCATGCACGCATCATTGGTTGAAGTGTCGCTATCCACGGTAATGCAGTTAAACGAGGTATCCACCGTCTCGCGTAACAAGCGATCCAGTAATGACTGTTCAATAGCAGCATCCGTGACGACAAAGCCCAACATGGTCGCCATGTTGGGTTTAATCATGCCTGAGCCTTTAGTGATGCCATTGATAGTAACTGACCCGTCACTAACCTTCACGGTAACGCTGGCACCTTTGGCTCGGGTGTCGGTGGTTAAAATCCCTTCACCGGCATGTTGCCACGCCTGACTATTGTCAGCACCTGACGCAAGCGCTGGCGTGATACCGGCTAAAAGGTGCTCCATGGGAAGTGGTTCACCGATAACCCCCGTTGAGAAAGGCAGTACCTGATGCTCGGCAACGCCAGCTTGCTCTGCTACCGCTTTACAGCTGGCGTAGGCATCATGAAGCCCCTGTTTGCCGGTGCCCGCATTCGCATTACCGGTATTAATTAGCCAGTAACGCGGTGCCTGGCCCTGCTCGCGGCAGCGCTCAATATGCGCCTTGGCAACCGACACCGGGGCAGCGCAGAAGGCATTTCGCGTGAACACACCAGACACGGTTGCCGAGGCGGGTAGCTCAATAACTACCATGTCACGACGACCCGGCTTTTTAATACCCGCCATTGCACTTCCCAAGCGCACCCCAGCCAAGGGGGGCATCACCGGAAAGGGACTATTTCCCACCGCCATGATCGTCTCCTCTACCTAAATCCAGACCGCTTCTGATTAGCTTAATTTACCGCAGCACTGCTTGTACTTCTTACCTGAACCACATACACACGGGTCGTTGCGGCCGACTTTCGGCCCTTCGCGACGGACAGGGCGTGCGTCCTGCTCAGTGCTTTCCACATCACTGTTTTCACCGCTTAATCCGCTTTCACTGGAAGAAGCATCATCGTGACGATTAGCGGCCGCGGCTTTTTCGCGGGCCAACTCTTCACGCCGCTTTTGCTCCAGCGCATCAACTTCTTCAGGCTGACGTACCTGAACATGGCTTAGAATACGGGTGACATCCGCTTTAATATTGGTCAGCAGGTGCTGGAACAATTCAAACGATTCACGCTTGTACTCTTGCTTGGGGTTCTTTTGTGCGTAGCCGCGTAAATGGATGCCCCGACGCAGGTGATCCATGGACTGCAAGTGCTCTTTCCAACGCGTATCCAGAACCTGAAGCATGACCTGCTTCTCAAAACGACGAATCAGGGTCGCGCCTGCGGCATCCACCTTGGCCGCATAAGCGTCATGGTGCATGTCTTGCAGACGCTCACGCAGCTTCTCTTCGCTAAAGCGCTCATCATCAGCGGCCCACTGGACCACCGGGGCATCCAAGTTGAACTCTGTCTTAAGGTGCATTTCAAGCCCAGCCAGATCCCACTGCTCGGCTAAACTCTGCGGCGGAACGAAGTCGTTAATGGTGTCTTCCATGACTTCTTCACGAATACCCACGATAGCTTCTGCAATGTCATCAGAGGCCAGAACCTCATTGCGCTGCTCGTAAATAACCCGGCGCTGGTCGTTTGCCACGTCATCATATTCAAGCAACTGCTTACGAATATCGAAGTTACGCCCTTCCACTTTTTTCTGGGCACGCTCAACGGCGTTAGATACCATTTTGTGCTCAATGGCTTCGCCGCGCTCCAGGCCCAATGCCTGCATGAGACGCTTAACGCGGTCAGAACCAAATAGCCGCATCAGGCTATCTTCCAACGACAAGAAGAAGCGCGTTGAACCTGGATCGCCTTGACGACCAGAACGTCCACGCAACTGGTTATCAATGCGCCGAGACTCATGGCGTTCCGAACCAATAACGTGCAGGCCACCGGCTTCCAGCACACCATCGTGACGCTGCTTCCACTCGGCTTTTAATGCATCAATCTGCGCCTGGCTTGGGTTTTGCAGCTTGGCAACGTCAGCTTCCCAGTTGCCCCCCAACATAATATCGGTACCTCGACCGGCCATGTTGGTGGCAATAGTGATCGCGCCAGGACGCCCTGCCTGAGCAATAATCTCGGCTTCACTCTGGTGCTGCTTGGCATTCAGGACATTGAACTTCAGCCCCGCTTCGCGCATTAAGTGCGCCAGATATTCAGACGTCTCGATGGACGCCGTACCTACCAACACCGGGCGGCCTGCCTCTGTCTCGACCTGAACGTCCTTAATAATCGCCTCGTACTTCTCTTCGGCGCTAAGGTAGACCAGGTCGTTAAGGTCTTTACGGGCTAACGGGCGATTGGTGGGGATGACGATAACATCAAGCCCATAAATCTGACGGAACTCAAAGGCTTCCGTATCAGCAGTACCGGTCATGCCTGCCAGTTTTTCATACAGACGGAAATAGTTCTGGAAGGTGGTGGATGCCAGCGTCTGGCTCTCGCGCTGAACGGTCACCCCTTCCTTCGCTTCAACAGCCTGGTGAAGCCCTTCAGACCAACGGCGGCCAGGCATCGTCCGTCCAGTATGCTCATCAACGATGACCACCTGGTCTTCCACTACAATGTAATCAACATCCTTGTTGTAGAGATGGCGTGCCCGGAGCGCAGAATGCATGTGCTGAAGTAAATTCAGGTTTTGAGCGGCGTAAAGCGATTCACCCTCTTTAAGAAGGCCTTCCGCCTGCATCAGCTCTTCAACCCTGTTATGCCCCTGCTCGGTCAGCTCAACCTGCTTTTGCTTCTCCTCCAGCACAAAATCGCCAGTTGCAGGCTGGTCGTCATCTTCCGAGACCTCACCCTCTTCCAACTGCTGGGCAAGCTGATTAACGACGTTATAAAGATTGGTATTTTCATCCACCGCACCTGATATGATCAACGGCGTACGCGCCTCATCAATCAGGATAGAATCCACCTCATCAACAATGGCATAGTGCAGGCCACGCTGCACCTTATCCTCCAAAGAGAACGCCATGTTGTCGCGCAGGTAGTCAAAGCCAAATTCGTTATTGGTACCGTAGGTAATATCACACCGATAAGCATGGCGTTTCTCCTCCCCGGTTTGGCCGGAAAAGATAACCCCAACAGAAAGCCCTAAAAACTCATACAGCGGGCGCATCCACTCGGCATCACGGCGGGCAAGGTAGTCATTGACGGTGACAACGTGTACGCCCTTTGCAGGCAGCGCATTGAGATAAACGGCCAGTGTTGCTACCAGCGTTTTACCTTCGCCGGTTTTCATTTCAGCAATACGACCACGGTGCAGGGTCATGCCCCCCACCATCTGTACATCAAAATGCCGCATACCCATGACGCGCTTGCTGGCCTCTCGCACAATCGCAAACGCAGAAGGCAACAAACTATCCAGCGCCTCGCCATTTTCCAGGCGCAAACGCAGCTCCGCTGTCTTACCTTGTAATTCAGCGTCGCTTAATCCTTCAAGCTCAGCTTCGAGCACGTTCACACTGCGAACGTTTTTGTGCATGCGCTTTACTTCACGGTCGTTCTTGGAGCCAACAACCTTGCGTAACAAATTATTAATCATGAAATTTCCAAATCATCTTGAGCGAACCAATGGGCTTCGCCCTGTTCCGTATAAGGCAAGTAAAGTACGTTTTAGAAAACCGTGAGTTAAGCGGGCGGACCGCGCTGGGTAAGCACATCGTGTGCGGCTACCTGGCGCTTTATAAAATCATAAACAGGTAAAAAGTGGCGCTGCACCGCGATACGTTTAAATCGCTGCTGCCAACCGCGCAATGCGCGTCGCCTTTTGGCGATCCAATGCGATTGAGCACGTAAAATAGCCGGTACCCACAAACACACGCAGACGTTACGCTCAGCCCCCCGCATGGCATCAAAAGGCACTAAACTATTGGGCAGTAAGCAGCTTACCAGGAGCCCTGCCAGCCACCAACGCGCCAAGCCATAGCGACGGTTACGTCGCGGCAAAGCAGAAAAGGTGTTAAGCGTGGAGGGCATGCTGTGGATTGGCTCCTGAGCGTGTTAGGCTCTGCAAATAAGTAATGCATCCGTGTCGATGCCGCTACTTGGCTATATATTGAGGGGTTACCCCAGGATTCAAGCGTATGAGTATAAAGGTTAAGCGTTCTCGCGCACAGCCCATCGCCCGTCTGCTAAACAAGTCAGGGGATATTGGCCAATTAATGCGTCAGTCTCGCTTGATAGATCAAGCCCAGTGTCATTTAAGAGCCCATCTGCCAGAAGAGATGCGCCCACATATCTTTGTCGGCGGCTTTCGCGATGGGCGCTTAACCCTGATCAGTGGGCAGGCAAGCTGGCTGACATGGTTGCGCTTTGAACAGCAGCGGCTGTTGACGCTGCTACATCAACTGCCAGGCTTTGAGGCTGTGAACGGCTTTACCTTTAAAGTGCGCCCCGTCCGTCCAGTTGAGGCGCCTTTGCGTAATACCCGACACTTATCCGCCAGTGCGGGAAAAACGCTCAGCGAGTGCGCAAGCGACACACACAATCCTGCGCTGCGTAAAGCGTTAGAGCGCCTTGCGTCTCACGCACCAAAATAAGCGTGCCGCGCGCCTTGCGCACTTTTCAAATGCCAGAAACGCAAAAGCACCGCCTGAGCGGTGCTTTTTTCATCAAGGGCAGTTATCGAGCTTGAGCACTACCAAAGGAGAAACCTGGATAGCGCGTCATAGCGAATATCTGACACTCCTGCTTGGCAGTTAGGCCATTGCAGGCGCTGCGTACGAAATAGGCGCAACGGCTTTTTCATCTTCAAACGTCACGATTTCATAAGCATCAGGCTGTGCCATCAATTCGCGGCAAAGCTGGTTATTCAGCGCATGGCCAGATTTTGTACCGTGAAACTCACCAATCAGGCTGTAGCCTAACTGATACAAATCGCCGATCGCATCCAGCACCTTGTGCTTGACGAACTCATCTTCGTAACGCAAACCGCCTTCATTGACGATGCGATAATCATCAACCACGATCGCATTATCCAGACTCCCCCCCAGGGCCAGGTTATTAGAGCGCAAAAACTCCAAATCCTTCATAAACCCAAAGGTGCGCGCCCGAGAAACTTCTTTCACAAAAGAAGTCGTCGAAAAATCGATAAGCGCGGTTTGTTTCTGCTGTTCGAAAACCGGGTGGTCGAAGTCAATGGCAAACGAGACCTTGAACCCTTGGTGCGGAAGGAAAACGGCTTCTTTATCGCCATCTTTAACCGCGACGCGACGCTTGATGCGTATAAATTTCTTTGCTGCATCCTGTTCAAGAATACCCGCCGATTGGATTAAAAACACAAACGGGCTGGCACTACCGTCCATAATCGGCACTTCGGGAGCACTTAGGTCAACGTAAGCATTATCGATGCCTAGTCCTGCAAACGCTGACATCAAATGCTCAACCGTTGCCACTTTCACACCTTCGTGTGAAAGCGCGGTGCAAAGTGTTGTGTCTTCCACTAACTCTGCGCGTGCGGGTATATGTACCACAGGCTCCAGATCGGTTCTAACAAACACAATCCCGGTGTTTGTCGGCGCCGGACGCAAAGCCATGTGGACTTTTTTGCCGGAGTGCAGACCCACTCCAGTGGCGCGGATGACGTTTTGTAGGGTGCGTTGTCTGATCATGGGCAGTGGTCGAACTCTAATGACGGTAGTACCGTAGGGGAAGGAAAGTTATCAAACAGTGTTCACTTTAACAGCAAACGAGCGTTTTAACCAATAAAACACTCGTTTGCTGGCCCGGTAAACCTATAGAAACAATCAATCGGCCTGACGGCGCAAGAAAGCAGGTATGTCCAGATAGTCGTCAGCATCGGCTGAGCGACTCTTTTCCGGACGCGGTTTGGGCGCGTGTTCAGGCGCCTCTGCACGGGCAGTTGCTTGCTGACGCATTACGGTAGGCTGCTGTAGCTTACGGTAATCAGAAGAGTCAGCAGAAGAGCGACGTGCAGGTTCACGTGTCGTCGCTTTGGCAGCTTTCGCGCCATCTAATCCAGCAGCAACAACAGTAACACGCAGCTCATCAGACATTTCCATATCGATGGAAGTTCCCACGACAATGGTCGCTTCTTGTGAAGCAAACTCTTGAACGGTGGCACCTACATCGTTGAACTCGCCAATCGACAGGTCCGGGCCTGCCGTAATATTGACCAGAATGCCTCGCGCACCATGCAGATCGATATCTTCCAGAAGCGGGCTACGGATAGCTTTTTCAGCTGCTTCGCGGGCGCGGTTCTCGCCGGTAGCACCGCCCGTACCCATCATCGCCATGCCCATTTCAGACATAACAGTACGCACATCAGCAAAGTCGACGTTGATAATACCAGGGCTTGTAATCAGCTCGGCAATACCTTGAACAGCGCCAAGCAATACATCGTTGGCAGCGCTAAACGCAGTTAATAGCGTCGCGCTTTTACCCAGTACGGATAAAAGCTTTTCGTTGGGTATGGTGATCAGCGAATCAACATGTTGAGAGAGCTCTTTCATTCCCTCTTCGGCAGCGCGCATACGCTTGGGGCCTTCAAACGGGAAAGGCCGCGTAACGACAGCTACCGTTAAAATACCCAGTTCTTTGGCAACTTGCGCAACCACTGGCGCGCCGCCGGTGCCTGTACCACCGCCCATACCAGCGGTAATAAAGACCATATCGGCGCCTTCAAGCAGCTCAGCGATTCGGTCACGATCTTCCATCGCGGCCTGACGACCTACCTCAGGGTTGGCGCCAGCACCGAGCCCCTTGGTGATTTCACCACCTAGCTGTAATACTGTTTTTGCGGATACGCGTTTAAGCGCCTGGGCATCGGTATTGGCGCAAATAAATTCAACGCCTTCAATGTTACTTTCAACCATGTGATTGACGGCATTGCCGCCACCACCACCAACACCGACTACTTTTATGACCGCACTACTTGAGGGTGCGTTATCTACCAATTCAAACATAAGCCCCGTCTCCTGAACCGCGCTTGCGGCCCTGTCAGAAATTTCCTTTGAACCAGCCCTTGATTCTGGCCAGCGCCGAATGGTCTTCCTTGATATCACGTCGAGAGAGCTCGTTGCGACCTTTATGAGGTGCAATGACTCCCCCGTGGCTTTCTAGACCCTGCCCATGCCGCGCTTCTTGCAGTGCATAGTGCAATAAGCCGACACCTGTCGCATAAATGGGGTTTCGCACGACATCCGCTAAACCTTTAACGTTTTGCGGACAAGCAATACGAACCGGCATGTGGAATATCTCTTCCGCCAGTTCGCCGACCCCTTCCATACGTGAGGTGCCACCAGTGAGCACAACACCAGCGGCAACCATGTCTTCATAGCCACTGCGACGTAATTCGTCTCTAACCAGTGTAAATAGCTCTTCATAGCGTGGTTCGACCACTTCTGCGAGCGCCTGACGCGACAAGTCGCGTGACGGACGATCACCCACGCTAGGAACCTTAATCATTTCATCGCTTGCGGCCAATTGCGTTAAGGCACAAGCGTATTTAACCTTGATCTCTTCTGCGTGCTGCGTCGGTGTACGTAGCGCCATGGCAATATCGTTGGTGACCTGATCACCAGCAATTGGTATAACGGCCGTATGTCGAATGGCACCTTCAGTAAAGATGGCCATATCAGTGGTTCCACCACCGATATCCACCATGCAAACGCCTAATTCACGCTCGTCTTCGGTCAACACTGCCATGCTGGATGCCAGCTGCTCCAGGATAATTGAGTCGACGTCCAAACCACAGCGTCGAACACATTTCTCAATATTCTGTACCGCGTTGAGTGCTGCCGTTACCAGATGAACTTGCGCTTCTAAACGTACACCGGACATGCCCAAGGGCTCGCGAATACCGCCTTGTGCATCAATTGCAAATTCCTGGGGCAGTACATGTAAAACGCGCTGACCTTCTGAAACCGCCCTTGCCCTCGCTGAATCAATAACGCGATCAATATCAGAAGGAGTAACTTCACGCTCTTTAATAGCGACCACGCCATCTGAATTCATCGAGCTAATATGACTACCCGCAATGCCCACATATACCGAGTGAATATCGCAGCCAGCCATAAGCTCGGCTTCTTCCACAGCGCGCTGAATAGATTGAACGGTTGATTCAATATTAATGACAACGCCTCGCTTCATACCCCGTGACGGATGCGAGCCGATACCAGCAATTTCAATGCCGCCATCATCGGTAGGTTGACCGACAATTGCGACGACCTTGGACGTTCCAATGTCCAGCCCGACCACCATATTCGATGCATTGGGTGAGCCTGCCATGAGTCGGGAATTCTCCTTGTAAACTTTTTAAATTAAAATAAATAGGGATACTTAAACCAACTTATTCTTTGCCTATTATAACTTGCAACCGGTAAGCGCTGATAGCTCAATAGCGCTGTACGCTGATGTAAAGTTTAAATCTACAAAATCACCGATATCCCATAGTATAGAAACAATTGGCATAATACGACCAGCCCAAGCCCACAATAATGGGCTTGAAGTGTAATTTAAACCCCATTAATGCGTTTTTACGCGCTGTCGGCGACTTATCATGGCTAAAGCGCGTTAATTAAAACTTGAGTTAGTCTTCTGATGCCTCAAAATCGCTCTGACCATGCCAGGCAACAGCGACACCGTTAGGATAGCGCAGATCAATATAACGAATATGCTCACTATACCTTGATAATTCGCGCTGCCAGGAGGCCGCTAAGCGTGCCAAACGCACTTCATGCTCGCGCCGGCCCAGCATAATCCAGGTACCGTTACTTAGCTGTACACGCCATGCACCGCGCGGCTCTAATCGAAACTGAGTAAGTGCCAACGACAAGTTTGCGAAATAAGGTGTTAGGCGATGATAGTAATTTAGCACCTCTTCACTGCTTCCGCTGGGGCCCGCAAGATCAGGAAGACCTGAAGGCACCGCCAGAGGTGCAAAAGCAAAGGGCTCGCCTTTCGGGTTAAGCAAAAAGTCATCATTCCAGCGCGCAACGGGCACTTGTTCCGCCAGTTCAAACACCAGCGCATTCGGCCACTCACGAGAAATACGTACTTCTTTAAGCCAGCCAATCTCCAGGGCCCGGTTACGCAGCACGCCTAAATCAGCCGATAACCAAGTGGCACCTTGAACCAAAGGGGCAAGCTGAGTGCGTAGGTAGTCTGCGCTTACGTAATCCCACTCCCCACGGATGGAAACACGCTCGATGGGCCGATCCAGCCATAGCCATAGCGCGCGCCCTCCTGCCACTAACAGTAACGCCAGAAGCAGGATACCAAACCAGGCATTACGCCTTTTCATAAGGCCTCATCATGATGCGTTCTGCTTTCCGGCAGAGTGGAGTATCTGCACCACCAGGTCATCAAATTCGATGCCCGCATAGGCAGCGGCTTGAGGCACCAAACTGTGATCGGTCATGCCAGGCACGGTATTAACTTCCAATAGCCAGAACTGGCCATTGGCATCCCGCATCACGTCCACACGCCCCCAGCCTTCACAACCAATGGCCGCAAACGCGTGCTGGCACAGCGTTGCCAGCTGCGCTTCCTCTTCTGCGGTAAGCCCACAAGGAAG
Source organism: Halomonas sp. AOP43-D1-4 (assembly GCF_052446175.1). Classification (NCBI taxonomy): domain Bacteria; kingdom Pseudomonadati; phylum Pseudomonadota; class Gammaproteobacteria; order Oceanospirillales; family Halomonadaceae; genus Halomonas; species Halomonas sp. AOP43-D1-4. Next base: position 115,572 of record NZ_JBQSVY010000001.1, read on the forward strand.
ATGGTACTGGGTCGTATTGGAAACGTATTTGGCTTCATAGTCGTAGAATCCGCCAGGCACTTCGACCCGAATAGCGGGCAATACACGCTCATCCAGCAGCGCCACCGTGTACTCCTCACCGACCACAAAGCGCTCGGCCATCACTCGGGCATCAAATTGTGCCGCTTCGCGATAGGCGGCCTCAAGCGCCTCCTGGCTTTTAACTATACTGATCCCAAGCGTGGAGCCTTCATGTACTGGCTTAACCATCATCGGCAACCCAAGCGTGGCGACCACTCCGGCCCAGTCTGCATCAGCCGTCAGCATAATGCTTTCCGGCGTGGGCAGCCCAATGGCTTGCCAAACCTGCTTGGTGCGCTGCTTATCCATTCCCAGTGCTGACGCCATAACGCCACTACCGGTATAGGGAATACCCAAGAGCTCAAGCGCGCCCTGCAGCGTCCCGTCTTCACCACCACGACCATGCAGAGCGACAAATATCGCCGATGGCGCCATAGCCTCAAGTCCGGCTAACCCCTTATCGCGTAAGTCATAGCCTTCTGCGTTAATCTTTTGGCGTTTTAGCGCCTCAAGTACAGCGGCACCACTTTTAAGGGAAACCTCACGCTCAGCAGAAGAACCGCCGTAAACCACCACCACACGTGAGCAATCAATATTGACGTCTTTCAGGCTCACAGTTCCACCTCACTCATTTGCAGCTTCGCCTTGGCCAAGCTGAGCGAGATACCACCTACGTCGCCCGCCCCCTGAGTAATTAGGATGTCGTCGGGTCTCAGTACATTGGCCAATAGCGCTGGCAGCTCCTGCTTATGTTCAACAAAAAGCGGGTCTACCTCACCGCGCTGACGAATCGAACCTGCAAGCGTGCGCCCTTCAGCGCCAGGGATAACCGCCTCGCCCGCGCTGTATACGTCTAAAAGTACCAGCGTATCTACCTGGGACAGTACTCGAACGAAATCTTCATAGAGATCCCGAGTCCGGCTGTAGCGGTGGGGCTGATAAAGCATCACTAAACGACGCTCAGGCCAGCCAGCGCGGACTGCTCTGATGACCATATCCACTTCGCGCGGATGATGGCCATAATCATCCACTAACATAATCTTGCCGGGCGCTTTAGGCGCAGGGAAATGGCCATGCACTTGAAAGCGCCGCCCTACCCCAGCAAACCCCGCCAGACCGCGCAAAATCGCCTCGTCACTCACGCCTGCATCCGTAGCAACAACAATCGCTGCCATCGCATTAAGCGCATTGTGCTGACCAGGCATGGCAAGCCGCACGTTTAAGGGCGCGGCCTGACCAGGCCGCAAAGCCGTAAAGGAAACTTCACCACTTTGCTGCACAAAATCGGTAATCCGATAATCGGCATCGTCTTCAAAACCGTAGGTAACGAACTGGCGCTTAATCTGAGTTCGCAGTGCCCGTACATGCGGGTCATCGATACACAATATAGCCAACCCGTAGAACGGCAGGTTGTGCAGAAATTCGATAAAGGTATCTTTTAACCGTTCGAAATCGCCACCATAGGTGCTCATATGGTCAGCATCAATATTGGTAACTATCGACACCATTGGCTGTAAATGCAGGAATGAAGCGTCAGACTCATCCGCCTCTGCAACCAGATAATCCCCTTCACCCAGGCGCGCATTGGTACCGGCACTGGTCAACTTCCCACCAATGACAAAGGTCGGGTCCAGGCCGCCTTCGGCTAACAGTGTCGCCGTTAAGCTGGTCGTGGTTGTTTTTCCATGGGTACCGGCAACCGCAATGCCGTGACGAAATCGCATTAACTCTGCCAGCATCTCGGCACGACGCACCACGGGGACACGGTGCTCATGTGCCCAGCGAATTTCAGGGTTGGTCGTATCAACGGCGCTTGAAACAACCACAACGTCGGCCCCTTCGACATTCTCCTCGGCATGGCCAATCTCAACCCGAACACCACACACGCGAAGCCGCTCAATAACCGAAGAGGCTTTCATATCACTGCCACTGACGCTGTAACCTTGATTGGCCAATACTTCGGCAATACCACACATGCCCGCGCCACCGATACCGACGAAATGAATATGCTGAATACGGCGCATACCCGGGCCGCTTGAGCTTATGCGTTGCAGCGACGATGGGGTTACTGAGTCGGTCACACGTTTTCTCCTTTGTGTAGTATCGCCAGGCATCCTTCGGCTAATCGCTCTGTGGCATCCAGGTGCGCAGCCTGGCGTGCACGGGAAGCCATCAGCGCCAGCGTAGCGGGCTCTAATAGGTCATTTAAATAGTGCGTTAAACGCTCAGGCGTCAGCGCGGATTGCACAACGCATAGCGCAGCACCCGCATTAACCAGTACATTGGCATTGACTCGCTGGTGATCATCGACCGCAAAAGGAAACGGAACAAGAAGCGAGGGCTTTGCCGCAGCCGCCAGCTCTGCAACCGTTAACGCCCCCGCTCGACAAACCACCAAATCAGCCCAATCATACGCTGCGGCCATATCATCAATAAACGGGGAAACATCGGCCTGTATGCCATGTTCGGCGTACCCTTGTGCCGTTTGAGCGTCCCGCGACTTCCCGGCCTGGTGGCGTATTTCCGGGCGCTTACCGGGTGGTAGCGCAGCAATCGCTTGAGGCAAGCGTTCATTTAATGCCACAGCACCTAATGACCCCCCCACCACTAACAAGCGCAGCGGACGCCCCTGTAATGCCTCGACCGTACGCGGCACTTGGCCAAGTGTCGCTATATCTTCACGCACGGGGTTGCCAATGACGTCTGCCCGCGTACCGAACGCTTCAGAAAAGGCAGCATAGCTGCGCGTCGCCAAGCGAGAAAGCACGCGGTTGGTTAAGCCGGCAACTGCATTTTGCTCATGAACGACCAGCGGAATACCCGATAGCCACGCAGCAAGCCCGCCCGGACCACTGGCAAAACCACCGAGGCCAACCACCAGCTGCGGCTTAAAGCTTTTTATGACGTCACGTGCCTGCCAAATAGCTCGACTAAGGTTCACAGGCGCTTTAAACCAGCCGGCCACACCATTACCGCGCAACCCGCTAACAGCAATGGTATGCAGCTTAATACCGGCCTCGGGCACCAGCCTGTTTTCAATACCTCTGGGGCTACCCAACCACTCAACGTCAATGTTTTGCGCCATAAGCGCACGCGCAAGGGAAAGCGCGGGGATCACATGCCCGCCCGTTCCTCCTGCCATGATTAAAACACGCCGATGTGCGTTCACCGTCACAAACGACTCCTTGAAAATTATTTCGATAACCGCGGCTCATGGCGCGGTTTATAGGGGGTTGGCGCACGGCTCGGCCGCTGTCGTGTTTCTGCGTCAACCCGCAAAAGCAGACCAATCATCATGCCAATAACCAGTAAGCTCGAACCACCATAACTTATCAAAGGCAAGGTCAGTCCCTTGGTGGGCAGTAGCCCCGAGCTTACCGCCATATTGATAAATGCCTGAGAGGCAATAACAAAACAAATACCGTAACTTACGTAAGCACCAAAAAGATGGCCCGCAAGCTCAGCCTTCCGACCAATCCACATGGCGCGACTAATCAATAGAGTAAACAGCAGGATAATCGCAATAGCGCCAATCATGCCCAGCTCTTCGGCAATAACGGCAAAGATAAAATCGGTATGCGCCTCGGGTAAATAGTGCAGTTTCTGGACACTATTACCTAACCCGGTGCCTGTAACATGCCCACGACCAAAGGCAATCAGCGCTTGGGTCAACTGATAGCCGGTTGCGAACTGGTCTGCCCACGGATCCAAAAAACTGGTCCAACGCGCCAGACGATAAGGCTCCAGCGCCACCATCATGACCGCACCAAATCCCAAAACAGTACCGCTGCCAATAAGTAACACGAGCGATGCACCACTCATCATTAACATGCCAATGACACACGTGGTGTAGACCACCATGCCGCCAAAGTCGGGCGCTAAAAACAGCAGTCCTGCGGGTAGCGCCAACACCGCAATGGGACGCCACATGGTAAAAACACGGCGGCGTAAATCATAGGTAAAACGCGACATAAACATCGCCATGTAAAAGATAAGGCCTATTTTACCAAGCTCAGATACTTGAAGACTAGGCAGCGGGCCCGGCAGCGCTATCCAGCGCTTACTGCCGTTAATTTCCTGACCAAACAGCAACACGCCTACCAACAATGCTATGCTTATTAAAAAAATCAGTGCCGCATTCTGGCGCCATACTTCAAGGGGTACGCTAAGCATAAACAAGCAGCCTAACGTTGAAATGAGCAAGAAAACCCCATGCTGCCGAAAATAGTAGAAGCTATTCTCCAGAAGTCCTATTGAGGCCGAGCTAACCATCACCCAGCCAATGCCTGCAAGCGCCACAGCAGCTGCAATGAGCCAGATATCACAGGGGAAGTTTCGCGTCGTTAATACAGTATGCAAGCGCTGTAATCGGCTCATAAGGATACTCCCGCCGCACTGCTTTCCACCCAGCGACGAAAAGCATCACCTCGAACCTGGTAGTTGGGAAACTGGTCCAGGCTTGCACAGGCAGGCGACAGCAACACACAGTCGCCAGGCTCTGCTTGGCTAAATGCGGCCTTCATTGCCTGCGTTAAGTCATTTACCTGCTGGACCGGCACATGCGCCGCTACCGCGTCTGAAATTCGCTCACTATCAGCACCAAATAGCAGTGCCAGCCGCGCGCAGCGCGCCAACGGCACCGCTAACGGCGAAAAGTCAGCGCCTTTACCTACACCACCCGCCAACCAAATCAAGCGACCTGTTAACGTAGCGCCCAACCCTTCAATAGCGGCTAATGTTGCCCCAACATTGGTGCCTTTCGAGTCGTTTATCCACGTCACCCCATTAATACAGGCCACTGTTTCGCTCCGGTGAGGCAACCCCGTAAAGGCTTTTAAGGCTTCTACCATGGCAAATGCATCAAGCGCCAACGCCTGCCCCATTGCCAGTGCCGCTAATGCATTCGTATAGTTGTGCTGGCCAGCCATTTTCAATTCACTTGCCGAAACCCATGGCGTCTGCCCCTGCATGAGCATAAGCTCGGCCCCTTGCCATACCAGCCCCCAGTTGGTGTCTATGGGCGGGTTCGCTGAAAAGCTGACAATGCCTGGCCCTGCTTGAAGAGGCCAGGTCAGGGGGTCGTCCTGATTGACAACCGCATACTGCGCGCCGTTAAAAATACATTGTTTTGCCAAACGATAGGCCGACATATCACCATGCCTATCCAAATGGTCTTCGCTCAGATTCAAGAAAGCCGCGACTTTTGCACCCAAGACAGGCGTGGTTTCAAGTTGAAAACTGGAAAGCTCAAGAACATACAGCTCTGCATCCGGCTGCTCGACCAATAAATCCAGCGCGGGCGTTCCCAGGTTGCCGCCAACCGCCACTCGCAAACCAGCCGCCCTGGCCATCTCACCCAGTAGAGTGGTCACCGTGGATTTCGCGTTTGAGCCCGTGATAGCCGCAATGGGGACTTGGGTCGCGCGAACAAACAGCGCCGTTTCACCAATCAGCACAGGCTCGCCTGTATGCGGATTAACGCGCCCAGCCAGGCTTTCAAGACCCGGCGAATCAGGGCCAACGCCTGGGCTAAGCACTACTTCATAAGCGTCCGTAAAATCGAGCGACGTCAGAGGGCCGCAGATGACGTCAACGTTTGGATGGGCTGCATAAAAAGCGTCAATCCTCGGCGGCTCGCTGCGCGTATCGACGACCATAAACGGCGTATGCGTGCGTGCCAGGTGGCGGCATATTGCTCGACCTGAAAGGCCCAAGCCAACGACCACCGTGACACCCTTGGGTACTCGCACCATCTCTGGCTCCTTTGCGGTTTACGCTTAAGGCGATAACGCTACCGATTAACGAACCTTGAGCGTCGCGAGGCCCAGCAACACCAGCACAACGGTAATGATCCAGAAGCGCACAATAACGCGTGGCTCAGGCCAACCTTTTAACTCGAAGTGGTGATGCAGCGGCGCCATACGGAAAATACGCCGACCCGTCAGTTTGTAAGACCCAACTTGCAGGATCACCGACAACGTCTCCACTACGAAGATACCGCCCATAATAAACAGGACGATCTCCTGGCGAACGATGACCGCCACAACCCCAAGCGCCGCCCCCAGGGCAAGCGCACCTACATCTCCCATAAACACCTGGGCGGGGTACGTGTTAAACCATAAAAAGCCGAGACCCGCACCTGCAATCGTGGCGCAGAAAATAGCCAGCTCACCGGTGCCGTTTATAAACGGGATATGCAAGTAGTTGGCGAACACTGCATTACCGCTAGCGTAGGCAAACACCGACAATCCCATCGCTACCAGCACGGTTGGCATAATGGCCAAGCCATCCAGCCCGTCGGTTAAATTCACGGCGTTAGAACTACCCACAATCACCAGGTAGGTTAATACGATATAGAACACGCCAAGCGGCAGTGCGACGTCTTTAAACAGCGGCACCAACAAGCTGGTTTCAACGGGCGTGGTTGCGGTGAAAAACAGCACTAACGCAGCGCCAAGACCTACCACCGACTGCCAAAAGTACTTCCAGCGTGCCGGCAGGCCTCGCGGGTTCTTTTCTACCACTTTCCGGTAATCATCGACCCAGCCTATCGCACCAAAGCCCAGCGTAACGGCCAATACCACCCACACATAGCGGTTGGTTAAATCACCCCATATGATGGTGCTGATGCCGATGGCCAGCAGGATCATCACCCCTCCCATAGTAGGGGTGCCCGCTTTTGATAGATGTGACTGCGGGCCATCATCACGCACGGCCTGGCCTATCTGGCCTTCCACAAGCCGGCGAATAACCCACGGCCCTAGCCAAAGGCAAAGCATTAATGACGTTAACGCGGCAAGAATGACGCGCAAGGTGAGATAGTTAAAAACCTGAAAGCCCGTATAGTACTGAGCTAAAAAACTCGCCAAGTAAAGTAACATGAACGGCGTTTACCTTATTTCATCCGAGCACAGCACAGTAATGATCTTTTCCATACCGGCGCTACGCGACCCTTTAACCAACAACGTGGCATTGGGCGGCAAAGTATTAATGACATGACGCACTAGCGTCTCGTGGTCGTCAAAATGCTGCCCGCGACCGAAGGCGTCACAAGCTGGACGCGCGTTATCACCCAACGTCAACAGCCCGTCGATGCCAAGCTCAGCCGCGTAGCGGCCCATCTCAGCATGCAGTTTTTCCGTTTCGTCTCCCAGCTCACCCATGGCGCCCAGCGCGCACCAACGCGGCGCGGGGAAACGCATTAACGTCTCCATAGCGGCTTTGACCGCCCCAGGGTTGGCATTATACGTATCGTCTAACAGCGTGGCACCATTAAGCCCCAAAACGATACTTAGCCTTCCCTTCAACGCGCGTAGGGTCTGCAGACCTTCAATCACATCCGTGGGCGTTACGCCTATCGCTAATGCGGCCGCAGCCGCGGCCAGCGCATTGCTCACGTTGTGCTTACCTGGCATGGCAAGCTGCACATCGCCCAGCGGTTTGCCATGTTGAACAAGCGTGAAAGCATACCGCCCCTGAGAGTCACAGGAAAGCGCCGAGGCATGAACATCCGCAGTACTATCAAACCCAAAACTGATCACACGGCGCGGCGACGCACAGGCAGCCCAAAAGGGGTAGTAACGATCATCGCGATTGAGCACCGCGATGCCCTGCTCACTTAGACCGTTCAGCAGCTCGCTTTTGGCTTGGGCAATATGACCCATGCCTCCAAACTCGCCAACATGCGCGCCCGTTACGTTGGTGATCACCGCTACATCCGGTACGGTTAATCGACTAGACCAGGCGATTTCGCCCAAGTGATTTGCGCCTAGCTCAATCACGCCTGCTTGATGCTCGGGCGCTAAGCGTAAAAGCGTGAGAGGTACGCCAATATCGTTATTAAGATTGGCTTTGGTGGCCAACACGTTACCCAACGGCGATAACAGCGCAGCCGTCATCTCCTTCACCGTCGTTTTGCCACTATTTCCCGTGATACCGACTAACGGAATCCCGCACTGACGGCGCCACGCGCCCGCTAAAAGCCCAAGTCCCAAGCGTGTATCAGGGCATACCAACTGAGTCAGTGGACTTTCAACAGCGGACTCAACCAGTGCCGCCGCCGCGCCTTTGTCGCGGGCCTGTTCGATAAAATCATGACCATCAAACCGCGGCCCTTTAAGCGCGATGAATAAGCAGCCAGGAACAATCTGCCGAGTGTCCGTCACAATGGAGGTAAATGCGCGCGATGCATCGCTGACGGGCACCATAATTCCCAGCACTCTGGCGGCATCGGCCAGTGTCCAGTTCATTGTGCACTACCCCGCAATGCAAACGCCTTCATGACTTCATCTTCATCGTTATAAGCGTGACGGACGCCGTTGATCTCCTGGTAGGCCTCGTGGCCTTTCCCAGCGACCAGAATCACATCGTTTTGAGCTGCCTGTTGAATCACTTGGCTGATCGCGTGACGACGGTCCGCTATTTCGAGCAGTGTTGCCGTTGAGGCGAGCCCGGCAATAATGTGCTGACGAATCTGCGCTGCTGACTCGCCCCGTGGATTATCGTCAGTCACCACTACCACATCCGCCAGCGCCTCCGCCGCTTTTGCCATTTCTGCGCGCTTGCCTGTGTCGCGCTCACCGCCACAGCCAAACACACACCACAGCTTGCCCGCCTTGCTTAAATGGGCGCGCAGCGCTGTGAGCGCATTGTGTAACGCATCAGGGGTATGGGCATAGTCAATCACCACGCCCGGAACGCCTTTTGCGTGATAAAGCGCCATACGGCCAGGCACCGGGGTAAGCGCAGCGGCAGCCTCGAAAAGTGAGTTAATCGAATGGCCCCATCCATAAAGCGTCGCCATGGCCAACAACACATTATCCAGGTTGAAACGCCCGACCAGACCCAGCACTAACATGCGCTCGCCTTCGGGCGTGGCAATAAGTGCTTGCTGGCCTGTTTCGCTTGTCTGAACGTCCATCACCCGTAGCGTTACGGCCTCATCCTGACCGACCGCCAATACGCGAACGCTTTGATCACAACCAGCCAGCATCAATCGCGCTAGGGGGTCATCGGCATTAACCACTGCAAGCTCAAGCTCGCTACGTCTGAATAGCTTCGCCTTGGCCGCGGCATAAGCCGCCATGCTGCCATGATAATCAAGATGATCTCGCGTTAGATTGGTAAACACGCCCACCTTTATATTGGCAGCATCTAAACGATGCTGGTCAAGGGCATGGGAGGAAGCCTCAAGCGCTACTCGCTTAATGCCCTGAAGCGCCAGCTCTCCAAACGCCGCCTGCAGGGCTAAAGGCCCCGGCGTGGTGAGCCCAGTATCCACTAGCTGGCCCGAGCGGCCTACACCCAGCGTTCCTACCACACCCGCCGGAACACCTAGCGCTTCGCTAAGTTCTGCAATGTAATGAGTAACGGAGCTTTTACCATTGGTACCGGTGACGCCAATAACCTCAAGGTCATCCGGAACATTAAAAAGTTGTTTACCCAGCGCTCCCAAACGGACAGCCAGATGTGGCAAGTAGAGTACACGCCCATCCCAGGTCGCATGGTGCTCCGTGGTATGCGCCAGCACCAGCGAAGCGCCTTGCTCAAGCACTGCGCGAATAAAATCGCGCCCGTCACGCTGACTACCTGGAACAGCTACAAATATATCGCCGACTTCCAGCGCGCGTGAGTCGGTGGTCAGACGTAAAGACGCGGGTAGTTCGGGAAGCGGCTGCTCAAACGAAGCACCCGGCCATACTTTGCTCAGCGCACTCCATACATCGGTGGGAGCCAACGTCATGCCATCTCCTTAGCCATTCTTACTCGTCAACTTCATGGTCTGGCGGTACGTCCAACAAGCGCAATGCGTTGCCTGTCACGCTTGAAAAGACCGGAGCGGCCACTGCACCGCCATAAAATTCACCCGCTTTAGGGTGATCAATCATCACCACGGTCACAATACGCGGGTCGGAAATAGGCGCAATGCCTGCAAATACGCTGCGATAAGCATCCGTGGTATAGCCGCCCTGCCCCGACTTACGCACAGTCCCGGTTTTGCCTCCCACACGATAACCTTCAACGCGTGCGCGCCGACCACCGGTATAGGCGGCAACGGATGTCTCCAGAATATTCAGCAAATCATTGGCGACGGCGGGCTCAATGGCAGGCAGTCCTTGGGGCGGTTCAGAAAGGCGCAACAATGAAGGCGGTAAGCGCATGCCACCATTAGCCAGTGCGGTATAAGCACTGGCTAATTGAACAGCCGAGACAGACAGGCCATAGCCGTAAGAGAGCGCTGCCCGCTCACTACGCGACCAGCGCACCGGGGCCGGAAGACTACCCGTTGACTCCCCTGGAAAACCCGTCCCTGGGGATTGCCCCAACCCTAGCTGGTTATATTTTTCCCACATAGCCGTATCGCTTAACTGCAACGTTAAACGGGACATACCCACGTTGGATGAGTGCTCCAAAATACCGGCAAGCGTCAACTCGCCATAATCGCGAAAGTCACGAATGGTAAATTGATCGAGACGCATCCAGCCAGGCGACGTATTCACAACCGCATCGCGATCAACAATGCCGCTTTCAAGAATGGCAGCCATGGCCAGCGGTTTCATAACAGAGCCTGGCTCAAATACATCAACCAGCGCCTGGTTACGCAACCCACGGGGATCAAGCCCGGCACGATTATTAGGGTTATAAGAAGGCAGGTTAGCCATCGCCAACACCTCACCGGTGCGGGCATCCATAGTGACAAGCACGCCACCATCCGCTTCATGCTCAGCCACCGCCGCTCGAAGCTCCCGGTACGCCATATATTGAATGCGCTGATCAATTGAAAGCACCAAGTCGCCGCCTGGCTGCGCTTCACGTATGACGCCTAGCTCGCGCACCAAACGCCCACGTCGGTCTTTAATGACGCGGCGCTGGCCAAGATGACCGGCCAGGAAAGGCTGATAAGAGAGTTCCAACCCCTCCTGCCCCCTATCATCTACATTGGTCACGCCAAGTATCTGTGCGGCGACCTCGCCAGCAGGGTAGTAACGCTTGTGCTCGCGCTGGGGATACACGCCGGGTGTGCGTAAATCCAGAATCCGCTGGGCCGCTTGTGGCGTCATCTGGCGGCGAAGGTACATAAACTCACGGCTGCTATAAAGTTCAACCCGCGCCTCAAAGTCATCCGGCGACATGCCTAGCGCCTGCGCCAGCATTACGCGCTGAATACCATCTTCGGGTAGCTCTTGAGGATTGGCCCACAGCGTAACAACCGGTGTTGAGATCGCGAGCGGCTCGCCGTTTCGATCCGTGATCATGCCACGGTGCGCAGGGATCGCTTCATGGCGAAGTGTTCGCGCATCTCCTTGGCTCTGTAGAAAGGGTCGGTCAATCACCTGTAGCAGTGTGATGCGCCCAATAAGGATGCATGCCACTACGCAAAATACGATCAATATAAAGTAAAAACGACCGCTACCTAACGGGGGGGCAACAGGTAGGTGGCGGGGCATCCCTCCCCGACGTTCGCCTCTCATGGTCGTATCACCTCAACATCGTGCACATCAGGAATACGCATATCCAGGCGCTCCGTCGAAATTTGCTCAATACGAGCGGGTGTCGACCAAGCGCCCTCTTCCAAAAGCAACTGCCCCCATTCGGTCTGCAACTGATTTTTCTCCTGCCCAAGCTGTTGCAACTGAGCATACTGAACGCGCGTTAAATGAGTAACAACAACGGTAGCTAAGCCACTAACAATGCAGGCAAAAAAAAGCAGGCAAATAACCAGCGGCCACGTGCGAACACGTAGTTTAAAGGGCCATTCGGTGCGTAGCGTTGAGCTCCAACGCTCAATCCGATCCATGCTCATGGTTATACTCGTTTTCGGGCAGCCCGCATAACGGCGCTGCGCGCACGTGGATTGCCGACTACCTCTTCATCACTAGGGCGTACGCCTTTGCCCAACGCTTCAAGACGGCGATTTAACTGATCATCTCGGATAGGCATACCACGCGGTAGATGCGAATCGCCACGCACATAATGACGTATAAAGCGTTTTACACGGCGATCTTCCAGCGAGTGGAAACTGATAACCACAAGATGACCACCGGGCGCTAGCGCTTCAAGGGCTGCGTCTAAGGCAGCATCAAGTTGATCTAGTTCACCATTTAGATAAATTCGTAACCCTTGAAATGCTTTGGTCGCAGGGTGCCGCCCCTTTTCCCAAGCAGGATGGGCTTTTTTTAGCACCTCGGCCAGGTCGACCGTATGCGTAAACGGCGTTTCGACACGCCGCTCGACCACTGCACGGGCCAAGCGCTTTGCATAGCGCTCTTCACCGTAGGCTTTAAACACGTGAGCGATATCCGCCTCTTTAGCACGTGCTAAAAATGTGGCTGCACTTTCGCCTTGCGTCGGGTCCATACGCATATCCAGCGGACCATTGCGCATAAAGCTAAACCCACGCTCAGGGTCATCCAACTGCGGAGAAGAAACACCTATATCCAACAACACGCCAGACAGCTTGCCAAACACACCCTGCTCACGCGCATAGTCAGCCAGGTGGGCGAATTCACGCTGGGTAATTTGAAAACGCGCATCATCGATTTCAGCGGCAGCAGCAATAGCCTGGGGATCGCGGTCCATGCCCATCAAGCGCCCTTGGTCGCCAAGGCGAGACAGGATTAACCGTGAATGACCGCCACGACCGAAGGTACCATCTAAATAAATACCGTCAGGAGTATGTACAAGGGTATCAACCGCCCCTTCCAGTAATACGCTGGTATGGCGAAAGGGTGAAACAACCTGGTCAGCGTCAGGAGAAGGCATGTTACTCTCACACAAATCTCATAGAAAAATAAAAGGGGCTCGCTACTGCGGGCCCCTTATGGAAATGGGGAGTCGGCCGATAAGCCGGGTTCTGTCGTGGACAGTCATTCCTCTAGGCACTGCGTCACCACAGCGCTCAAGCAACCTACCCGGACCCAGCGCGGGCCACGCCTTTGGGTCCCTATTTGGTCTTGCTCCGAGTGGGGTTTACCATGCCACGCACTGTTGCCAGGCGCGCGGTGCGCTCTTACCGCACCCTTTCACCCTTACCGGCCCTTTGAGGTTTATTTCAAGAGGCTTAGGCGGTCTACTCTCTGCTGCACTTTCCGTCGGCTTACGCCGCCCAGGCGTTACCTGGCACTCTGCCCTATGGAGCCCGGACTTTCCTCCCCCAGCCCATCAAAAAGATGGGCTAGCGGCGACTGTCTGGCCAACTCCGGCGGCAAGCATACCAGCGCCCTCGCTTCGCCTCAATGCTCAGTTTTAATTGCCTGCAACCTTGCATACCACTCTTGTTTGCGACCGCCCAGCATTCGAGCCACTATCGCTGCTCCTTGCTTGACACCTACGCCCTCATCCAGCAGCACTTTCATCAACGCATCTGCACCAATATTCTGATGTTCGCTTTGAGTGACGGGCGGGGCGCCTGCCACCATCACCACAAACTCGCCTCTTGCCTGGTTAGGATCTTCTGTTAGCTGCGCCAGCAGGGCTTCCGGAGTGCCCTGAAGAAAGGTCTCAAACGTTTTAGTCAACTCCCTGGCCAATACCACGCTACGTTCAGGCATTTGGTCACGCAGCGCCTCTAGGGTATGCACAATGCGGTGTGGGGATTCGTAAAACACCAGCGTTTCTTCCCGAGCTTGCCACTGCTCCAGCGCCTGGCGGCGCGGGCCTGGCTTGGCGGGTAAAAAACCGCAAAACGTAAAGCGATCAGTCGGCAGACCCGCCCCAGAAAGCGCCGTTACAAAGGCACAAGGCCCGGGCAGCGCCACCACATGACGGCCACGCACGCGCAGCTCTCTCACCAGCACAAACCCTGGGTCACAAATAAGCGGCGTTCCAGCATCACTAATCAATGCGATACTTTCACCTGCCTCCAGATAAGCATCCAGGGTATCCACTCGGCGCGCCTCATTATGTTCATGAAGCGACAGCATGGGTGTACTAACCCCCAAATGCGCCAATAAGCGGGCGCTATGACGCGTATCCTCTGCCGCTATGCGCGATACTTCCGCTAATACCCGAGCTGCACGCGGCGATAAATCGTCCAAATTCCCAATTGGGGTGGCAACCACGTACAATGTGCCCGGATTGTGGTGTGTCATCGTGACTCCCGATTTGTTAATGGCTTGCTCTGACGGTGCGCTATGCTTGTGCTATGCCAACCTACCCACTGACATGCGGCGACAGCGCAAATGAAAACTAAGGAAGGATACATGAAACAGTCTCTGCGTGGCGTACTCGCCACAGGCCTCTTGGCACTTCTTATGACTGGCTGTGCGGTGCAATCGCCCAGCGTAGTCGACCGCGCGGACGATCAGGAAGCGGGCCGTTTGCTCAATCAGGCAGAACAGCAGGCCCCGGATCAAGCGGCTAAAACTCGTCTCGAAGCAGCCACCATTTTTGCCCAACAAGGGCAGCGGCAACGTGCTTTTGAGACAGCCGATGCGCTTGAGGAAGTCAGGCTTTCAGACACGGATCGCGTTCGCTGGGCACTGCTTTTCTCTGAATTAGCGCGCGGCATGGATGATCCACGCGCTGTGCTGCGTGCCACACAAGTGCTCAACGACGACCTGCCCATTCAGGATGATCAACGCGAAACGCTGACAGAGCGCCAGCGCTGGGCGCGTACCGCGCTTGATGAACCCGATATGGAACAACTGACACTACCAAGCCTTGAGGGTCAGGACATAAGCCGCATCATTGTGGCCCTGCCCGAATCTGGCCCGCTTAGCGGCGTCGCCAATACGCTATCGACCGCCATGCGTCGCCATCACGAGATTCGCGGTGACAATGTACATCTCAGCTTCATCGACGCATCACAATATTCGATGGATGAGATTTATAGCCGTGCAGGACAGATGAACGCGCAGCTGATTATCGGCCCCCTCGCCAAAGACGAGGTTAGCCAACTCGAACAACGCAATAGCGTACCGCTTCCCACCCTTGCGCTGAACTATGGAAGCGGCGAACAGAACCGTGCCGCGGGTCTTTTCCAGTACGGTCTTTCCGCTGAAGATGAGGCCCACCAGGCAGCACGCCGCGCATACCAGGACGGACATCGCCAGATGTCGGTAATGGTGCCGGATAATGACTGGGGACGCCGAGTCGGCGAAGCATTCTGGAATGAGTTTCACGGCCAGGGTGGCGAAGTGACGACGGCGGTACGCTATAACCCGAACAGCGCGGTCACCAATGCCGTACAAACCGCCTTAAACGTGAGTGGCGAACGTGCCCAACTGGGCAATATTGATGCCTTGTTCCTACTGGCCTTGCCTGACTACGCTCGCCAAGTCCCGCCCACCATGGATTACTACTACGCGCCCAACCTGCCTATTTACGCTACCTCCCACCTGCATGAAGGGCACTTACAAGCGCGTCGTGACCAAGACCTTGACGACGTCATGTTTATGGATATTCCATGGCAAATTCCTGACGCCGCTGTCGGTGGTGAAGAAGTACTTCCGTTCTACCCTACCTACCAGCGCTTGAGCGAAGAGTCTGACGCTTCCATGTTCCGCCTAATGGCCATGGGCGTAGATGCCTATGAAATTGCGACCGAGCTTTCAGACATTTCAGCGCTAAATGGCCTACGTGGCAGCACAGGAACGCTCTACCTGACGGGCGACGGCCGCATATATCGCGAACTGCCGTGGGCGAAGTTTCAAAACGGTGTCCCGGCGCCCATCTTAATCCCTGGGCAATAATGGCAAATAACGCCCAAACCGCCCGTAAACGCGGCGCAGCCATTGAGCAGTTAGCTGCTCAATGGCTGCAGCAAAGGGGTCTTACCCTCGTTACCCAAAATCATCACGTAAAGGGTGGCGAGCTTGACCTGGTGATGCGCGACGGTGACACACTGGTGTTTGTTGAAGTAAAGCACCGGGTGACTACGCGATACGGACACCCTCTGGAAACCATCACGCCGACAAAAAGAAAGCGCCTAATTCGGGCCGCTCAGCTATATCTTGGCAATTTCGGCCTTACATCGCCTTGCCGCTTTGATATTCTTGCCATTACGGGCGCTCCGCCCACTCTCGAGTTCCACTGGGAGAAAGCGGCTTTTGATGCCTACTAATTCCATTTTAACCAGGAAGCCCTAATGGACTTTCAATCGCGCATTCTTAACCACTTTAACGCCAGCATAGACACCAAAACCTATGCGAGCGAAGTACTCCCCCCCTTTATCGAAGTCGCCAGTCAAATGATGGTTCAGTGCCTGGTTAATGAGGGAAAAATTCTGGCATGCGGTAATGGAGGCAGTGCGGGCGACAGCCAACACTTCTCTTCTGAACTGCTCAATCGGTTTGAGCGGGAACGGCCAAGCTTGCCTGCCCTTGCGTTAACCACCGATACATCAACGTTGACATCCATTGCCAACGACTACAGCTATAACGAAGTATTTTCCAAACAGATACGCGCCCTGGGGCAGCCAGGCGACGTATTGCTGGCGATCTCTACCAGCGGTAATTCGGCTAATGTCGTGCAGGCGATCCAGGCAGCTCACGACCGTGAAATGACGGTTGTAGCATTAACCGGGCGAGACGGTGGCAACATGGCTTCCTTGCTGGGTCAGGATGATTGCGAGATTCGCGTCCCTGCCACATCAACAGCAAGAATCCAGGAGATTCACCTACTGGTCATTCACTGTTTATGTGACCTTATTGATGAACAGTTATTCGGCAGCGCTGACTAACGGGGCAGTACCCTACCACTCATCATTTTCATTAAGATAAGGAGTCATCCAACATGGCCCTGCGCTTTTTCTCTCGTCCGTTATTAGTTGCGACACTAGTAGCTGCTGCTCTGATCAGCGGCTGCGCCACGCACAGTGCTTCCAACCCCTCTAACTATGGGCAGCTCAGCAAGGACGTTAAAGCGGTCGATGCGACCATTGAGCGCGAATCCAAGCGTGCGCTGGACCAGGCCGATGCTCGACTGGCCGATGCCCGCATTCGTACGCACAGCTATAACGGTACATTATTATTGGTAGGCCAGGTCCCCAGCGAAGAACTACGCACGAAAGCGGGTAATGTTGTGCAAAACCTGCGTGGCGTTAATCAGGTGCACAATGAGCTCACCATTGCGGGCAATCTGCCCGCCACCCAGCGCCTAACCGACACATGGATAACGACCAACGTTGTAAGCACACTCGCCACCAACGACCGCATCGACTCCTCCAAGATCAAAGTGACCACTGAAAATGCCAATGTTTACTTGATGGGCTCGGTCTCCCACGAAGAGTCTGATCGAATCGTTGCTGCGACCTCTTCAGTTGGCGGTATTCAGCGCATTGTCAAAGTATTCGAATACATTGATTAACCGGCTCTTGGGCCTATAAAAAAACCTCGCATAGTCACTATGCGAGGTTTTTTATGGCCTGACCTTTTATAGCCTGGCCAGATAGCACTGGCGCTATTTTACGACGCGCAGCGTTGGCTTCTTCTTGGACGTCGAAGACGTTGAGGACGCTTCAGAAGCATCTTCAAGGTTGCCGCCAGAAACAGGCTCCGTCACCGTCAATTCAGGCTTGGAAGGTGAGTCAGGCGCCTCATCAAACTGCTCCTCTTCATCCCCTTCTTCAGCAAGCTCAGGCTCGTGACCAAACACCATGCCCACACCATTTTCACGGGCATAAATAGCAATCAGCGCAGGAATGGGCACCATCACCTGCATGGGCTGGCCGCCAAAACGTGCGTTAAAGCCAATTGCCTGATTCTCCATAAACAAATCACGCACGGCTGTTGGCGCCACGTTCAACACAATCTGACCATTCTGTACAAACTGGCGCGGCACTTCGACCCCGGCCTGCGTCGCATCAACGACCAGGTAAGGGGTTAGTTCATTATCCAGCAACCACTCATAGAGCGCTCGGGCGAGATAGGGGCGACTCGATTTCATAAGACTCCCTCCTCCTGACAAGTAAGACCCCAGCCCTTACCGGGCGATGGGGCCATGTAAATTCAAGTACGCATCTCTTTTTCGCGCTCACTCAAAGATGCTTTGAACGCTTCCCGCTCAAACACTCGCGACATGTAGCTTAAAAGTGGCTTAACCTGCTTTTCAGGCAGCTCAATATTAAGATCTGGCAAACGCCACAAGATCGGCGCGAGACAGCAGTCCACCAGAGTGAACTCTTCGCTCATAAAGAAAGGCATATCTTCAAAGATCGGTGAAATACCAATCAGGCTTTCACGCAGCTCTTTACGCGCCTTGTCCGCCTCTTTCTTCCCACCGCTACGGATCTGGTCGACCTTGGGGCACCACTCTCGCTCAATGCGGTGCATCCAAAGACGGCTCTGCGCACGGGCCACAGGGTAAACTGGGAGTAACGGTGGATGCGGGAAACGCTCATCCAAATACTCCATCATGACTTTTGACTCATAGAGCACTAAATCACGATCCAACAACGTGGGCACACTGTTGTACGGGTTGAGGTCTGCTAAATCTTCGGGCGGCTGCTCTTCGTTAACATCAACAACATCAACGGCCACCCCCTTCTCAGCCAGAACAATGCGCACACGATGACTAAAATGATCATCACTACCTGAGTAAAAAATCATCGACGACCGCTTGGCCACAACACCCATGAAAGCATCCTCGCATTAAAACAATTATGGATAATAACACGCCAGAGCCACCTTATGGTAAGGCAGCCTGTTTTGGGTTACCGCTTAACAACAACGCAACCGCCATGTGATTTACACGATGGCTTAACTCTATTTTTAGCATTCGACGCTAACGGATATCTTTCCAGTACTCACGCTTCAGCAAGTAAGCAAATACGCTAAAAATAAATATAAAAAACAAAACTTTAGGACCAATACTCTGCGCCTTCAGCCTAGAAGGCTCGCCAACATAGGCTAAAAAATTGGTAATATCGTATACGGCTTTTTCAAACGCTTCGGGCGATAGCTCTCCAGGCGCCGCCACGCTTAATTGCTGACACCGCCCGCCACCTAGTGCTAAAGGCCGAGCCTGACGACAGTCGAGCTCTTGCACACCTTGAAGAGGCTCAAGCACATTCGGCATTGCCACCGACTCATAGACCGTATTATTGACGCCTGTAGGGCGCGCGGGATCTCTGTAGAACCCCAACAGAAAGCTGTACACCCAATCGACCCCACGCACACGTGTCGTTAGGGATAAATCTGGCGGTGCAGCGCCCCACCATTGCGCGGCATCGTCGTCGCTTAGCGCATTATGCATAGCGTCGTTAAATGAAAGACCTGATGAGAACATAACACTATCTTTCATCAACGCCTCAGGAATACCCAGGTCGTCCGCAGTGCGCGAAAATCGCTGATAACTCAGCGTATGACACCCAAGACAGTAGTTAACATAAAGCTTGAGACCATTTTGCAGAGACGCTCTATCCTGCAAGTCGGGCGACATTGAAGTCACGTTACGTGCTTCTTCTTGCGCCGTAGCCGTCATCGGCAATAGCCATAAAAACAGAGCCATTACGTATTTTTTCATTAGCCAGTCACCCTTTTCGGCACGGGCCTGGTTTTTTCCAACCGGGTATAGAGCGGCATCAATAAAAAATACGCAAAGTACAGCACGGTAAATAGTTGCGCCAATCGTGTCCGAACAGGGGTAGACGGCAATACACCCAACACGCCTAACGCGACAAAGCTTGCAACAAACACGACCAGCATCAGCTTCGACATCCAGCCTTTATAGCGCATGGATCGCACCGGGCTACGGTCCAACCACGGCAAAACAAACAGCACTGCAATAGCACCACCCATAAAAACAACGCCCAAAAAGCGAGCATCCAGACCCAACAGCGAGAAGTTCACTCCCCGTAAAATGGCATAGAAAGGCGTGAAGTACCAAACAGGCGCAATATGGTCGGGCGTATTAAGCGGATCAGCCGGCGCAAAGTTCGGCTGCTCAATAAAAAAACCGCCGCCTTCCGGGAAGTAAAACACAACGCCACAAAAAACGAAGAGAAAGATGGCCACGCCAACCAGATCTTTAACGGTATAGTAGGGATGAAAGGGAATACCATCTACCGGCTTGCCCGCAGCGTCTTTCAACGCGTTAATTTCAATACCATCAGGATTATTCGACCCCACCTCATGCAGCGCGACAATGTGCAGCACCACCAGCCCAAGAATCACCAGCGGCAGTGCAATGACATGCAGCGCGAAAAAACGATTCAAGGTAGCCCCTGACACCACATAATCGCCGCGCACCCACTCGGCAAGCCCGGGGCCGATACCTGGAATAGCTGAAAAAAATGAGGTAATTACCTGCGCTCCCCAATAGGACATTTGCCCCCACGGCAGCAAATATCCCATAAACGCTTCGGCCATCAGAATCAAATACAGCGCCATACCGAACACCCACACAAGCTCACGCGGCGCTTTATAAGAACCGTACAAAAGCCCCCTAAACATGTGCAGATAAACAACAATAAACAGAGCGGATGCGCCCGTTGTATGGAGATAACGAATCAACCAGCCCCACTCAACGTCGCGCATTATATATTCGATGGACGCAAACGCCTCTTCAGGAGAAGGACGATAGCTCATGGTCAACCAGATACCGGTCAACAGCTGATTGACCAGCACCAGTAGCGCAAGCGATCCAAAGACGTACCAGATATTAAGATTTTTAGGTACGTAGTAGTTGGCCAGATGGTCGCGCCATAGCCTGCTTACTGGAAACCGAGCATCCAGCCAGCCCAGCAAACCGCCCGACTTCTCGCGCGCCGCCATCAAACAGCCTCCTTATCTTCGCCCACCACGATAATAGTATCGTTCAGATAATGATAAGGGGGCACTTCTAGATTCGTCGGTGCAGGCATACCGGTATATACGCGCCCCGCCAAATCAAAACGCGAACCGTGGCACGGGCAAAAAAAACCACCTGACCAGTCATCATCACTATCGGCCTGTGCGTCTGGCTCAGGCCGATACAGCGGCGAACAGCCAAAATGCGTGCAGAGGCCAATCAACACCCCCACTTCCGGCTTAATCGAGCGAAGCGCTCCTTGCACATAGACAGGTTGCTGAGGGTGATTTGAATCAGGGTCTGCCAAGCGCTCTGTCGCCACGATTTCAGTGCGCGCTATCATTTCAGGCGTTCGGCGAATGATCCATACGGGCCTGCCCCGCCACTCAACGGTCATACGCTGACCAGGCTGCAGCTTGGATATATCCGCTTGAACCGGCGCACCCGCCGCTCGCGCCCTCGCACTGGGTTGCCACGATGCCACAAAGGGAACGGCCACGCCGACCATGCCTACTGCTCCTATAACGGAGGTAGCGCCAACAAGGAAACGTCGTCGACCTTTATTGATGCCGTGCTCTGCCATGCAAGGCTTCTCCCATTAACGTGATACGTGGCCACCCGATACATAAAAGAACGAATCTGCGAAATACTATACGATAAATAGAGGGATATCTTTGACAGCCGTCATGCTGCTCCAGGACCGCCAAAATAACTTGATGCTAATATAATTTGATACTAATGCATTATGATTTTTGATTTTACAATAAAAAACGCCCAGGCCGATGGCCTGGGCGTTTTGCCGCATAAGCGTTGAAAAATTAACGCTTGGAGAACTGCGGACGACGACGTGCTTTACGCAGGCCGACTTTCTTACGCTCAACTTGACGCGCATCACGCGTTACGTAGCCAGCGGCACGCAGCGTAGGACGCAGGTCTTCGTTATAGCTCATCAGGGCACGAGTAATGCCGTGACGGATAGCGCCAGCCTGAGAAGAACCACCGCCACCAGCGACAGTGACAAAAATGTCGAACTGGCTCAGGGTTTCAGTCAATTCCAGCGGTTGACGAACCACCATACGACCAGTAACACGACCGAAATACAGGTCGAGTTCTTGGTTGTTAACGGTGATTTTGCCAGAGCCCGGCTTCATAAACACGCGAGCGGTGGAAGTCTTGCGGCGCCCGGTACCGTAATACTGCTGTGTCATGGCGAAGATTTCCTCAGATGTTCAGTTCAAGCGGCTGCTGGGCAGCATGCGGATGCTCGGCACCGGCGTACACTTTTAACTTGGTATACATGGCACGACCCAACGGACCTTTCGGCAACATGCCTTTAACGGCAAACTCAATGATGCGCTCGGGCGCATGATCAAGCATTTTGTCGAATGTCATGGTGCGCAGGCCGCCCGGGTAACCGGTGTGGCGATAATAGGTCTTAGCCTTCGCCTTGTTGCCAGTCACTTGGACTTTCTCAGCGTTGATGACAACGATGTAGTCGCCAGTATCAACGTGAGGAGTAAATTCGGGCTTATGCTTGCCACGCAGGCGGCGAGCAATCTCGGTTGCCAGACGACCGAGCGTTTTGTCCGTAGCGTCGACAACATACCAGTCGCGCTGGACGGACTGCGGCTTAGCACTGAACGTCTTCATGGATGAAATCACCAGATTAAGTGTATTGGGTGGCTAACACCGTCAAGCGGTGAAGCACCTTCCCTATTTTTTTTGGTTGCCAAGCTTAGCCTGACAACATGTAGCGAGGCGGCATTCTACAGTATGGCACGGGACAAGTTAAGCCCTAATCGTGGCTTTTCTTAACGACTGGGCCATAAACCTCATCACGGCTTATGGGGCAGCGCCAAATATTCACGCGACTGCATTTCCTGAAGGCGCGACAGCGTACGCTGAAACTCAAAGGTTAGCTTACCGTCACTATAAAGCTCTTCTACCGGCACCTCTGCTGACATTAATAGCTTTACCCCGCGATCATAAAACTCATCGACCATATTGATAAAGCGGCGCGCCTGATCGTCATGCCTGGCTTCCATCCGCTTCACATTCGACACAAGCACCGTATTGAAGCTACGCGCTATTTCAATATAGTCATTCTGGCTACGCGGCCCATCACAGAGCTCCAGGAATTCAAACCACGCCACATTTTCATGCAGCCTGCGCGCTTTCAGCACCCGATGATTGATTTCCAACGGCGCATCCGTCTCACCCTCGTGACCAGCAATCTCGCGAAAGCTACGCGTAAGCTCCAGCTCGGCCGCCTCATCCAGCGGTGAGTGAAATATCTCCGCGCGCTCCAAGGCGCGCAGCCGGTAGTCGACCCCGGAATCAACATTGACTATTTCACAGTGACGCTTGACCAGATCGATGGCAGGGAGAAAGCGCGCCCGCTGCAGGCCATCCTTGTACAGGTCATCCGGCACGATGTTGGAAGTAGCGACTAGCACAACACCCCGCTCGAACAGCGCCTCAAGCAGGTTGGCCAGAATCATGGCATCCGTAATATCCTTGACGAAGAACTCATCAAAGCAGATAACCCGAGCCTCTGAGGCAAATTTACCAGCAATCAGCGTGAGAGGATTCTTCTCACCCTTATAGTGGGTTAACTCGTTATGCACCCGCTGCATGAAACGATGAAAATGGGTGCGCATCTTTTCAGGAAAGGGCAGCGACTCAAAAAAATTATCAACCAGATAGGTTTTACCACGCCCTACACCGCCCCAAAAATAGAGGCCTTGCACTTGGGGCAACGTCGGCTCGTTTGACGATGAGGCTTTACCGAACAGGCCCTTCATTTTGGCCTTCAAGCCGCCATGTGCCAGTACGGCCTTGGAAACCGTGGTGGGCGTCGCCATTAGGTCGTCATAAAGGCGCTGCAAATGCTCAACCGCTAACTCCTGCGCCGCATCATGCTGAAAGTCCTCGCGCCGTAGATCTGCACGATAGCGCTCCATGGGCGTTGGCCGAGATGACGAACCTGCCTTTTGGTTTGCAGAAGTAGCTGACATTTACTCGCTCCAATGCGTATTACGACGGCCCTCTAAATCCGACCAGCCGCCTTCAAAAAGCTGGGATTATACGCTGCACATCGTCTAAGCGCATGGTTGGATTGACCTAACCTGCCAATCGACGCCTATAATGAGGCTTGATCCGTTCGCAAACCGTCCACTCAAGCGTGACGGGGCGCTCCAAGTATCAGGGAGAAAACTGTGGAAGCAAGCTCGCCTTATACCTTTGCCATCATTGGCATTATTATTGGCTTCATCCTCGGCTTGGGATGCTATCGGCTGTTTAGTAAAGGAGAGCGTCATAACGCGTCTTTACGCCAAACAGTGCTGGAACGAGAACATCAAATCGCCGAGCTTAAAAAAGGCATGGGAGGCCATTTAGAGGGTGTCTTCGAGCATTTGAAGTGCATTCGCGCCGAGGCCGACCAGCTTGAGCAGAAAATCATCGAGGATGCACAGCAGTGGCATTTGGGCAGCAACACGCCTGCGGCCATCAAAGAGCGACAGCAACCAGCGCAGCATCAAGCCGCCACACCCACAGGGCCTGATTCGGAGGGTAGCCTGGCCACCCCCCGTGACTATGCGGATGGTAAAAATGGCACGCTGGCAGAAAACTTTGGCTTAAAAGGCGATAACGCCGATACGCCCCAACCGCCTCGCTATTAAGCCTGCACCTCACGCCATCGCCCGTTACCGGTGATTTTCAACCCCGTCGTCAAAAGGTCAGGCGGGGTTATCGATATCGACAAAGCGGTGCTCAATATCGTACTCATCGGCCAGCCACTCCCCCAGCGCCTGCACGCCATAGCGCTCGGTTGCATGATGACCCGCGGCAATGTAGTGAATGCCCAGCTCGCGCGCCAAATGGGTAGTACGTTCAGAAATCTCACCTGACACAAACACCTGTGCACCTGCTTCAAAAGCAGCTGTAATCATGTCTTGCGCGCCCCCTGTACACCAGGCGATCCGCTCAATATCCCCCATGTTCGGCGCCTCAATCACCAAAGGCGCACGTTGCAAGACATTCGCCATTTGTTCTGCCAACGCGGTCACGCTTTGTGCTTGAGCCAAGCGCCCCGACCACAAAAAACCCTCTCCCAACTCACCATCCAGACAACCCTCTACCCGCCAGCCCAATCGCCTGGCAAGCTCTGCGTTATTCCCCATCTCGCTATGGGCATCAAGCGGAAGATGATAGGCAAGCAAATTGATATCGTGGTTAATCAGCGTTTTTATACGCTGATGCTTCATGCCTGTAATGGCCACTGGCTCATTTTTCCAGAAGTAGCCGTGGTGAACCAACAGCATGTCGGCCTGCCAAGCGACTGCTTCCTCCAGCAACGCCTGGCACGCAGTGACCCCACTCATTACGCGCTTAATATCCGGCCGCCCAGCGATTTGCAGGCCATTGATCGTAAAGTCCTTAAACGTTGAAGCACGCAGCTGATGGTCGCAAGCAGCTACGATTTGATCGCGATGAGTCACAAGGGCTCCTTTAATGATTCGTCGACTATCATGAGGATGAGCATCAGAAAGTGTTACCATAATGCCATAGTAAAACCCGCTTCGTGTGATCGCGAACCTCACGTTTGACAAGACCACTACCCGCTGAGGAATTTTTGCATGCACCGCTTTGTGCTGCCTTATTTATGGCCTATTTTGACCGGGGTATTATTAGCTGCCCTGCTACTGTTTGCATTCCCGGACACGCTACCCAATCCCTTTACCAACGCGCCCTCCACGACATCACAAGCACCCACCTCCCCTCTGGTGAATGTCAGCGACGAGGTTAGCAGCCGCCCGGCCCCCGAAACTCGCCAGGCCGCTCCGCTTTCGCGTGACCAAGGGCCTGCCAGCTATTCAAGCGCGGTCAGCCAGGCAGCGCCTGCCGTCGTTAATATCTACTCATCGCGTATTGTCGAGCGCGATCAACACCCGCTGATGTCTGACCCTTTTTTCCAGCAGTTTTTCAGCGGTGACGATGCGACAACCCACCAGCGCATGTTATCCAGCCTCGGCTCAGGGGTTATTATCAGTCACGATGGCTACGTACTAACCAACCATCACGTGATAAATGGCGCTGATGAGATTCAGGTGGCACTGCGCGATGGGCGCGAGACACTCGCCGAAGTCATTGGCACCGACCCTGAAAGCGACCTCGCCGTATTGCATATCGACCTTGAGGATCTTCCGGTCATTGAAATAGCCGACTCAGCGGATGTGGCCGTTGGGGATGTTGCGCTGGCCATCGGCAATCCATTTGGTGTAGGGCAAACCGTTACCATGGGCATCATCAGCGCGACCGGCCGTAATCATTTAGGCTTAAATGCCTATGAAGACTTTATTCAAACGGACGCGGCAATTAATCCGGGTAACTCAGGCGGCGCACTGATCAACCCCGACGGCGCCCTGGTGGGCATCAACACAGCGATTTTCTCACGCTCCGGCGGCTCGCAAGGCATCGGCTTTGCGATCCCGGCCAACCTGGCGCACAGCGTTCTGGATGAGCTAGTGACTCAGGGGCGGGTTATACGTGGCTGGCTGGGAATTGAAGCGCAAGCGCTTTCACGCGAACTCGCTGCCTCGTTTGGGCTACGTACACCTCAAGGGGTTATTGTTGCGGGTGTGACGAGTGGAGGCCCAGCAGACAAGGCAGGGCTAGAGCCTGGCGACATCCTACTCTCGGTTAACGGCCAAACCGTGCTGGACGCTCGCGCTACGATGAGCAATATTGCCTCTATCCCCCCCGGCACAACGCTGCCTATCACCATTGTTCGTGGCGGCGAGCGCATCGATATCTCGCTTGAAGTGGGCGAGCGCCCGCTGATTCCCAACGCACCATTGGGCGAGCGACCTAAAGAATCCTAGCACTCGCCCGCAGGCTAATTACGGCTTAATCCGATACTCCGCTGACCGCGCATGCGCGGTCAGCGACTCTCCGCGAGCCAATACTGACGCGACCTCGCCCAATGCTGATGCCCCCTCACGCGAGCAGTGAATAATGGAGGAGCGCTTCTGGAAGTCGTAAACCCCTAGGGGAGATGAGAAGCGCGCCGTACCGGACGTGGGCAGAACATGGTTTGGGCCTGCGCAGTAATCCCCTAGCGCTTCTGCCGTGTAACGCCCCATAAAGATCGCACCGGCATGACGTACGTCAGCAAGCCAAGTGTCCGGTGCATCGACAGAAAGCTCAAGATGCTCGGGCGCGATACGGTTAATAATATCAACCGCCTCAGCCTTGCTCTGACAAAGCACCAACGCCCCCCGCCGACTCAGCGATTCACGCACGATTGATTCGCGATCAAGCGTGGGCAACAAACGCTCAATAGAGGCGGACACCGCATCCAGGTGTTCACTATCCCAACTGACCAGAATCGCCTGAGCATCTTCGTCATGCTCCGCCTGTGAAAACAGGTCCATGGCCAGCCAGTCCGGGTCGGTCTGCCCGTCGGAGACCACTAAAATCTCGGAAGGCCCTGCAATCATGTCGATACCGACCTGACCGAACACCGCCCGCTTAGCCGTCGCAACATAAATATTGCCGGGCCCAACAATCTTGTCCACTCTCGGCACGGTTTCTGTGCCGTATGCCATCGCAGCGATAGCCTGAGCGCCACCAATAGTGAAGACGTCATCGACCCCCGCCAAATGCGCCGCCGCCAATACCAACTCATTGACCACGCCGTCAGGAGTAGGAACGACCATCACAATTTCGCGCACGCCCGCCACATGGGCAGGAATCGCGTTCATCAACACAGAAGAAGGATAAGCCGCCTTACCCCCCGGGACATAAATACCCGCGCGATCAAGCGCCGTAACCTGCTGCCCCAGCACCGTGCCATCAGCCTCTTCATACTGCCAAGAGGTTGGCTTTTGCCGCTCATGATAGAGCCGAATACGCTCGGCGGCGCTGGCTAACGCATCGCGCTGCGCTGCGGGCAAGTTTTCGAATGCATGTTTTAGCTGCTCGGGCTTTAAACGCAGTTCGTCCATGCGTTCAACCGAAAGCCGATCAAAACGATTGGTCGCTTCAATAACCGCTGCATCGCCGCGCTTTTTAACATCCGCCAGAATCTCATCAACCCGTGCTTTTACCGCCGTATCCGAGACCCCTTCCCAATCCAACAGCGTATCAAGGCGGTCATCGAACGAGGCATCAAGCGTTGAAAGCCGGGCGACCATGGGCGTGGAGCCAACCGCTGAAGACATAGTGCTCATAAAGACCCCGCGTTATGTGGAAGGCTGTGCTTGGCGTTTTTTCACGGCGCACTCCAAGCGCGCCAAAAGCGGCTTGATACGCTCATGCTTCATGGTCATGGCGGCCTTGTTCACGACCAGGCGTGTGCTGATATGAGCAATTAACTCACGTGGCTCCATGCCATTGGCACGCAGCGTATTGCCCGTATCGACAATATCAACAATTTCATCGGCCAGATTCATTAAAGGCGCTAACTCCATTGCCCCATAAAGCTTAATGACTTCGGCTTGAATACCCTGTTCGGCATAGTAGCGCCTGGCAATATTCACAAACTTGGTAGCTACACGCCGACGCGCATGAGCAGGCTGCTCCCCTGTCACCCCGGCGGTCATCAGCTTACAGCGAGCAATATCCAGGTCCAGCGGCTCATAGAGACCTTCAGCACCATGCTCCAATAAAACATCTTTCCCCGCGATACCTAGATCAGCTGCGCCCAGCTGTACATAGGTCGGCACATCGGTGGCACGAATAACCACCAGTTTTACATCGGGCAGGTTGGTATCAAACAACAGCTTACGGCTCTTGCCCAGGTCTTCTGCCGGTGTAACACCGGCATCAGCGAGTAACGGCAGCGTCTCATCCAAAATACGCCCTTTGGAAAGGGCTAAAATTAGTTGCTTACTCATTATAATGGCCAATGGTTAATAGCATGGCTTAGCCAGGAATACGGCGAATACGTGCACCCAGCAGCTGCAATTTCTCTTCGATACACTCGTAGCCACGATCAATATGATAGATACGGTCAACCAGCGTTTCGCCTTCCGCCATCATGGCGGCAATCACCAGCGACGCGGAAGCACGCAGATCGGTGGCCATCACAGGCGCGCCTGAAAGCTTTTCAACACCGTTAATTAATGCGGTGTTACCTTCAAGGGCTATGTCCGCCCCCATGCGGTTAAGCTCTTGCACATGCATGAAGCGGTTTTCGAAGATGGTTTCCACTACGCGCGAATGGCCAATGGCGACGGCGTTCATGGCCACAAACTGGGCCTGCATATCGGTAGGGAACGCCGGGTACGGCGCGGTGCGGATATTAACGGCCTTGGGCCTGTTACCGTGCATATCCAGCGCGATCCAGTCATCACCACTGGTAATCTCGGCGCCCGCTTCTTCAAGCTTGGCAAGCACGGCTTCCAAAATGTCCGCACGGGTGCGCTTTACTTTCACCCGCCCACCGGTCATGGCGGCTGCCACCAAGAAAGTGCCGGTCTCAATACGGTCGGGCATAACATCGTGGTGACAACCATGTAGCTTCTCGACACCTTCAATCACAATGGTGTCAGTACCGTGGCCACGAATATTGGCGCCCATTTTGATCAAGCATTCGGCCAGATCAACAATTTCTGGTTCACGCGCCGCATTCTCAAGGACAGTCTTACCCTCGGCAAGGGTGGCGGCCATCAAAAGATTCTCAGTGCCAGTTACCGTGACCGTATCGAAGAAAATAGTCGCGCCTTTCAAGCGACCATCAACGCGAGCACGGATATACCCGGCTTCAACCCGAATGTCCGCCCCCATGGCCTCCAGGCCACGGATGTGCAGATCAACAGGCCGAGAACCGATGGCACACCCGCCAGGCAGCGACACATCTGCCTCGCCGAAGTGGGCAAGCAAGGGGCCTAGCACCAGAATGGAGGCACGCATTTTCTTCACTAACTCATAAGGAGCGTGACAGTGCGTGACTTGAGAGCCATCCAACTGAATAGTGAGCCGTTCACCCATGACAGGTTCAACGCCCATACGGCCCAACAACTCAAGCGTCGTGGTAATATCCTGAAGATGTGGCAGGTTGCCGACAACCACCGGGCCATCGGCCAAAAGGGTGGCACATAAGATAGGCAGAGCCGCGTTTTTGGCGCCGCTTACCCAGACCTCACCATCCACCGACCCATTGCCGGTAATAATTAACTTATCCATGCAGGCGCCGTTATTGAGCGTTTTCCGACGCAGTGGACCACTGCGCCGGAGTGAACGTTTTAATACTGATGGCGTGTAAAGCGCCCGAGGCAATTTCATCACTTAATGCGGCGTAA
This sequence comes from Halomonas sp. AOP43-D1-4, assembly GCF_052446175.1. Lineage (NCBI taxonomy): Bacteria > Pseudomonadati > Pseudomonadota > Gammaproteobacteria > Oceanospirillales > Halomonadaceae > Halomonas > Halomonas sp. AOP43-D1-4. The sequence continues at coordinate 145,670 of NZ_JBQSVY010000001.1, forward strand.
ACCAGCTGTTGGCGCTTAACCGGAGAGAGGCCTTCAAAGGCATCACCCACCGCAATCACCTGAAAATTACAGCCTTCGCCCTGGATATGAAAGTCACATCCGTCGATACGGGATTCAAGCAGTGCTTTTACCTCATTGGGTTGCATGAGACAGGAAACTCCTTCAGGTCGATGTGAATAGTACTAATAAGGCAACATAATAAAGAAAAGCGACACGCTTGGCGATGCCAAGGGTGCCTCCCCCTAACGGGCGAGGGTTGGCGGATGAATAAGGGATTCAATTTCTGAAAGAAGCGCTAAGCGTTCAAGGGGCGCTGAAAGGGTCACCGCATTGACGGTAATGCTGCGCGACTGGCAGGTACGCATCCATTCAAACAGCACACTTATAACCGCACTACTGGCTTTATGGACGCCATTAAAATCAAACGTAACATCACGTTGCTCTGTCGCCTGAAGCCATTTTTTACCCGCGGCGGCAAGCTCTGCCGCCGCGTCCATGCCAACATCGCCCGTAACGCACAATGTATTTTGCGAGGCCTCGAGGCTTAGCTGGGGCAGTGACAGTAAACGTGTCACGCATCGCCCCCCTGCTCCAGCTCGTCGACACCAATTTCAGGTGCCCAGCCACGAATAACCGCATCATAGTCACGATTGTTTTCGCGCATTGCTTGGTCAAACTGGTTGCGGAACGTCAGGCCCAGGTTAATACCGTTAACAATCACGTTCACTACGCGCCATTCACCGTCAGACAGGCGCAGGCTATAGCTCACCGGATAGACCTGTCCGTTATTGGCCACCACTTCCATATCGACACTTGCCTGGTCTTCGTAACGCTGACCGCGCTGGTTATTCAACACCCGTAGCTCACGATAATCGAACGTTACCAAGCCACGTGCATACGTATCAATTAAGGTCTGGCGAAACACGTTTGCAAAGCGACTGCGCTGCTCCGGGGTCGCGTTACGAAAGTAGCTTCCCATCACGCTGGCACCGATATAGCGAAAGTCCGCCACGCCTTCAAGGCTAGTGTCGACCAACGCTTCAAGCTCACCCATATGATTGGCGTAATACTCCCTCTTGCCTTCGATCTCTCCCATCAGAGCATTGACGTTTTCCCGAACCATCGCTTCAGGCGACTGGGTTTGCGCATGCGCCTGAAGCGGTAAGGCCAGTACCAACATCATGAACGCAAAAAGCCAGCGCATCGGCGTCAGTGTCGTGTTTCGCATTGCATTCACCTCTACTAATAGAATGTTTAATTACTCGCCATATTGGATACAAATTGCTGGATTAGTTCTTCAAGCACCAGCGCAGACTGGGTGTCACGAATGGTATCGCCATCTTCAAGCACTTCAGGGGCGCCACCCACGCTTAAGCCAATATACTGCTCGCCCAACAGGCCGGAGGTTAAAATGGCGGCTGTTGTGTCTTCGGAGAGCTGCCCTTCCAAGTCATTATCCAGACGTAGCGTGACCCGAGCGTCAAACCAATCAGTATCTAAATCAATCGACTCCACGCGCCCAACGGTCACGCCCGCCATGGTGACTCTAGAGCGCGGCTTTAATCCGCCAATATTGGAGAAATTGGCGTCAAGGTGAAACGTTTCAGAAGAGCTAGCAAGGCTTAAACCACTGACGCGCAGGCCCAGAAAAATCAGCCCAACAATCCCCGCCAGCATAAATAGACCCACGCCAAATTCCATTGTTTTACTGCGTTTCATGAAACCACTCCACCTATTAAAGGCCGCCGAACATTACGGCGGTTAATACAAAATCAAGCCCCAATACTGCAAGCGATGAATAAACGACGGTGCGCGTTGTGGCCCGCGAAATCCCTTCAGACGTCGGCATTAAGTCATAGCCTTGAAACACCGCGATCCAGGTAACAACGACGGCAAAGACAAGACTCTTGATGATGCCGTTACCTACATCGCCGATAAACGATACGCTGGCCTGCATGTTGCTCCAGTAAGAGCCTTCAAAAACGCCAAGCCACTCCACACCGACCAGGTAGCCACCCCAAATACCCACGACGCTAAAGCCAACCGTTAGAATGGGCAGCGAAACGAACCCAGCCCAGAGCCTGGGCGCAATAATTCTACGCAGTGGGTCTACGCCAATCATTTCCATACTGGTTAGCTGCTCGGTGGCTTTCATTAAGCCAATCTCAGCGGTGAGTGCCGACCCTGCCCGCCCGGCGAACAGCAATGCAGCGACAACCGGTGCCAATTCCCGCAGCAAGGAAAGCGCAACCATTTGCCCTAACGCCTGCTCCGCGCCAAAGTCGACCAAAATAGTGTAGCCCTGCAGCGCCAGCACCATGCCAATAAAAAGCCCCGATACGATCACAATCGCCAGCGAGAGCACGCCCACAAAATGCATTTGACGCAGCCAGAGGCTCCACCCTTCACGAGACGGCACGCCGACCGCTGACTGGCCAAGAAATAGCCCGGCACGGCCCAGCGCTTCCATTACATCGCACCCTTTACGCCCCAAACGGGCGATATAGCCGATGCCTTGTTCAAATTTCGACTGCATTACCCTGCCCTTGTCGCGGTAACGGGGCCAAGAATATCGCTATACAGCGTCTCGGCGGGATAGTGAAATGGCACAGGGCCATCTGGCTCGCCATGAACGAACTGGCTAACGCGTGGGTCCTGGTTGGCATTTAGTGTTTGCGGCGTTCCCTCAGCGACGACCTGACCATCAGCGAGAAGATAGAGATAATCGGCGATGCTTAGTGTCTCTTTAATATCGTGAGAAACCACCACCGAGGTAAGTGCTAGTGCCTGGTTAAGCCGTTTAATCAACTGCACCAGCACGCCCATGGAAATAGGATCCTGCCCGACAAAAGGCTCATCATACAAAATGAGCTCCGGGTCTAACGCTATTGCCCGGGCCAGCGCCACGCGCCTGGCCATACCGCCCGAAAGCTCTGCAGGCGTTAGATGACGAGCCCCGCGCAGCCCCACCGCTTGAAGCTTTAGCAATACCAGGTCTCGAATCATGGCATCGGGCAGATCGGTATGGACGCGCAAGGGAAACGCGACGTTCTCAAACACATCCAGGTCAGAAAACAGAGCGCCGCTTTGAAACAGCATGCCCATACGTTTACGCAATGCAAACAGCGCTTTTCGCGACAGCCGATGAACGTCCTGGCCATCGACGATAATACGTCCACGATCCGGCGTTAGCTGACCACCAATGAGTTTTAGCAAGGTTGTCTTGCCGGTACCGCTAGGCCCCATAATGGCGGTGACGTTACCCTGAGGAATAATCATGCTGATTCCACGAAAGATCTCATGGCTCCCACGTGAAAAATGCACGTCTTCAATTTCGATGAAGGGAACGTCTGTCATGGGTTGGTTGACTCCCATTGTTACTTAATAGTAGCGGGTGCGTTTATCGGTTGGATATTCTACCGTTTAAAAACAGCGTTTTCTAAATATTCTCGAACATCAAGCTTGGCTTCAATGGCACTTATGGCAAGGCGTGCGTTCCAACCCACCCTAAAAACCCGTTAAAGCGCTATGCTTATAGATGCCCACAAAATGGTATTCTTGTCAGTTAATCGCACTACGTTTGCACTGTATTTCTATTAAAACGAGATGTTCATGCCCCAGCCCTCACCCACTGTTAGCCCGTTGCGTGAAAGCGCCCTACGCACGCTGCAAATAGAACAAGCCGCCATTGGCGGTCTTCAAGGCAAGCTTGATGAAAGCTTCGACCGTGCATGTGAATTGATGCTGGCGTGTCAGGGCCGGGTCGTCGTGACGGGAATGGGCAAGTCTGGCCATATAGCAGGAAAGCTGGCCGCCACGCTTGCCAGCACCGGCACACCTGCTTTTTTTGTTCACCCAGGTGAAGCTAGCCACGGCGACCTGGGGATGATTACGCGCAACGACGTGGTCCTGGCGCTTTCAAACTCCGGAGAAACCGCCGAAGTGACGGCGCTACTGCCTCTGTTAAAACGGCTAGGCACACCGTTAATTAGCATGACAGGCCGCCCTGGCTCAACACTTGCCAAACATGCGGATGCTCACCTGAACAGCGGTGTTGAACGCGAAGCGTGCCCTCTGGACTTGGCCCCCACAAGCTCCACGACGGCCGCCCTTGCCCTGGGCGACGCGCTTGCCGTTGCGCTACTTGAAGCACGCGGATTTACCGCTGATGATTTTGCCTTATCGCATCCCGGTGGCAGTCTGGGAAAACGACTGCTATTGCGCGTTAAAGACCTTATGCATAGCGGCACACGCTTGCCGCAGATAGCACTAGGCAGCCCGCTGCGTGATGCGCTCTTGGAGATTACCCGCCAAGGGTTGGGATTTACCTGTGTTGTCGACAGCGAAGGGCGACTTGCAGGTGTTTATACCGATGGCGACTTACGCCGCACCCTCGACCAGTTTCATGATCTGCGTAAAGTAACCGTGGACGATGTAATGACCCGACCCGGCAAACGCATTGGCCCCGACCTACTGGCCGCCGAAGCGGTGCGCATCATGGAAGACAGCCGTATTACTGCGCTAGCGGTCGTCGATGACGAACAGCGCCCCATTGGGGCGCTCCATATGCACGACTTGCTTGCCAGCGGCGTTATCTAACCATTTTACCCAACAGTTTACTGACAAGGAGTCCCTATGGCCCTCCCCACTGCGCTACTTGACCAGCTTCGCCATGTGCGACTACTTGCCCTCGATGTTGACGGTGTGCTCACCGATGGACGGCTATACTTTCAGGCCGACGGTATCGAGATCAAAGCCTTCCATACACAAGACGGCCATGGCTTAAAGTTGCTTAAACGTGTGGGCATTCATGTGGCGTTAATTACAGGACGCGACTCCCCCATGGTGAGCCAGCGTGCTGCGGCGCTGGGAATTAATCTTGTCCACCAGGGCTGCGAAGATAAGCTCACTACTTTGAAAGCGCTGTGCGAGCGCCTCAATCTGAACCTAAGTCAGGTGGCTTACTGCGGCGATGACCTGCCTGATCTTGCGCCTATCAAACGCGCAGGCGTTGGCATTACGGTACCCAACGCACCCGATTACATGCATACCCACGCTGACTGGATTACCGACCGCTTGGGTGGTCACGGCGCCGTACGTGAAATTTGCGATACATTACTTGAAGCGCAGGGCCACTGGAGTACTGTTCTTGAGTCGTATTTGAATGGTCGCGTGTAATGTTTCAAAGAACCAAGAAACGCGTCGGGTTAGCGGCCCTGGTGGTCGCTTTAGGGGGGCTGCTGGTATGGCTGGACCCACGCGGCCCGGAAGACCGGCCCGTTGACGAAGAAGCGCAGGCTGAAGAGCCTGGCCACGTGCTGGAAAATGCCGAGATCACGCTGTTTGGTGAAACAGGGCATATCCAGCAGTCGCTGTCCGCGCCTTTATTGGTTTACATACCACAAAGCACCCAAGCCGAAGTCACTCAACCCGAAGCGACGCTGTTTGATAGTGATAACCGAGAGTGGCTCGCTCACGCCAACGAAGGCGTTCTGAACACGACCACCCAAGCGCTAACACTGTCTGGTGATGCACAGCTTCTGGCGCCTACAGAAGGCTGGCAGCTTGATACTGAGTTATTACATTATGATGGGGTAGCGCGTCATGTCTGGAGCGAGGCGCCCGCCGTGTTTCAGCAGCCACCTCAACAAATGAGCGCATCACGTATGGATGTTTGGCTTGATGATAGCCAGGTCCGACTAACCGATAACGTCCGCGGCCATCACCCCCCCGCAACACAAAATCCTTAGGAGTCGCTATGAACGCTTTTATTCGCACCGCGCTTTTCGCCCTTGCGGTGCCGCTATCGGCAGCGGCCCAGACAAGCCAAGCCCCCATTGAAGTAGAAGCCGACCAGCTAGACCTTGATCAGCGTGCAGGCACTGCCGTTTATTCAGGCGATGTCAATATTCGCCAAGGCAATATGCAGCTACGTGGGGATCGCGTTGAAATTATCCGTAACGACGCGGGTGAGCTTTCTCGCGCTATTGCCACCGGGGAGCGCGCCTACCTACGCAATCAACTCGATGATCAGGACACGCCGATGGAAGGATGGGCACGACGCGTGGTTTATCACGTAGCAGAGCGGCGTGTAGAGCTTATTGACCAGGCCGAACTGACCCAGGCGGGTGATCAGTTTACCGGTGGCCGCCTGGAGTACTTCATTGACCGCGAAGTGGTGCAGGCACGCTCCGATGCAAACGGTAGCGAGCCGCAGCGTATTCGTATGACGCTTCAGCCAGCGCAATAGGAGCCAACCATGTCTATTGCGGAAGCACCGCCCATAAAAACCCTTTACGCCAATCACTTGGCAAAAAGCTATAAGCGCCGCCGCGTGGTTAAAGACATTAGCCTGGAGATTGCTCAAGGCAGCGTGGTAGGCCTACTTGGCCCTAACGGCGCGGGCAAAACCACATCGTTTTATATGATTGTGGGCCTGGTGAAGTCTGATGCGGGTACGGTGCGTATCGACGAGCAAGACTTAACCCGCGTTCCCATGCACGAACGCGCGATGGCCGGCATTGGCTATCTACCCCAGGAAGCGTCTATTTTTCGCAAGCTATCGGTTGCGGATAATATTATGGCGATTCTGGAAACCCGCAAAGATCTGGACAGGGCAGGACGAGAGCAGCGGCTTGAGGCCCTGCTTGACGACTTTCATATTACCCACATCCGTGACAGCTTGGGCATGAGCCTTTCCGGCGGCGAGCGGCGACGCGTCGAAATTGCCCGCTCCTTGGCCACAGAGCCCGCGTTTATCTTGCTGGATGAGCCATTTGCAGGTGTCGACCCCATCTCGGTTGGTGAAATCAAGAGCATTATTCGCGCCTTAAAACAGCGCCACATTGGCGTGCTAATTACTGACCATAACGTCCGAGAAACACTGGATATTTGCGATATCGCCTATATTGTCGGTGACGGCCACATCATTGCTGGCGGCAGCCCTCAGACTATCCTTGATAACCAAAAAGTGAGGGAAGTTTACCTGGGTGCTGATTTTCGCTTATGAATTTAATTTCACCGCTAAACAGTGATCTGCAGTAAAAATTTTATCAGTGGCATGCTTATTGCACTTGCACAACAACATGACTCGCACTAGGGTGAAGCTTTCCGATTAACGAGTGGTTCTCAGATGGTCATGAAAGCTTCTCTCCAATTGCGTATCGGTACGCAGCTGACCATGACACCTCAGCTGCAGCAAGCGATTGCACTGCTACAGCTATCGACATTGGATCTACGTCAGGAAATTCAGCAGGCACTGGATGCCAACCCAATGCTGGAGCAGGAAGACGAGTTCGGCGAGCAGGCGACCGTCGAAACACCTGACGAGGAGTGGTCAGAAAGCATTCCCGAGGAACTGTCTGTCGATAGCGACTGGTCTGATACTTACCAGGACATGGGTAGCTCTGGCAGCAGCGAAGGCCCCGATTTTGAACGCCAGGCCGCGGGACAAAGCCTGCATGGACATCTCCTTTGGCAGCTGGCGATGACCGACTTTACGGCTCGTGAGCAGCTAATCGCCGAAAGCCTGATTGATGCACTGGACGCCAATGGCTACCTGACGCAGCCGCTCAACGATATCCGCGATGGGTTACGTGCTCAGAGCATCGAAGGTCTCAGCCAGCGAGAGTTGGAGACCACTCTGATGCGCTTACAGCAGTTCGAGCCAACGGGCGTCTTCGCCCGTGACTTGCGCGAATGTTTGATGCTTCAGCTAGCAACGCTCCCCGACGACACGCCCCTACTGGTTCCCGCGCGCCGATTGGTTCGTCAGTTTCTTGAAGCGCTGGGCAAAAATGACATGCGCCTATTAAAGCGCCGCCTAAGCTTGGACGATGAGCAGCTAGACGATGTGATCGGTCTGATCCGAAGCCTGGACCCACGCCCAGGCAGCGCTTATGGCGTCACCGACGATAGCTATATCACGCCCGACCTGGTCGTACGTCATGATCATGAAGGCTGGCACCTGGAGCTAAACCCTGAAGCCCTGCCCCGGCTGCGTATCCAGCCCGACTACGCCAGTTTAATCAAGCGTGCAGACAAGAGTCAGGATAACCAGTTTTTAAAAGAGCACTTGCAAGAAGCGCGCTGGCTAATCAAAAGCCTGTCCAGCCGCAACGACACGCTTCTACGCGTAGGGCGCGAGATTATCACTCGCCAAATCAGTTTTTTAGAGCACGGTGAAGAAGCGATGAAGCCGTTGATTCTTGCCGATATTGCCGAGGCGGTTGAGATGCACGAATCAACCATTTCTCGGGTCACCACACAAAAATATATCCATACCCCACGGGGCATCTTCGAACTTAAGTACTTTTTCTCAAGCCAAATTAGCGGGCAGGATGGCGCAGACAGCCACTCAAGCACCGCGATTCGCGCCCGGCTTAAAAAGTTGATTCAAGATGAGCCTCCCGGCAAACCTCTTTCGGACAGTCGTTTGGTGACATTACTGGGAGATGGCGGCATCACAGTGGCACGCCGTACGGTGGCGAAATATCGTGAGTCGCTGGGCATTCCCTCATCAAGTGAACGTCGTCGTTTGCGTTAGTCGTTACAAGAGAAATGGCAAAACTCGCGACAGGGGCTTTGCAACACCGTAAAAAGGGTTACAATCGAAATTCAGTCCGATGGATAAGGAGCACGTCAATGCAAGTAAATATCACGGGTCATCATGTAGAACTGACTGACGCCTTGCGTGACTACGTTAATGAAAAACTTGAACGCATCGAACGTCATTACGACCACATCACCACGGTACAAGTCACCTTATCTATTGAGAAGGAGCGCCAACATGCCGCGTGCACCCTTCATGCGGCAGGCGCCGACTTACATGCCGACGCCGAAGATGTCGATATGTATGCCGCTATTGACGCCTTAGCAGACAAAATTGATCGTCAACTCGTTAAGCACAAGGAAAAAGCACAAGCTCGCGCCCAAGGCGCTGGCGTGCGTTAATTCAATGACGTTGGAAACCATCCTCCCCCCGGAGCGCGTACTTTACGACGTGCCCGGGGGCAGCAAAAAGCGGGTGCTGGAGTTTTTCAGCACCTTTATCGCTCAAAATACACCCAGTCTGGATAGCCAGGAAGTTTTCAGCCGACTGATCGGCCGGGAACGTCTTGGCAGCACGGGGATCGGTAACGGCGTCGCCATCCCCCATGCGCGCAGCCCACATTGCGTTACGCCTATTGCGGGTTTTTTAAAATTATCAGAACCTATTGATTTTGATGCTATTGATGGCGACCCGGTCGACCTCGTCTTTGTGCTGCTGGTTCCCGAAGAGGCTGACGACACGCATTTGTCGCTTTTGGGCCAAGTGGCCACCATTATGAATGATGCGAGCACACGCCAGGCATTACGCAAAACCAGCAGCCAGCACGATTTGCTTGACCTGCTAATGGGCAAGATTCGCGAACAGGCCGCTCCATAATCGCCCATAACGACTAACACATTTTCATGCGTTATCCCTTTTATACGTTCAATCAGAGAGAGCCACTATGCAACTGGTGATTATTAGCGGCCGCTCTGGCTCTGGCAAATCAATCGCATTACAAGCGCTGGAAGATATTGGCTATTACGCCATTGATAATCTCCCCGCCATGTTGCTTGGTTCTTTGGTTGACGAACTCCGTGACGAGGGTGAGCGCACGCATCTAGCGGTCAGTATTGATGCCCGCAACCTGCCAGCGGCGCTTGAGCGCCTTCCCGCACTGCTTGAAGAGCTGCGCGCGCGGCCTATAGATTGTCAGGTTATCTATCTAACCACCGATTCACGTATTTTACTGGAACGCTATTCTGCGACACGGCGACGCCATCCGTTAACGCGCAACAGTGATATGACGCTTGAAGAGGCGATAGAGAAAGAGGAAGAGACGCTCAACGAAATACGTGATTTGGCCGACCTGCGGATTGATACATCACGCTTATCGGTCCACGACCTGCGTCGGCGCATTTCAGACCAGGTAGCCCACCAGCGCAAAGACCAGCTAACACTCACCTTTGAGTCGTTCGGCTACAAGCATGGCGTACCCATGGATGCAGATTTAGTCTTTGATGTACGCTGCCTGCCCAACCCTTATTGGGACCCAACGCTACGCCAGTACACAGGACGTGATGCCACGATTATTGCGTTTCTGCGCGGCTACCCGATTGTCGAAGAGATGAGCCATGATATTCAGGCAATGCTTGAGCGCTGGCTGCCTGCTTACCAAAATAGTCAGCGCAGCTATATGACGGTGGCTATTGGCTGTACCGGCGGGCAGCACCGTTCTGTGTATATTGCCGAACAGCTGGCGCAAAAGCTGGCACCGCTCATCGGCGAAGTCCAGTTGCGTCACCGAGAACTGGAGCTGCAATACACGCTACGAGGAACCCGGGCAGAGCCACCGACGGCTCCTCCATTTTCCGAGTAGACGCCCAGCCCTACGTAAACGCTTATGCCTAATGACACCACTCGGAAAAAAGGAACCAGGGTGCCAGAAAGAACCTTAACGCTTACCAATCAGCGCGGCCTACATGCCCGCGCCGCCACAAAACTGGTGAAGTGCAGCCAGCACTACTCCGCCAGCATACAGGTGTATAAACAGCAGCAAATGGCTGATGCAGCCAACATCATGTCGCTATTGATGCTGGCCGCACCCTGCGGCACCCAACTGCGGATTTGTGCGGAAGGCGAGGATGCCGAACAAGCGCTTGATGCAATCCAAGCGCTGTTCGACGCCCGCTTTGACGAAGATCAGTAGTGCGGCTTTTTTAGCTACCGGCGACGGTCATCGCATCCACTAACCAGCTGCCCGTATGAATGCTGCCGCGCGTATCGATATCACTTCCGATACCAACAAGGCCTGAGAACATACGCTCAAGGTTTCCAGCGATGGTAAATTCTTCAACCGGATACTGGATTTCTCCATTCTCGACCCAGAAGCCCGCCGCACCACGCGAGTAATCCCCGGTTACGCCGTTCACGCCTTGGCCCATTAGTTCGGTAACCCAAATGCCTCGACCCATCGTTTTAAGCAGCGCATCACGCGTCTGCAAGGGTGCGTCTAAACGCACGTTGCGGACACCGCCAGCATTCCCCGTGGTTTGCATGCCCAAGCGACGGGCACTGTAGGACGAAAGCATATAGCTTGCGATACGCCCCTGTTCGATAAAGCGGTTATTACGTGTCTGCACACCTTCTCCATCAAACGGCGTACTGGCGGTCGCTCCTATTTCCATAGGGCGCTCTTCCAGACTAAACCACTCAGGAAATAACGGCGTGCCCAAACGGTCACACAAGAAAGAGGATTGACGATACAGCGCGCCACCCGCCAATGCGCCCAATAAATGCCCAACCAAACCACTAGACAGCGAAGGATCAAACAGAATGGGAAAGGTGCCGGTTGGCGGCCGCTTGGCACCTAACCGGCGCAGCGTACGGGCCGCAGCCTCGCGCCCTACTTCGCTCGGGTCGCGCAAATGCTGAGGATTACGCGCAGAGGTATAGTCGTAGTCCCGCTGCATACCGTCTTCATCCTGAGCAATGAGCATGCATGAAAGGGAGTGACTACTGCCTTTTTGGGTACCTAAAAAACCATGGCTGTTAGCATAAACCCGTACGCCCTCACCGCTTGAAAGCGACGCGCCTTCTGACTGACTAATACCCTCAACGTCGCGACCCGCCTGCTCGCAGGCAAGCGCAAGGTCGATTGCTTGCTCAGTTGTCAGCGCCCACGGGTAATGAACCTTAAGGTCCGGCAATTCGGTCGCCATCTGATCGGCATCCGCCAAGCCAGCCACCGGGTCTTCACCGGTATAACGCGCAATGGCTAATGCTTTCTCAACCGTTGCTTGAATCGAGGCACTGCTGGCGTCACTCGACGATGCACTTCCTTTGCGCTTGCCGACGTAAAGCGTGACGGCAATGCCCTGGTCTCGTGAAAGCTCAACCGTCTCCACATCGCCCAAGCGCACGCTAACGCCCACGCCCTGGTCAACGCTTGCACCCACTTCCGCCGCATCGGCTCCCAGGCGCTTGGCCAAGGTCAACGCCTCTTCTGCACGCGCGGTTAACAGTGCCTGCTGCGAGGATGCATCAAATGCCTGTGCCATATAGCCTCCTTTTTCGTACGAATCTCATCGCCGAATCAATGTTCTTGTCGCAGCCTGATATAATGCTGCCAACGAATCTTGTCTGTGAGCCTTACTATGCCGAAGAAACGCCCCGAGCCCCTTGATACTCAAGAACCCGAAGAGCGCCCCAGCAAGTCGCAGCTCAAACGCGAAATGCATGCGCTCCAAGCACTCGGCGAAACCTTAATCGCCATGAAACCTGCTGAGCGTGCCCGCTTTCCTCTCTCCGACGACATGCTGCGTGCCATCGAAGAGACCTCTCGTATTCGCTCCCACGAAGGGCGCCGCCGTCATATGCAGTATGTCGGCAAGCTGGTTCGCAAAGAGGACCTGACCGCGATTCAAGGTGTCTTTGACTCAATTGAGCAGGAAAAAGAGCAGCGCGACCATGCCTTTCATCGTCTTGAAAAGTGGCGGGACCGGCTTATTGGAGAAGGCGATCCTGCCATTGACCAGTTTATGGCAGACTATCCCAATGCGGATCGCCAAGCGCTACGTCAGTTAGTTCGCAACGCTCAGCGTGAGCGCGATCAGGACAAACCACCCGCCAGCTCGCGTAAGCTGTTCAAACTTCTACGCGACACGCTGGCGCTTTAACACTTACGAGGACTGCGTACCGCCAACGGTTAGCTCATCCAGTTTTAGCGTGGGCTGACCCACCCCAACCGGTACGCCTTGACCCTCTTTGCCACACACGCCAATGCCTGTATCCAGCGCCATATCGTGGCCGATCATGGAGACACGCCCCATCGCCTCCGGCCCATTACCAATCAGCGTTGCACCCTTAACGGGAACCGTAATGCGCCCATCCTCAATCAGGTAGGCTTCGCTGGCGGAGAATACAAATTTTCCCGAGGTGATATCCACTTGGCCGCCACCGAAGCTAACAGCATAAATTCCTTTTTTGACGCTTTTGATAATATCCTCGGGTGCATCCTGGCCTGCCAGCATGACCGTATTGGTCATGCGCGGCATGGGTAAATGCGCAAACGACTCGCGGCGAGCATTACCGGTTGGCGCCATGTTCATTAATCGAGCATTCAGCTTGTCCTGCATATAGCCAGTAAGAATGCCGTCTTCGATCAACGGCGTGTTTTGCCCGGGCGTGCCCTCGTCATCGACACTTAACGAGCCGCGACCATCAGCAATCGTGGCATCATCGACCACCGTCACACCCTTGGCAGCGACGCGTTGCCCCATACGACCCGAGAATGCCGAACTGCCTTTACGGTTGAAATCACCTTCCAGCCCATGGCCGACGGCTTCGTGCAGCAAAATACCCGGCCAGCCAGAAGCCAGTACCACCGGCATTTGCCCGGCTGGCGCATCGACCGCTTCAAGATTGACGAGCGCTTGGCGTACGGCCTCTTTTGCGTATCGCTCGGCAACACCTTCATTACGCAGGCGAGCCATGGAGTAGCGTCCGCCACCGCCTGCACTGCCGCGCTCTCTGCGGCCATTTTTCACGGCAATTACGCTAACGTTAAAGCGCACCAGCGGGCGAATATCCGCGGCCAAGGTACCATCACTGGCACGCACCAGAACCACTTCGTAAGTGCCAGAAAGCGAGGCGCTTACCTGAGAAACGCTAGGGTCAGCCGCGCGAGCGATGCGATCGGCTTCTTTTAGCATGGCGACCTTCTCTTCAGCAGTCAGCCCCGCTAAAGGATCAACACCAGCGTAAAAAGGGGCCACTGAAACCGGCTGAACGGCTTGCCCAGGCAGACACTTGCCACTACGCACAATGCCTGACGCCGTGCGCCCGGTATCGATCAGCGCATCCGCACTAATCTGATTGGAGTAGGCAAAGCCGGTTTTTTCTCCGGCCAGGGAGCGGACGCCCACACCGCCATCAATGTTGTAGCTTGCCTCTTTTACCTCACCATCCTCCAACACCCAGCCCTCTGTCCAGGTGCGCTGAAAGTAGAGATCGGCGTAATCCACACCCGCGCCCATGGCGTACTCAAGGCCTTTATCAAGCCCATCAAGGTCCAAGCCACCCGGCGTAAGAAGAATGGAAACGGCGGAGTCTATATCGCTCTTAAATGCGGTCATTCGGAGCCTTCTAAAGTAACCTGCGGCGAAGTCCAGGGGCCTCGCGCGCGATAATGAATGGTCGTCGCTCGGTCCAGAGCGCTGCCAAAAAGCTGATCAGCAATAAATAGTGCGCCACCTACAACAGGAGCGCCCACCGCAATGGCGGCAATGGGCAGTGTTTGCGTCACCGGCATCACAACGCCAAGGCGCAAATCAAGCTCTCGATGAAGCAAGTTAACATTACCGGTTAGGGTTAAGTTGGCGGCAGGTGCTTTAATTTGCAATGGCTCGCTCAACGAAAGCTGGCCATTTTCGACATCTGCCGTGCCGTCAACGCGATCAAAAGCGGTGCCCGTGCCGGTGACGTCAGAAAAATCCAACCGCAATCGACGCAATATATTATCGAAATTCAGCAGGCCAACGAGGCGCACCGGTGCAGAGTCCAGATGCATAAAGCGCCCATCCTGCACGTCGATGCCTATGTCGCCCTGCGCCTGATTTAACGAGAACTGCCATGGTGCGCCTGCCCAGCCAAGATTGGCGGTTGCGGTAGTACGTCGGCTGCGTAAGGCAACGGGTTGATCCATGCGCTCAAGAGCGGTACCTACATCGCCGCCTTCAATGGAAATATTGGCCTGGGTTCGACTGGTCGAGGCATCGCCCTCCCAATAGAGTTCACCACGAGCAGAAAGTTGCCCAAGCGTTAACCCAACCGGCATTAGCGAAAACCGGCCTGGTTCAGTGTGCCAATAGGCGGATAAAGGCCCGAAACGGCTTTCCCCCACGCTCATTTCCGCCAACCGAAGTCGCCCATCGGGTAGCTCAGCCAGCCACTCAGGAATAGCCGCAGGCACTGTGCGCTGCGTCTCCACTTCACCGAGCCAGGAATCCGGCGAGGTCGTTTCTGACTCACTGCTCGTATCTGCCAAATTAGTCAGCCGATCCAGTGCTAACTGGCTAATGGTGATATCCAGAGGGTGCTGAGCTGCTTGCTGATAGCGAAGATGCCCCGTCACCAAGTCGCTCTCAAGCGCTGCGGTAACTGTGCCATTCTGTACACTGCCGATTAATGCCGCACCACCAACGCATGCTTGCTGATAGACAAGGCAAGCGGTATCCAGGGCGAACTCCAACGGCGGATGCTGACCGGATAGTTGAGCGGTTAGGCCACCGCTCTGGTCGCCTCGAAACAGTGGAGCGACGGCTTGTTGCCACGCCATCGGGTCAATGCGAGGAAGGTTTGCCTGTAAGCGAAAGCCTGACTGCATCGGCCACTCGGGTGCGCTTACCTCAGCATCCGCCACATGCAGGTTGCCTGACACGTCACCTAACCGATCCTTTAAGCGTAAATGCGCGATATCGGCCAAGCGGCTCTCCACCCGGCCACTGTCGAAATCAGCATTAAGCGTCCAGGGCCAAGGCTCGCCTACAGCCTTGGCAAAAGGTTCAGGCAGATCAAGGCGCACCCCTTCAAGCTGGCTTTCTAGAGATAGCGCAGGGCTTGGCTCAAGCGTTACGCGCCCTTGCCACTGCATAGTTCCATCAAGCAGCTGCTTGCCTTGCTCGGCAGGTATATCCACCAATGAGAAAAGTGACGCCACCGGCGTTGTCCCCCGCAAGCGGATACCGTCTCGCTGGGTATGCATGTCAGCACTAATATCGCCGCCCAATAGCTGTCCATCGACACTGCCTATTAGCGCCATGCTGTCACCGTACTGCTGCCAGGTTAACTGGCCCTTTACCGCCTGAAGCGCCTCGCCCACGGGGGCGTAAGCGATACGGGTGAGCGCAGGGATTGCATTGACTTCCAACTGGAAATTATCTGGCGCTTCTAGAGGTAGCGATATGGCTAAATCAGCCTCTACCTCGCC
Source organism: Halomonas sp. AOP43-D1-4 (assembly GCF_052446175.1). Classification (NCBI taxonomy): domain Bacteria; kingdom Pseudomonadati; phylum Pseudomonadota; class Gammaproteobacteria; order Oceanospirillales; family Halomonadaceae; genus Halomonas; species Halomonas sp. AOP43-D1-4. The sequence goes on from NZ_JBQSVY010000001.1 coordinate 161,689, forward strand.
TTCAGCCTGAAGGTCGTTGAGAATATTCATATCGACATCAGGTATCGATGTTAAAAATGCGATCAGGGCGGAGCCATCGCCATGCAGGTTACCCGACACATTGAGTATCTCATCTTGCATGGTCAGCTCGCCTTGTGAAGCGGTTATACCGCGACTCTGGGCATGCTCAACCCGCGCTTCAAGCACCTGATTTTGCCACTTTAAACGCCCTTCAACATCCTCCAGGCGAGGCCAGCCGGGGGCAATAGGCAAATGCCCTTCGGTTATCTTTAGTGCCAGCGTTGCGGATATATCATCAGCGCTAATGTCGCTCTCGATAGGCAAACTCAGTTTGAGCGAACCATTAGGCACCTTGCCGCCAATATCATCTAGCAGCCAGTCACGCAGTTCCTCATCGAATACATGTAAGGGCAGCCATTGACCCAGAGGGCGCTCAAGCGCATCGACATTGGCAAAATCGATATCCAGTCCGAACCGACCTGTCTCCTCTGCAACCACTAACCCAAACCCACCGCTTATCTGGGCATCGTCCCAATCCACGTTAATTTGACGGCCGCTGACCATCGTATTAGGTCCATCGTAGACCCACTCTACGATGCCCTCAGCCTGCTGAAGCTGCATGGGTTCGGTGAACAAGTCTGGGAAATAGAGCGAACTGTCACCGGCACTATTAAACGTCACCCGACCACGGGAGTCCCGAGCTTGAACCCAGGCATCCATGGGACCGCCACCTGGTGCGCCTTCCCAGGGCGATACTTCGACGCTGGTTAACGCCGCATCGACCTCCCAGCTACCCTCCTTCTGGCCTAAGCTCAGCCCTTGCACCCGCCCCCTCGGAGCCAGCGTTTCCAGTACACGCGTCACGGATTCGGGTAACAATACGTAGTCTCGCCAAGCAGTGAGCGAAGCCAGCTCAAAAGCACTGGTACGCAGCGCCCACTGGCCTGGCCGATGAGACAGGTACCAGTGATGCGGCAGTGCTGGGCCCTCTATCGCCTCGCCAGGTTCGGCCCAATCAACACTCTCTGCGTTACCGCTTAACCACGCTTCACCGCCCTCTCCTTCGCGTTGCCACTCACCCTGTGCTTGTATGTTTCTTAGCACGGCGAACTGAATATCCTGGCGCAGCACTAGCTCAGGGATATCGATGGCAAGGCGCACCTCCTGAAGCCCGCCTTCATACCAGCGGCCCCACACGCGTGCATCGCCTCCGGCCTGCTCCAGGTTCGGCACATGTTCTGGCCGAAACAGCTCAACCAGCGTCAGTAACTGATCAAACTGGGCCTCCAGCTTCAACGTGGCAGAGAAGTCGTTCAGGCCATCTCGGCCCGGCTGCATTTCCGCTAGTAGCTGTACGGCGGGTATTGGTGGCGCTTCGCTGCGCTCCGAATCAAGAACGTCGACCGTACCCAGAAGTTTTGCCCCTTGCTGATTGCCAGCTAATAACAGCGCAGGAGCTTCGAGCATGACGCGCTCTTGCTTGCCGTGCAGCACAACACGTGTGTCATCAATCCAGATTTGCTGGCGCAATACCCATTCCGTCCAGGCATCAATGGTTGGCAGGTCAACATCCTGCTCTGGCGCTATATGCACCGGCAGCTTGGCAGGGTCGGGCCACTGCCAAACGTCGTCCACTCCTTGATAAAGGTGAAATTCGGTTTGATGTAATCTGATATCGCTAAAAATAGGCAAGAGATTACGTAGCGATGCGCCAATATCCAGGCGCAGCTCGGCTTGGCGCAGTGAAAAAAGCGGCTGACCGCTCGGCGTTTCGGCCCCAAAGCCTTCAAGCTCCACGATCAGCTCACTGCGCACCATTGAAAAGGAGAGGTTTTCAATCGTGACCGGCACACCAATCTGAGCTTCCAAAAAAGCTTCAACATGCGGCGTCAAAGTATCTGCCTGACTGACCATGAGCCGGAAAAGCAGCGCTACTACCGCAATACCGCCCAGTCCCCAGGCAAGCAGAAGTAAACTCCAACGCGTCAGCGAGCGGATCGTCATGGCATCACATCAACACAATGTCGTACTGCTCTTGTGAGTAGTGTTGCTCCACCTGAAAACGAATCGTTTTATTAATAAACGTTTCCAAGTCTGCCACTGCCGCCGACTCCTCATCCAGCAGCCTATCAACGACGGCCTGGGAAGCAAGCACGGTATACGTTTCAGGGCTATAGGCGCGTTCTTCACGCAGAATCTCGCGGAAGATCTCGTAGCACACCGTTTCAGGGGTTTTGAGCGTGCCGCGTCCGCTACACGTAGGACAGGCATCGCACAACGTTTGCTCGAGGCTCTCACGAGTACGCTTGCGCGTCAGTTGCACAAGCCCTAACTCGGTAACACCGGTGCATTTGGTCTTGGCATGATCACGCTCCAGCGCTTTTTCAAGCACACGAATAACCTGGCGCTGATGCTCTACCTCCGCCATATCGATAAAATCGATGATGATGATGCCGCCCAGATTGCGTAACCGAAGCTGGCGGGCAATGGCCGTTGCTGCCTCAAGGTTGGTCTTGAAAATGGTCTCTTCGAGGTTGCGGTGCCCAACGTACCCCCCCGTATTGACATCAATGGTTGTCATCGCCTCGGTCGGGTCAATGACCAGATATCCGCCTGACTTCAGTTGCACCTTGCGGCCCAGCGCCTTCTGAATCTCATCTTCTACACTATAGAGATCAAAAATGGGCCGCTCGCCTGGGTAGTACTCAATTCTATCCACGGCATAGGGCATAAACTCTTCGGCAAATTCGACCAGCTTGACAAAATTTTCCCGAGAATCGATACGCACTTTCTCGATGTCATCACGCATCACATCGCGCAAAGTACGCATAAACAGCGGCAAGTCGTCATAAATGACGTTGGACGGCGCCGCGCTAATTTTGCGCTCGGTAACTTTACGCCAGATACGCAGCAAAAAGTGCATATCGCCCGCCAGTTCCTCATCACCGACGCCTTCAGCGGCCGTGCGTACGATAAAGCCGCCGGTAACTTCCAATGTTTGCTCAGTAATGCTGCTATCCAGCAGGGCCTTCAGGCGCTCGCGTTCACGCTCATCTTCAATGCGCTGTGAAACTCCATGATGAGGAGAGTCGGGCATATACACCAGATAGCGAGAGGGAATAGAGAGGTGCGTGGTAAGACGCGCCCCTTTCGTACCAATGGGGTCCTTGGTTACCTGTACGACCAGCGCTTGCCCCTCGTGCAATAACTGCCCAATGGTTTGCTGCTCATCAACGGGCGTGCCGGAGGGCATAACTTCATGGGCATGGATAAACGCCGCGCGCTCAAGGCCAATATCGACAAAGGCAGCCTGCATGCCAGGCAATACGCGAACCACTTTGCCTTTGTAGATATTACCTACAATGCCACGTCGTCGTGAGCGCTCTATAAGCGCCTCTTGCAAAACGCCATTTTCAACGAGCGCAACCCGTGTTTCCATGGGCGTTAAATTGATGAGGACTTCACCGCTCATGCAAAATTCCTTCTCGGTTCACGTATATCACACCCGTTACAGGGGGCATGAGACGACGAATAAGTGTGCGAGTATTAATGCCCCATCCAAATAGGCACTCCCTGCTGGCCAAGCAACTGCGCCGTTTCATAAAGCGGCAAACCCACAACGGCAGAGTGGCTACCCTTGATTTCTTCGACAAAAATGGCGGCCAAGCCTTGTATGGCATATCCGCCCGCCTTGTCCGCTGGCTCACCCGTTAACCAGTAATCGCTAATTTCCTGAGCGGTGACCTGTCGCATCTTGACGTCCGTCGTTACGCAACAACACAGCACCCCCTTGGGCCCCGTAACAGCCACCGCCGTCAGCACCTGATGTGTCCGATCCGACAACTGCCTCAGCATGGCGGCGGCATCGTCTGCATTAACCGGCTTGCCCAGAATAGTACCGTCTACCACTACGGCGGTATCCGACCCAAGCACCGGTAACAGCGTCTTCGGCGCAGCGGCCAAGGCCTTGGCAACCGCAAGACGCTTTACATAAGCCGCTGCTGACTCTCCCGGCTTTGGCGTTTCATCTACATCGCTGGGTATAACACTCACCGTCACCCCAATGGACGCCAGCAGGTCTCGCCGCCTGGGTGAAGCAGACGCCAAACAAAGCATGGGCGATGATGTAGTAGCCAGCGTTGACTGCATGCCTAAGCCCCCAGTAAGCGTCTTTCCAGTGCCTTAAACATGGTAGCTAACCATGGCCATAAAAAGGCACTGATTAACGCCGACATCAGGAAAGAGAGGTGTATTGAGAACTCCCCGGTTAAGGTACGTAACCACTGCTCGACTAACTGCACCAGGCCAAGCAGCACCAGCACCAGCAGCGACTGTTGAACCAGTGAATACGCTCGAAAGCGCGGATACACCAAGGCGCATAGAAACGCTAATAACGACAATATCAGCGCATGTTGGCCAAGCGCCGTTCCCTCTATCAGATCAAGCAGCAGCCCAAGCACAAAGCCATGGAAAACACCGACTCGGTCAGGTGATCGCATACACCAGTAAATCAGCATCAGCCCGATCCATTCAGGCCGATAAACTTGCCACCCCTCGGCCAGTGGCATGACTTGCAAACACAGCGCCAGAATCAAGCTAAACCACACCACTACCAAAGGTACAACAGGTGCGCGCGCCATTAGCGAACCTCCTGAGGATCAGCAGGTACCGTTGGCGCAAGGCGCTGGGCTGCATGTATCGCGCTGGCTGAGATATCCATGGACTCATCCCAAATTGAATCTTCGATGTCTTCGCGCGGCGGTGGGAAAAGCAGCAAGAAATGACGAGCACGCTGCAACTGGGCAGTAGGTTCAGCCGTTACATGCGCAAATGGCTGGCCGGGGTCATGATAAACGTTGGTAACGCGCGCAACGGGGTATCCTGGTGGAAAACGACCGGCAATCCCTGAGGTGGTGAGCAAGTCGCCTTCCCGAATATCCGCCGTGTCTGGCACGTGTAATACATTGACGCTGCCATAGCGACCAGCCCCCTGGACAATAAAGCGCAATCCGTTACGGTTAATCTGAACAGGCAGTGCATGGCTTGCATCTGCCAGCAACAGCACACGACTAGAGTACGCTGAAACGGCTGTCACTTGGCCTACCAGCCCCGACGCATCAATCACAGGCTGCCCAACATACGCCCCGTTACGATGCCCACGATCAACCACCATTTGATGGCTAAACGGGTCATTATCCAGGGAAAGCAGCTCTGCACTGATATAAGGAATTTGGCGCCGTTCTGCGGCGTTTAATAGATGACGAAGCTCGGTATTTTCAGCCGTCAGGTTGGCCATGCGCTGCCCACGATGAGACAGCGTCAAAATTTGTTCGCGCAGTCGGCGGTTTTCGTCCACCAATGCCTGCTGATCAGACAGCGCGAGCGCGCCCCAATTCAATAGATCGCTAGGCACGCTAACAATCCATTGAACAGGCGCAACAACCATCGTCATTTGGGCGCGCACGCCTTCCATGCGTGTAAATCGGTGGTCGGCAAACATCAAGGCGCTTGCCGCCAGCACGCAGAAAAACAGCCGGTAGCCCGGCAGCGACCCGTGTGAAAATAGCGGTTTAATAGGCAATCCCCCGCGATAAACCGCTAAAAATTAGTCGCTTGAGAGCAGCTCAAACGTGTGCTGATCGATCATTTCAAGCGCTTTACCGCCGCCTCTTGCCACACAGGTAAGTGGGTCTTCGGCAACGATGACCGGCAATCCCGTCTCTTCAGCAATCAGCTGATCGAGGTCGCGCAGCAACGCGCCACCGCCTGTTAACACCAAACCGCGCTCCGCAATATCAGAAGCAAGCTCTGGAGGCGACTGCTCAAGTGCGCTTTTAACAGCGGCGACAATCGAGCCAAGCGTTTCCTGCAGCGCTTCCAGAATCTCGTGCGAGTTCAACGTGAAACTGCGCGGTATACCTTCCGCTAAATTACGCCCACGGACGTCGATTTCACGCAGCTCACCACCGGGGTAGGCGCAACCAATCTCTTCCTTGATTCGCTCAGCCGTGGCTTCACCAATCAAGCTGCCATAGTGGCGGCGCACGTACGCGGTGATCGCCTCATCAAAACGGTCACCGCCTACGCGGATCGATTCTGAATACACCACGCCATTAAGCGAAATAATGGCAATTTCGGTGGTACCACCACCAATATCTACCACCATCGAACCTTGTGCTTCCTCAACTGGCAGCCCAGCGCCAATCGCAGCAGCCATTGGCTCTTCGATCAGGAACACTTCACGGGCGCCAGCCCCTTCAGCCGATTCACGGATCGCTCGCCGTTCAACCTGCGTTGACATGCACGGTACGCATACCAGTACGCGCGGGCTAGGCGTCAGGAAGGTGCTTTGGTGCACTTTACGAATAAAGTGCTGAAGCATCTGCTCGGTGACCGTAAAGTCGGCGATAACGCCGTCTTTCATGGGCCGGATGGCGGTAATATTGCCAGGCGTACGTCCCAGCATACGCTTTGCGTCGGCACCTACCGATGCCACGCTACGCATACTGCCAGACTGGCGAATAGCGACAACGGACGGCTCATCGAGCACGATGCCACGACCGCGAACATAAATCAGTGTGTTGGCCGTACCCAGATCGATCGACAGATCGCTGGAAAACAGCCCCCTCAAACGTTTGAACATGGATGTTGTTACCTAGTGCAGACCGGGAACCCTGTGCGGATGCAAACGGTATCACCGCAACCCCTTGGCAGCAAGCACGAGTCGCGCTGAACACTGCCCGCGGAGGTCAAAATGTGCTACCTTTTACGGCTATTTTCCACGTCTGCTACACAAGACGTTTTTTTCGATGACTGATTGTATACCGTATAACGCGGAATATGTTCCATCTCACGTTTTAGCGAGGAATTTTCGATCATGGCGCTTGAAGAATCTCATGTGCGCCGGGCTGCACATCTGGCCCGACTCGCCGTCAGCGATGACCAGGCTATTGGCTTTGTAGACGATCTAAGCCGCATTTTGGACATGGTCGACCAATTACAAGGTATTGATACTGAGGGAGTTTCTCCGCTTTCACACCCATTGGATGCCACCCAGCGCCTGCGTGCGGACGAAGTAACCGAAACCAACCAGCGCGACACCTTTCAGCGTTGTGCTCCGGCAGTGGAAAACGGCCTATATCTGGTCCCCCGCGTCGTTGAGTAAGAAAGCCGTGTTTTTAAGGCTGTTTTAATGACGGTTTTAAAGACAGTTTTAACGACGGTTTCCACACTTTTCATACGTTCTCGAACGGAGCTTTCGGGTCATGCTTGATAAAACGTTAACGCAACTCGCTGCCGCCTTAAAAAGTGGTGAGTTTTCCAGCCGCGAGTTAACCTCGCACTATTTACAAAAAATTGAAAAAACAGATAGCAAGATCAACAGCTTTATTACCGTGACCGCTGAACAGGCGCTTAATCAGGCCGAAGCGGCCGATAAAGCACGCGCAGCCGGTAATGCCGGGCTGCTTACCGGCATTCCTTTGGCGTTAAAAGATATTTTTTGTACACGCGATGTAAAAACCAGCTGTGGCTCCAAAATGCTGGATAACTTCATCGCGCCGTATGATGCCACCGTCGTAGAGAAGCTGAATGCGGCCGGCACCATCAGCCTGGGTAAAACCAATATGGATGAGTTCGCCATGGGCTCCTCCAATGAGAATAGCTACTACGGTGCGGTTAAAAACCCTTGGGATTCAACCGCTGTTCCCGGCGGCAGTTCCGGCGGAAGCGCTGCAGCAGTCGCCGCCGGCCTTGTGCCTGCGGCCATGGGTACCGATACCGGCGGCTCTATTCGCCAGCCGGCGGCTTTTTGCGGCATTACGGGCTTGAAGCCCACTTACGGGCGCGTTTCGCGCTACGGCATCATTGCCTACGCATCCAGCCTGGACCAGGCAGGTCCAATGGCCCGTTCGGCTTCCGACTGCGCGCATTTGATGAACGTGATTGCGGGTCACGACGTACGCGACTCCACTAGCGTCGCTCGCGGCGTGCCGGACTACACCGAAACCCTCAATGCTCCGCTTTCAGGTCTAAAAATCGGCCTACCAAAAGAGTATTTTGGTGATGGGCTAGACCCCGAGGTCGAAAAAGCCGTGCGTGACGCGGTAAGCGTGTATGAGTCACTGGGTGCGACGGTACGCGAAGTGAGCCTTCCGCATACTCACTATGCGATTCCGGCCTACTACGTCATCGCCCCTGCGGAAGCTTCCTCCAACCTGTCGCGCTATGACGGCGTGCGCTTTGGTCACCGCTGCAATGAGCCGGTCGATTTAGTCGATCTTTACATGCGCAGCCGTGCCGAAGGCTTCGGTGAAGAGGTCAAACGACGCATTCTGATTGGTACGCATACTCTTTCTGAAGGCTTTTTTGACGCCTACTACACCAAAGCGCAGAAAGTTCGCCGCTTGATTCGCCAGGATTTTTTAGACGCGTTTGAAGATGTTGACGTCTTGATGGGCCCGGCCTCACCGACGCCGGCCTTTGACCTGGGTGCCAAAAAGGATCCGGTCTCGATGTATCTGCAGGATATTTATACGATTGCCGTGAACCTGGCGGGCATCCCCGGCATCAGCGTACCCGCAGGCTTTGCCGGCGGCCGCCCAGTAGGCTTACAGATTCTGGGTACGCACTTTGCTGAAGCGCAGCTTTTAAATGTGGCGCACCAGTATCAGCAAGCGACCGACTGGCACCTTCAACTTCCTGCTATTGCCGAGGAGCACGCCTAATGCAATGGGAAACCGTAATTGGGCTGGAAGTCCACGTACAGCTCGCGACTCGCTCCAAGATTTTCTCTGGTGCTTCTACCGCGTTTGGCGCCGAGCCAAACACTCAGGCGTGTGCAGTTGATTTGGGCCTTCCAGGAACGCTGCCTGTGCTCAACGAGCAGGCCGTGGCCATGGCCGTTCAGTTTGGTCTAGCGGTCCATGCGGATATTGCTGAAGTATCGGTATTTGATCGCAAAAACTACTTCTACGCGGACCTACCCAAAGGCTATCAAACCAGCCAGATGTATCAGCCCATAGTGGGCCCTGGGGACGTGGAAATTACCCTGGATGACGATACTACCAAGCGTATTCGCATTCACCATGCGCATCTGGAAGAAGACGCTGGCAAGTCGCTGCACGAAGACTTTTTAGGCATGACCGGCATCGATTTAAACCGTGCAGGCACCCCGCTGCTAGAGATCGTTTCCGAGCCGGATATGAGCAGCGCCAAAGAAGCCGCCGCGTATCTTAAGGCGATTCACTCCATCGTTACGTACCTGGGCATTTCCGACGGCAATATGGCCGAAGGCTCAATGCGCTGCGATGTAAACGTGTCCGTGCGCCCGAAAGGTCAGGAAGCCTTTGGCACTCGGGCAGAGATCAAAAATGTTAACTCGTTCCGCTTTGTCGAGCGGGCGATTGCGTTTGAAGTAGAGCGCCAGATTGAGCTCATCGAAGACGGTGGCACCGTTGTCCAGGAGACACGCCTGTTTGATCCTGAGCGCGATGAAACCCGCAGCATGCGGACCAAAGAGGAAGCCAACGACTACCGCTACTTCCCCTGCCCCGACCTACTGCCCGTCGTACTTGATAACGCTTACCTGGACCACTTACGCAGCCAACTGCCTGAACTGCCCGCCGACAAGCGTGAGCGCTTCAAGAGTGAGCTAGGCCTTTCTGCTTATGACGCCTCGGTGCTGTCTGCCAGCCGTGAAATGGCCGAGTTCTTTGAGGAGGTTCACCAAGGTTGCGGTGATGCCAAGCAGGCCGCAAACTGGGTACAGGGCGAGCTTTCCGGGGCGCTTAACCGTGAGAACCTCGCCATCAACAGTAGCCCGATATCGGCGCGCCAGCTGGGCGAGCTACTTAGCCGAGTGATTGACGATACGATCAACGGCAAAGCCGCTAAGCAGGTCTTCCAGGCGCTTTGGAATGGCCAGGGCGAAAGCGCCGACGCCATCATCGAAGCCAAAGGGCTTAAACAGGTCACTGATACCGGCGCGATTGAAGCCATGATCGACCAGGTGATTTCTGAAAGCCCGGCTCAGGTCGCGCAGTATCGCGACGCAGAACCTGAAAAACGCGGCAAGATGATTGGCTACTTTGTGGGTCAGGTAATGAAAGCCTCGCGCGGCACGGCTAACCCCCAGCAGGTTAACGGCGTGTTAAAAGAGAAGCTCGACGCGCTGCTGTAAGCATCAACGTTTGGCTCGTGCAGCAACGCGAACGGTGGCCCAGGGGCCGCCGTTTTTATTACCTTAAAACGGTTCTTTCAAGCCAACTGACCTGGCGACATATAACGCGCTAACTGAGCGCAGCCTGCTGCCCATACATCTGCCTCTAACTCCGCAATGCCCGCGGTGTCGAACCCCAGCCCCTGGCCCGGCCTGCCCTCCACCAGCAGTTCCGTCAGATTACCCACCAGCGGCATATGGCTGACCAGCATTATCGGCGCGCAGTCTGGCTGTGTTAACAACCAATCGCTTACCTTGGCCGGGTCATCCTCTGGGGTTATAAAGTCCAGCGTGCTTAGCGAACAGCCTAATGCCTCAGCGACAATACGTGCCGTTTGTTGCGCACGGGCGTAGGGGCTTGCATAGAGAACCGGTACGAAAAGCTCCCCTTTTGCCAAGCGTGCAGCCAGCCATTGCACCATCATGGCGGCTTCGCGCTCCCCCTGCGGGGTGAGCAGCCGTTTGCTATCCGGAAAGCCGGGCGCGGCTTCTCCGTGGCGCATAATGAATAAGCTACTCATGCCAGCCTCGATTATCCAAATGAGCCTGCTGAACTGCCTCGCGGGGCAGAATAAATTCTACATCACTGCTCTGCTCGCCCATCATCAGCGTACGCGCCATCTCCTGGGCAGGCACACCGCCGAAGAGAACATGGGAGAGGCCTTCGGCAAGCGGCATATATACGCCCATTTCCTGCGCCTTGGCACACACCAGCTTAACCGTATTGACACCTTCAGCCACTTGGCCAAGCGCGGAAACAGCCTCTTCAAGGCTGCGCCCCTCGCCCATGGCATACCCCACGCGATAATTACGCGACAGGTTCGACGAGCAGGTCACAATCAAGTCGCCCACCCCGGCAAGGCCAAGGAATGTCATGGGGTTAGCCCCCTGGGCCACGGCAAAGCGGCTCATTTCAGCCAGCGCCCGAGTCATTAGCATGCTGCGGGTATTTTCCCCCATACCCAACGCAGCGGCCATGCCCGCCGCAATGGCGTAAATATTCTTAAGTGCACCGCCCAACTCCACCCCGTGGCGATCATTGCTGGCATAAACACGAAAGTAGCGACAGCCCAATGCTTGCTGTACACGGGTGCGCGTTAGCGCATCGGCACTGGCAATCACTGTCGCCGTTAGCTGCTTATCGGCTATTTCTGAGGCAAGGTTGGGGCCTGCGATGACGCCAATATGGGAAAAGCCGGTTTCATCCGCTAACACCTGACTCATCAGCAGAAAGCTATCCGACTCAATACCTTTGGTGGTACTGACCAGAATTTGGCTGGCCTTTAGCCAAGGTTTCGCGGCCTGCACCACGCTTCGAAACGCCTTTGAGGGAATGGCGATAAGCACAAGCTCGGCATCGTCCAGCACCGTGTGCAGGTCCGTTGAGGCTTGAACGGCAGGATTCATCGCATAGTGAGGCAAGTAGCGACCGTTACGGTGCTCTTGATTAATTTGTGCGACCAGCGCTTCGTCTCGCATCCATTGACGCACATGGGCACCGTTATCCGCCGCGATGCTGGCAAGCGCCGTACCGAAACTGCCACCTCCCAGCACCGCGACCTTGATTTGCTGCTCAGCCATAAGGATGTCCTGAAAAAATCACGCGAAAAGTAACAGCTACTTTATCAAAACAAACGGCCCGCTTGGGAATCCAAACGGGCCGTGAAAGGTAGCAACGACGATTAAGCGGTCAGTACGCTGTTTAGACGCTTCACATAAGCGGCTGGGTCGTCCAGATGACCGCCCTCGGCGATAATCGCCTGGTCAAGCAGGATATGCGCTAGCTGTGTGAAGATCTCGCCTTCTGCTCCTTCCAGGCGTGTTACCAGTGGGTGCTCCGGATTGAGCTCTAAAATGGGCTTAACGTCCGGCATTTTTTGCCCGGCGGCTTCCATAATGCGGCGCATTTGAAAGCCCATCTCATGCTCAGGCAGCACGACGCAAGCCGGAGAGTCGGTCAAACGATGGGTAACCTTGACGTCCTGAACGCCATCGCTAAGCGCTTCTTTAACACGCTTCAACAGATCTTCTTTCGCCTTGGCTGTCTCTTCCTGAGCCTTTTTCTCGGCTTCGTCTTCGACATCACCAAGGTCCAGCTCGCCTTTGGCAACATCCGCAAAGGATTTACCGTCAAACTCGGTCAAATGGCTCATCAGCCACTCATCAATACGGTCAGACAGCAGCAGAACTTCGATACCTTTCTTGCGGAAGATCTCCAGGTGCGGGCTGTTTTTCGCCGCATTGAAGCTATCTGCTACCACGTAGTAGATCTTCTGCTGGCCTTCTTTCATGCGCTCGACGTAGTCGGCAAGCGATTGATCCTGGGTAGCTGTGTCGCTGTGCGTCGACGCAAAGCGTAAAAGACCGGCGACTTTCTCGCGGTTGGCGAAATCTTCGCCTGGACCTTCCTTCAGCACGCTGCCGAAGGTATTCCAGAAGGTTTGGTACTCTTCGCTGTCCTTGGAAAGCTTTTTAAGCATATCCAGCGCACGCTTGGTCAGCGCCCCTTTGATCTTGTCGACCTGCGGGTCCTGCTGCAAAAGCTCGCGGGAAACGTTGAGCGACAGATCGCGCGTATCCAATACGCCTTTGATAAAGCGCAGGTAGAGCGGCAGGAACTGTTCAGCGTCATCCATGATAAATACGCGCTGCACATAAAGCTTAACGCCGCGAGCGCCATCACGCTCATACATATCAAAAGGCGCCCGGCCCGGCACGTAGAGTAAACTAGTGTACTCAAGTTTGCCCTCTACCTTGTTGTGGCTCCAGGCAAGCGGGTCGCTAAAGTCATGGGCAACGTGCTTATAAAACGCCTTGTACTCGTCATCAGAAACATCGCTCTTGGGGCGCGCCCAGAGTGCAGTGGCTTCGTTAACGGTTTCCCACGTGGTGACTTCGCTGCCTTCGATGTCGTTGCCTTCATCATCCTTGGCCGTTTCGGTCTTGGGCATGCGCACGGGCACTTCAATATGATCAGAGTACTTGCGCACCAGGTTTTGAAGGCGGTAATCGTCAGCAAACTCTTTCGCGTCTTCTTTCAGATAAAGCGTAATTTCGGTGCCGTGAAGCTCGCGCTCAATATCAGCGACGGTAAACTCACCTTCGCCTTTAGAGCGCCACTCAACGCCTTCAGAGGCGGCCGTCCCGGCTTTGCGGGTACGCACTGCCACTTCATCAGCCACAATAAAGCCTGAGTAGAAACCTACACCGAACTGGCCGATCAACTTGGCATCTTTTTGCTGCTCGCCTGACATCTGCTTTAAAAACTCAGCGGTGCCTGAGCGGGCGATGGTGCCCAGATTAGCGATAACGTCTTCGCGGTTCATACCAATACCGTTGTCGCGCAACGTAATGGTATTGGCTTCTTTATCGTGCTCAATTTCTACCCGAAGCTCGCTGTCGCCTTCGTACAGCGCATCGTTATCTAGCGCCGCGTAGCGCAGTTTGTCACAGGCATCCGCGGCGTTAGAGATAAGCTCACGCAGGAAAATCTCCCGGTTGGAATACAGGGAGTGAATCATCAGGTTGAGAAGCTGCTTAACTTCTGTTTGAAAGCCTAACGTTTCTTCGTGGGTCGCTGTTGACATTCGCCTAGCCCTCATCAATCACGTTTGTTTAGAGTTCCTGCCTCCCAATGAGACAGGAACGAAAAAATGTGTGAGTTGGATATGGGGATAAGCAGAGCGATTTCAAGAAGGTGAGTGTTGAGAAGTAGCGATATCAATATCGCCGTACTTCCAGACGCGGTAATCTGCCAAGCGCTGGTCGATACGGTTGAGAAGCCAGCCAACGATAATGACATCGTCAATCAGACCTATGAAAACGAGAAAGTCCGGAATTAAATCGAACGGCATTGCAAGGTAGGCAAGCGCCAGTGCCATCATGCCAAAGGCAGCCCAGGGCACAGGTCGAAAGCGACCGCTCAGGACATCAGACGTCATGGGCACAAACAGTTTCAGTGCGCGTCCGATACGTTTTACAGCCCAGAGGCGGGATTTAAGTCGACGAAATAGCCACAACGTGGATAATCGAGCCATCGTAATTGAATCCTCCAAGTGTCACGATTGTCTGAACACTATTTGCCCATTTCGTTCACTATTAGCGGTTGCCAATCCGTTAGCGAGAAAGAGAGAAAATTATGCAGGCATCGCCATTCAGATCCCCTTTTCGCACTTTATGCGCGGCAATCCTGGTGGGCTTACCCACTGCCTCATGGGCCGCTTCTGATACCGCTATGCGCGATGCGTTAGAAGCCGCTCGTCAACAACAGTGGAACCACATCGACGAGCGCGCTATTGAAGGTCATGTGCTGAGCGGCTATGTCGATTACCACCGATTACGCAATCAACTACCCAACGTCTCGACGGCCCAAGTACAACGCTTTATTGACCAGCATAACGACTCTCCGCTTTCTGAGTGGCTACGCGGTCAGGCCATTGCCCAGTATGGCCACGCGGGGCGTTATAGCGATTTGCTGGCCGTTGCCGATGGCGAACCTGCAGGCACCGCTCGCCAGTGTTATTACTATACGGCCATACTGGATTCACAGCCCCAGCAGGCCGCCGAGGCAGGCCTTGCACTTTGGCTTGAAGGCAGCTCTCAGCCCGATGCGTGTGACCCCCTGTTTGACCGCCTGCGGGCTAACGGCACGATTGATGCAACGGCTATCTGGGAGCGAAGAATGCTCGCTTGGCAAGCCGGTGAGGATCGTCTCTCAGCCTATTTAGACGGGCTGCTCAGCGGCCAGTGGCACACCGCGATTGAAACCGCCGACCAAGTGAATACCAATACCCGCGCGGTCACCTCAGCGCCCGCTTGTCTTGGTCCTGAATGCGCGGCAACCGCCAGTTTCTACAAAGCTGCGATGCAACGGTTCACCCGTGAAGATACCCCGGCCGCATTGAGTAGCTGGCAAACCATCGCGCCCAACTTGAACCTTCTACCCAGTGATCAGCAAACCATTGAAGAAGAGCTGGCTTTCTATGCACTGGTACGCAATGTACCCGGCGCCTTAGGCTGGGTAGATGACGTTCTGCCCTCGCTGGATAGCGAGCGCGTGCTTGAGCTACGCGTACGCCGTGCATTGGCAGACCGGCAGTGGCAGGAGGTGATTCACTGGATTGCGGAAATGCCCACCAGCCAACAAGAAAACAGCCGCTGGCAGTACTGGCTGGGGCGTGCCAACGAACAGCTGGGCAGCCAGGAGGCAGCCACCGCTCGCTACCGTCAGGCGGCGACCGACCGCAGCTTTTATGGGTTTGCGGCCGCTGAACAACTTGGCCAGCCTTACCAACTCAATCTTGAGCGCAATCATTTTGATGAGGCTTCACGCGAACGCACTGCACGCCTCCCCGTTGTCCAGCGTACCGAAGCGCTGCTACGCATTGGCGAAGACGGCCTTGCCAATAGCGAATGGCTGTATGCGGTGAAAAATGGCACGCCCCAGCAGGCGCGCGCCCTGGCCGATTATGCAGCCCATCAACAGTGGCATGCACGCCTGGTACAGACCACGATTGCTGGCAGCATGTGGGATGCGCTTGATTGGCGTTTCCCCGAGGCTTACCGGGAGAGCTTTATGCACTGGGGCCACCAAACCGGTGTAGACCCGTATATGCTAATGGCGATTACCCGTCGTGAAAGTGCCTATAACCCAGTAGCACTCTCTCCAGCAGGCGCCCGCGGTTTGATGCAGTTAATGCCCGGCACGGCAAGCCTGGTAAGTCGCCAACTGGGTATTAGTGACCCAGGGCCTTACGGCATTCTTGACCCTGAACTTAATATTCGCCTGGGCAGCACTTATCTGCGCGACAAGCTTAACCGCTATCAGGGTAACCGACTTGCCGCCGCTGCGGCCTATAATGCTGGTCCTGGGCGTGTTGATCAGTGGCTGGGAAGCGGTATGGAGTCATTTGATCTGTTTGTGGAAAGCATTCCCTTTAAAGAAACACGCGATTATGTGCAGGCGGTGCTTAGCTATCGGGTAATTTTTGAAAGTTTGGCCAACGGTGGTAACAGCGAAGGTGTTTCACTGTTGAGTGATAGTGAACAACAGGTACGTTACGACCGCGCTTTGCTGGCTCGTCAATAAGCGTACAAAGGTAATCACGCTTACTGCCTGGTCAGTTTACTTACCAAGCGCCCAGTTATACTGGGCGCTGCTCCATCGCCAAACGAAGCCCAAACGCGACCAGCACCGCGCCTGTCGCGGCATTTAACACCTGCGCAAAGCGCACGCTGGCGAGCCACTTGCTGGCGCCTCCCACCATGAATACCACGCTGATTTGCCAGATATTGGCAATGATAAAGTGGACACCTGCTAGCCACAGGGACTTGACCAACGCCGGATCACCCGGCGCAATAAACTGAGGCAAAAAAGCCATATAAAAAATAATCGTTTTTGGATTCAATACATTGGACAGCAAGCCTTCCTTAATGGGCTGCCAAAGCGGAACAGGAGAAGCAGCACCGATCACCCCTTTGACCGGTAATGGCTGGCCACGCCTTGCGGCTAACAAACTGGTGCCCCCTAGCCATACCAGATACCCCGCCCCGACCAACTTTAATAGATGAAATGCCCAGGCCGACTGAAGCAGAATCAGTGAAATACCTAATGCCGAGATGGTCGCGTGTACAAACAGACCGCAGCAGATCGCTAAGCTGGTGGCAATGCCGTCCCGAGTCCCGCCTCGGGCAGTGTTACGGATAACCAGCAAGGTATCCACGCCAGGCGTAATCGACAACAGCGTAATAGCGACCAAAAAGGCCACAAACTGAGAATCTACAAGCTGTATTGACAACATATACGTGGCTCAACAAAAGTTAAGAAACATTAGATTGTTACTGGACGACCCATTTTTTTGCATCTACATTGATTTTGGCGGGCGAATCCTATGCAGGTTCGCTTGATCATTATAGGCACGTTAAGGAAACGACTAATGGCAACTGGCACCGTCAAGTGGTTCAACGATACGAAAGGTTACGGCTTCATCTCACCCGATGATGGCAGTGACGACCTGTTTGCGCACTTCTCCGAAATTCAAGCGGAAGGCTTCAAGACCCTGCAAGATGGTCAAAAAGTCAGCTTTGAGGTAACGCAGGGTAAAAAGGGCCTTCAGGCTTCTACCATTCGCCTTGCTTAATCATGGCCGAATGTAGCGAGGCCCGCCAAGGCGGGCCTTTTTATTGCCTGCTCAACGCGCCTTATTGATGAGTAGCGTTAGTATTATCGCTGCCTGCGTCTTCATTCAGAATAACCCCACGGCTACTACTGCCATTATGTTCACGCTCGATTTCCTGAAACTGCTCTTCAAGGCGCTTTTGGGCTTCCTCAAAGCGGCGTTCGGTATCCTCAATCAATGCATCAACATCGGTAGCTTCCCGGTTATCTTCCAAGCGAGGGCTTTCGGGTAGGCTGCTCTGTGTTTCCCACTCATTGGACAATGCTTCTTGCTCAATAGCATCGTACTCTTCGGCTTGTTGCTCTGCTTCTTCAAACTGCTCATTTAAGCGCCGTTGGGCTTCCTGAAAGCGCTGCTCAGTCTCTTCAATCATTTGATCGACGTCGGAGCGCGTTGCCTCTCCTGGCAATGCGCCACCCTCTTGCAGTATCTCATCAGGGTCCGCCGCCAGAGTGTCTTCGCCTGCCGTTACCTCTTGGGCCTCTTGGGCCTCGGACTCGTCAGCGTTGACCGCATCATCTTGCATGTCATCACGCAGCGCCTCGGCCTGCTCTAGCTCTTCAGCGGCCTGGCGCGCCTCAACGTCATCCTCTACCTCCGCAGGACTTGGCATATCCGCGGCATTTTCAGCGGCGGCCGGCGCTTCTTCCTCTTGCACAACGTCTTCATCAGAAACCGATGAAGGCTCATCCGGTGTCGCATCAGTCTCTTCTTGAGAGTCACCACATGCGCTTAGCAATAGTGCCAAGGTGGCAACAACCGGTATCCATAAACGGTTTACCATTAGATTCCCCTTCTTAAATAACGCTTTTAAAGACAGACTACGATCAGTGTCGGTCATTTGCTGACAGTAACGAGCAACCCTCAGGCAATAAAACGTGCAGCGCCAACGGCACCACTTCAACGCAAAAACGATCATACTGACACATTTCGCCGTCCAGCGTTAAGGGCCAAGCGGGATCATCTTTCTGAGTTGTGACCGTCAGCTCAGTCGCTGTGAAATAGCGTACATACTGCCCATCAGAGGGAAAGCTCTGAAGCTCGCTAATCAGCGTCGGCAGTTCCGTTACGGAGCTAAAATCCTTCACCAGAAGAACATCCAAGCGGCCATCATCAAGCTTGGCACGTGGGGCGAGCACCTGTCCGCCGCCTGATTGCCGGCCATTACCTAACGCCAATAACAGCAGCGAGACATCCTGCTCTTTATCGCCCCAGTGAAGCGTGCC
Source organism: Halomonas sp. AOP43-D1-4 (assembly GCF_052446175.1). Classification (NCBI taxonomy): domain Bacteria; kingdom Pseudomonadati; phylum Pseudomonadota; class Gammaproteobacteria; order Oceanospirillales; family Halomonadaceae; genus Halomonas; species Halomonas sp. AOP43-D1-4. Next base: position 180,312 of record NZ_JBQSVY010000001.1, read on the forward strand.
ACGATAGCTGCGATGCCGCCAGGCTTTAAGCGCTCCCATTAAGGAGTACGCACCTCCGCCTAACAAGCGTTTCAGCGTCTTCGGTGTTGAAGAGGTAATTTCCGCCCCAAATCCGCCCGTGGTCATGTTGACGTAGTACTGAACGACGGTTTTATTATTAGCCTCAGCCGTTACTCGTACGACATCAACAGGGTATGCGCTTAGTGTCCTTGCCTCTGCCAGCGCAGGGCTTGGCTCCAACGGTAACCCCGTGGAGGTAGCAAAGTCGTTGGCACTGCCCAGCGGCACAACGCCCAAAGCGGGACGCTTATCATGAGCGACACGCATTAGCCCGTTAACCACTTCGTTAACAGTGCCATCGCCGCCGCAGGCGATGACATGGGTGATGCCCATATCACATGCCTGCTCGGCAAAGAGAGCGGCGTCACCGCCCTCCCATGTTGAGCGCACGGTAATCGGCATCCCTGCCTCACGCTGCTCTTCAACGGCTTCACGCAGTGCCGGGTTCCCGGCTGATTTACCATTTATAATCAGTAAAAAATGCGGTTGTGAATCGTTCACCAATGGCTTCCCTTTCATGGTTGGAACGCTAGGAGTGCTTACGCCAGCGCTTTTTCAACTACTTCATATACGTTCGAAGATAGCGGCTCTTTTTTGATACGTTGCAACTGCGCATGCATTAAGGCCTGGCGCGCTTCGTCAAAACGCTGCCAGCGTGTTAGCGGGGTAACCAATCGCGCGGCAATTTCCGGGTTTAGCCGATTAAGCTCAATCACCACATCGGCAAGCAGCGCGTAACCCTTACCATCCAGGCGATGGAAATTAACCCGATTTTGCGTAAAAGCACCCACTAGCGCACGTACTTTGTTTGGGTTCTTGATTGAAAATGCCGGATGCTGCATCAAGAACTCGACACGCTCCAGCACATCAGACTGCGGCCGCGTCACTTGAATCGTAAACCACTGGTCCATAACCAGCGAATCATGCGCCCATTTTTCACCAAACGCTTTTAAAGCGGGTGACGACACGTCATCACGTTCGCTATGCACCAGCAGCGTTAGCGCATGGCGCACATCGGTCATATTGTGGTCAGCGGCAAACTGGGCCTGACAAAATGCAATCGCCTGCTCATCCTCAATCGACATCAAATAGCTAAGCGCTATGTTTTTGAGACTACGCTGGGCGATTTGCTCAGGCGTTGGCGCGTAAGCCTCCTCCGAGCGATTGGCTTCAAACGTGGCCACAAATTCAGCGCGAAGTGCTAACGCCAATGATTGGCGCACAAACTCACGCGCCGCGTGAATCGCATCGACATCGACAATAGGCTGCTGCTCGGCAATGTAGGCCTCAGAAGGTAGGGTTAGCATCTCGGCAAGCACCGCCTTGTCAGACGTCGAGCTTGTCAGCAGCGCTCTAAAGGCTTCCGTAACGCGGCCATCCATGACTTTTTCAACGCCATTACGATGCGCCGCGATCAGATCGTCCAACGCCAGCATGGCCAAGCGCTGACCGGCATCCCAGCGGTTAAAACCATCACTATCATGGGTGAGCAAAAATGCCAGTTCTTCACGTGAATAGGGGAAATGTAGCTTCACTGGCGCCGAGAAGTCACGCAGCAGTGACGGTACTGGCGCTTCGGCCACATCGGTAAAGACAAAGGTCTGCTCGTTATCGCGTAAATGGATCACCGCATCCTTGCCCAGTACTTCCCCGGCCATGGTCAGCGTTAAGTCCTGACCAGACTTGGTTCCCACCAGCCCCATCCGCACAGGGATATGCAGTGGCTGCTTCTCGGTTTGGCCGGGCGTGGCAGGCGTGCGTTGCCGAAGCGTTAGCCTGTATTCACTATGTACATAGTCGTATTCGCCGTGGACATCAATCTCTGGCGTACCTGCCTGCGCGTACCAGCGCATAAATTGATCAAGTGTTTGGCCCGACGCCTCTTCCATACAGCCAACAAAGTCTTCAATGGTGACCGCCTGACCATCAAAGCGCTCAAAGTAGGCATCGGCCCCTTGGCGGAAATTTTCCCACCCCACCAGGTTACACAGCATACGCACTACTTCTGCACCCTTTTCATAAATAGTCAGGGTATAGAAATTGGTGATTTCAATGTAGTGGTCGGGGCGCACAGGATGCGCAGTGGGCCCTGCATCTTCTGCAAACTGCGCCGTACGGAAAAAAGACACATCTTGAATACGCTTAACCGGCGCCGAGTTGGTATCAGCGGAAAAACACTGGTCCCTAAAAACGGTAAAGCCTTCTTTCAGCGATAGCTGGAACCAGTCACGACAGGTCACTCGATTGCCGGACCAGTTATGAAAATATTCGTGGGCCACAATGCCTTCCACGTTTTGAAACGTGGCATCGGTAGCGGTATTGGGATGCGTCAGTACAGCGGCAGAGTTGAAAATATTCAGCCCCTTGTTTTCCATCGCTCCCATATTGAAATCGTTAACGGCCACGATCATAAACAGATCAAGGTCATATTCGCGGCCATAGGTCTGTTCATCCCACGCCATGGAACGTTTGAGCGAAGCCATGGCGTGTTCGGTTTTATCCAGATTTTCCTCCTCTACCCAAATTTGCAGCGTGACATCACGGCCGCTCATGGTAGAAAAGTGGTCCTCAACCTTGTGTAAATCACCCGCTACCAACGCAAACAGGTAGCACGGTTTAGGATGCGGATCTTCCCATTTCACGAAATGGCGACCATTTTCCAATATACCGCTGTCCACGGGGTTGCCGTTGGCCAGCAAAACGGGTTCGTTGTTTTGATCACCAATGACCGTGACGGTAAAGGTGGCCATCACATCCGGGCGGTCTGGGTAGAACGTAATGCGCCGAAAACCTTCCGCTTCACACTGGGTACAGTACATACCACTCGACTGGTAAAGTCCCTCCAAAGCAGTGTTAGCACCAGGCGCAATTTCTACCTCACTTTCAAGGCTGAACGTTGCCGGCACCTGCATAATACGCAGGCTGCCCTCATCCAACTGGTAATCCGCTTCCGCTAGCGGTGTGCCATCAATGGCCAACGAGATTAGCGACAGCTGCTCGCCATTCAGCACCAGAGGCGTTTGGGCGTCTACGTTTTCGTTACGTTCAATCAACAATCGTGCTTTTACACGGGTGGCAGCAGGGTCAAGATCAAACGTCAGCTCGGTATGGGTGACCTGGTAGGCGGGCGGCTGATAGTCGCTTAAATAAACCGGCTGCGGATCAGACATAGTGCGTTAGCTCCTGTAATAAACGATGGTTGCGAGTAGACAAAAAGAGTGGCAAAAAATGGGGCAGCGCATAGACACCGCCCTACACGTGATAAGGCTTAATCGCGGAAATTATCAAACTGCAGAGGTAGTTCAGGCCCCTCTTCACCCCGTAAAAGCGCCATGACGCCTTGTAAGTCGTCACGTTTTTTCCCGGTCACGCGAACTTTTTCACCTTGAATTTGCGCTTGGACTTTAAGCTTACTCGCCTTGATACGCTTTACCACATCCTTGGCTTCTGCCGCATCAAGCCCCTGCTTCAAAACGACTTCCTGACGCGCCTTCACCCCGGAAAGCTCGGGGTCTTGAACATCCATGCAGCGCGCATCAATGCCTCTGGCAATTAACCGACCGCGCAGTACATCCAGCATCTGCTTGAGTTGAAAATCGACCTGGGCCTCTAACTGCACTTTTTCGCCTTCAAGGGCGAAGCTTGCGTCAACGCCTTTAAAATCAAAACGCGACTGCACTTCACGATTCGCCTGGTCAACGGCGTTAGACGCTTCGTGCTGATCAAATTCCGACACAATATCAAAAGAGGGCATGGCATTTTTCCTGACAAGTTATGAAGGGTTATTTTAGAGCAGTAAGCTGCCTATCGGCCAATTCTGATATTGATTAGCCACAAAAACCTCGATTCCTACGGAAAAGCTTAACAACTGTATAAATTTTATTCACATTTAAGCCATCATCACGGCATTGCAAGCTCTATATGGCGTAGGCTAGAAATCTTCATGCAGCCTTTTAAGAGGAAAGCGACGGTGAAAGACCGCGATACACGCCATAAAACGTCGATGGAAAAACTCAAAGCCCGCGTGGATGAAAAAGTAGCCAGCGCTACAGAACAGCGCGGACTGCTGCTGGTGAATACCGGGAATGGTAAAGGCAAGACCACGGCCGCCTGGGGCACCGTCACCCGTGCGTTGGGCTATGGCTATCACGTGGGGGTTATTCAGTTTATTAAAGGCTTATGGGAGTGTGGCGAACGCAACCGTTTGGAAGATGACCCTAATCTTGACGTCGCAATTATGGCAACGGGCTTTACCTGGGACACCCAAAACCGTGAAGCCGACACTCAAGCCTGCTTGGCCGTTTGGAAAGAGGCTGAGCGCATGCTGGCTGACCCAAACACTTACCTGGTCGTGCTGGATGAAATTACCTACATGCTCAAGTTTGGCTACCTGGATATCGCCACCGTTAAAGCGGCGCTTGAAAATCGCCCCAGCGAGCAGACGGTAATTATTACGGGGCGTAATGCGCACCGTGAACTGATAGCCATGGCGGATACCGTCACCGAAATGCAGGAAGTTCGCCACGCCTTTAATAATGGCCTACAGGCACGTCGCGGCATTGATTTTTAATCAATATTTACCAAAAAGGGGCGCCAAGGCACCCCTTCTCATACATCCGACGATATTCTCAGCGAGTGTTATTCGACGACAGCGGATTATTCGCCGTCAAACGGATTGCGCAGTACGATGGTTTCAACACGGTCTGGACCCGTTGAAATAATATCAATACTGGTGCCCACTTGCTCTTCCAGGAAACTGATGTAAGCGCGGGCATTGGCCGGCAAGTCGTCGACGTTTTTAGCACCCAGCGTCGACTCTTTCCAGCCTGGTAAATCCTGATAAAGCGGCTCTATGGCTTCGTAGCCTTCAGAATCAACCGGGTTGTCCAGCACGTCACCATCTTTACTGCGATAGCCCACGCACACCCGAATATTTTCCAGACCATCGAGCACGTCAAGCTTGGTCAGGCAGATGCCGGATATTGAGTTAATTTGTACCGCATGACGCAGGGCCACAGCATCAAACCAACCGCAACGGCGTGGACGACCCGTGGTGGCGCCAAATTCGTGGCCACGCTCAGCCAGGTGACGGCCATGGTCGTCGAACAGCTCAGTAGGGAACGGCCCCGAGCCCACGCGCGTGGTATACGCTTTGGTAATACCCAGCACGTAATCCAGGTAAAGCGGGCCGACACCAGACCCCGTGGCCGTGCCGCCAGCCGTGGTGTTGGAGCTGGTAACAAACGGGTACGTGCCGTGGTCGATATCCAGTAGCGAGCCTTGGGCGCCCTCAAACAGAATATTCTCACCCGCCTTGCGCAGGTCGTGAACCATGCTCACGGTATCGCATACCATCGGACGAAGCTCATCAGCCATTTGCATGGCGCTGTCCAGCACTTCCTGGAAGTCGACGGCGGGTTCACCGTGGTAGTTAACCAATACGAAGTTGTGGTAATCCAGCACTTCGCCCAGCTTGGAGGCAAACCGTTCCCGATGAAGCATATCGCCCAAGCGCAAGCCACGGCGTGCCACTTTATCTTCGTAAGCCGGACCAATGCCTCGACCCGTTGTGCCAATCTTGGCAACGCCACGGGCTTTTTCGCGGGCCTGATCAAGGCGCACGTGGTAAGGCAAAATCAGCGGGCAGGCGGGTGAAAGGCGCAGGCGCTCACGCACCGGTACACCTTTATCTTCAAGCTCGCGGATCTCTTTGATCAGCGCTTCAGGCGAAAGCACCACCCCGTTGCCGATTACGCAGGTTTTACCCGGACGCAGGACACCCGACGGAATGAGATGAAGCACCGTTTTTTCACCGTCGATTACCAGCGTGTGGCCCGCATTATGGCCACCCTGGAAACGCACTACCGCCGCCGCTGACTCGGTGAGCAGGTCAACAATCTTGCCTTTGCCTTCATCACCCCATTGGGTGCCCAGGACTACGACATTCTTACCCATTATGCACTCGTCTCTTGTGTCAGGGCCGTTGTCTGCCAACAGCCATCGATAAACTCAAGACGGCGGTCACACTTGTGCTCCGCCGGCCCAGTACGCTGCCCAGGCAGCGCTTGAATAACGCGTTCTCCCTGCTCTCGCAGTGCAACTATGGCAGCGTTGAGAGACTCTTCCTCTTGGGCAGGTGCCCAAATGGCGCCGTTGCCTGGCGATGCCAAGGCCAATGATGCCAGCTGCTTTAAATCCATCGAAAAGCCAGTAGCTGGACGTGCACGCCCAAAGGCGCGCCCCGTATCATCATAGCGACCACCCTTTGCAAGCGCATGGCCGTAACCTGGCACATAAGCGGCAAACATCATGCCTGTGTGGTATTGATACCCACGCAACTCGGCAAGATCAAAATAGAGCGACACGTCAAAGCGAGCCAACACGCCCTGATACAGCGCACTTAACTGATCAAGCGCGGCGGTTACAGAAGCCGGGGCACCTGCAAAGCGCTCGCGTGCTTGCTCAAGTATACTGGCGTCGCCGTGCAACTCACCTAGCGCCATAAACATATCGGCCAGTACCGGGTCGCTGACGCTTGCGTTAACTTGCTCCGCCAATTGTCCCGGCGACTTGAGTGCCAGTACCTCAAACAGCGTGCTCTCTTGCTCATTATTAAGCGCGGCAGCGTCTACCAAACTACGATAAATGCCGATGTGCCCAAGAGCCAGATGTATTTCACCTGCGCCTGCGGCTTTTAAACTGGCGAGCGCCAAATGAATGATTTCACTATCGGCCTCTAACCCAGCATGGCCAAACAGCTCGACGCCGACCTGAACAGGGCTGCGTCCGCCTTGATGCTGATCAGCTTTAGCGCGCAGTACGTTCGTGCAGTAGCACAACCGAACGGGCCCTTGGCGTTTGAGCGAGTGGGCATCCATACGCGCCACCTGCGGCGTAACATCTGCCGAGGCGCCCATCATACGGCCGGTTAATTGGTCTGTTAGCTTAAAGGTTTGCAGATCAAGGTCAGTACCGGTACCGGTCAACAAGGAGTCTAGAAACTCCACCGGTGGTGGCATGACCTGGTCATAGCCCCAGCAATGATAAAGATCAAGCAGCGCGCGGCGCAGCTCTTCCATGCGGCTTGCCTGAGGCGGTAGCACCTCATCCATGCCGTCGGGCAACAGCCAGCGGTCAGCGATGGTCATGTAAACAATCCTGCAAGACGATGAAGGCCCTGGAGTCGATGAATACGCGCTTGACGCATTAACGTTAAATGAGGGCCACAAAAAAACCGGGCGACGCCCGGTTCAATTAAGTCTACCACGTTTGCTCAAGGGATGAACCCCGCCATGCGTTCTGCTTCATGGCAAAATTCACCCCTATGCCAACTTACTCTTCTCCGCCTGCTTGCCCGTTAGGATTAGCACTGCGCAGGTAACGGAAAAAGTCGCTGCTGGGGTCTAATACCAGCATATCACCGTCGCCCGAGAAGCTGTCGCGGTAAGCATTCAAGCTACGCCAAAAGGAGAAAAACTCCTGATCCTGGCCATACGCTTCAGAAAAGATACTGGCCGCCTGTGCATCACCTTCACCGCGCAGCGTCTCTGCACGCTCATTTGCCTGAGCGATAAGTACGTGGCGACGACGGTCAGCATTAGCGCGAATACGCTCAGCTTCTTCCTGCCCCTGGGCACGCCATTCGCGGGCTTCGCGCTCACGCTCAGAGCGCATCCGCTCAAAGACTGCCGCTGATACGTCTTCAGGTAAATCAATACGCTTGATGCGAATATCGCGGATAGCGACACCCAGCTCATCACGCATCAGGCTATCCAGCTCTTCGGTAGGGCCAATCATCAGGTCATCACGGCGCTCGGCAATGATTTCCTGCAGATTAAGACGGCCAAACTCGTTACGTAAGCTCTCGTCAACACGTGGCTGAATAAGGCGGATCGCCATCATTTCATCGCCTGCCGTTGCCTCGTAGTAGCGGGTAGGATTAACCACCTGCCATTTAACGTAGGAGTCGACGATAACTGCTTTTTGCTCAAGCGTCAGATAACGACTGGTATCGGTATCCAGCGTCAGCAGGCGCGTATCAAACTTACGGATCGTTTGAGCAACCGGTATTTTGACATGCAGGCCAGGCTGAATATTCTCTTCAATAACCTCACCAAAGCGCAGTTTTACGGCACGCTGTGTCTCATCAACAACATACAGCGAATTACTTGCCAACCACGCGACAACAGCCAAGCCACCAACGATCAGCAGGGATCGATTATTAATCATTTACCGGCCCTCCCTGCGAATAGAGCTACTACTTGAAGATGAAGAATTCGTCGTTTGGCTTCCACGTAAACTTTCTACAACACGCGGATCCAACTCCTCACTGCCTGAGCCACTGTCATTAGCGCTTGATGCGCTATTGCTGCGCCCGCTATTGCCACGCATTTGATCAAGCGGCAGATACATTAGCGGTGCATTTTCGCTTACATCCATGAGCACCTTGGGCGTACCGCCGTAGACGCTTTCAAGCGTATCCAGGTACATCCGCTCACGCATTACCTCTGGCGCATTTTGGTACTCTGTTAACAAGGCATTGAAGCGATTCGCTTGACCCTGAGCTTCAGCCACGACCGACTCACGATACCCTTGGCCTTGCTCAACCACGCGTTGGGCTTGGCCCTGAGCGGCCGGGATAATGGCGTTAGCGTAAGCCATGCCTTCGTTAATGGTACGCTGGCGGTCTTCGCGAGCACGAATTACGTCATCGAATGCGTCGATAACCGGCGCAGGCGCGGAAGTCGACTCAATGTTAATGGTTTGTAAACGGATACCCGCTCCATACGCATCAAGATAGGACTGCAAGCGGCTAGCGACCGAGCTGCCCAGGATTTCACGCCCTGAGGTCAGGATATCGATCATGTCTGTGCCACCTACAACGTGACGCAAAGCAGAATCAAGCGCATTTTCCATGGACAGTGCAGGATCACGCACATTGAGAACAAAATCTTGCGGATTTGCGACCTGGTACTGCGCCGATATTTCCACTTCCACGATGTTCTCATCGCGCGTCAGCATCGCCTGGGTTTGTGACACAGAGCGAACACGCGTGACATTCACCATGCGGACATCGTCAATCAACGGCGGATTCCAGTGAAGGCCCGGCCCAACAACGCTCTGGTACTCACCAAAACGTAAAACAACGCCACGCTCAGACTGATCCACCAGATAGAAGCCGGAGGCTGCCCAAATCGCTAGCGCAACTACAACTAAAAGGCCCGGCAATGCAAGCGTATTACGTGGCTTACCACCACCGCTTCCACTGTTCCGCTTATTTCCGTTGCCTTTTTTACTGCCGCCGCCCAGCATGCCGTTCAGCTTGTCTTGAAACTTCTTGAGCGCTTCATCAAGGTCAGGAGGGCCTTGGTTATTACCCCCATTATTCCCGCCCCGATTACCGCCGTCGTTGCCACCACGGTTATCACCGTCGTTGCCACCCCGTCGACCACCACCACTCCATGGGTCGTGCTGGTTGCCACCACCAGGCTCATTCCAGGCCATACTTCGTCTCCACTAAGGTGCTCATCTGCGCATGGCATGCCTTCGGCAAGCTCCATGCGCTTTATTGAAATTATTGCTATATCAAACTGTTATTACCATCCCTTACACGAGTAGAAAAGCAAGGACCTACCACTCGTCAACTTCACGTAATGCTACAGGCAAATAGGTGTTAGCACGCTCACCCAGCTGCGCCATTAATTGGTTAAAGTCGCGACGCGGTAGTCGAACATCCAATACAGAGCGCCCCTGCTCATCAAATGCTTCCTGACGCACGGCGTTTAGCTCATGAAGTCCTGCCCGCAGCTTGCCCTGTTCTGGCGTCAGTGTCAGCGAAAATCCGATGACATCGCCAGCCAAGCGCTCAGTCAGCGCTTCATGAAGTAGCTCAAGACCTTGGCCTTGTTGAGCAGACAACCACACCACTTCAGGCACGCCATGCCCATCACGCTCAATACGCGGCGCGCTATCAAGCTTGTCGATTTTATTCATTACCTTGAGAACCGGCACACTATCGGCGCCAATCTCTTTCAATACGTGCTCTACCTGGTCAACGTTTAGCTCGCGATCAGGGTCGGCTGCATCAATCACATGCACAAGCAAGGTGGCTTCCGCTGCCTCCTGAAGCGTCGCCTGGAACGCCTCAACAAGCTTATGGGGCAAATGCCGGATAAACCCTACTGTATCCGCCATCACCACCGGGCCCACGTCTTCGATCTCAAGGCGCCTCAGTGTCGGGTCCAGTGTTGCAAACAATTGGTCAGCGGCATACACATCGGCATTGGTTAACGTATTAAACAACGTCGATTTGCCTGCGTTGGTATACCCGACCAGCGACACACTGTGGATTTCCGCACGTGCACGGGCGCGGCGGTTCTGCTCACGCTGGCTACGCACTTTATCCAATCGCTTATTGATTGACTTAATACGCCCTCTTAATAAACGGCGGTCGGTTTCCAGCTGCGTTTCGCCGGGCCCACGCAAGCCAATCCCGCCTTTTTGGCGCTCAAGGTGCGTCCACCCATGCACAAGGCGAGTAGACATATACTCTAGCTGAGCAAGCTCGACCTGCAGCTTACCCTCATGGGTTCGTGCCCGTTGCGCAAAAATATCGAGAATCAGACCCGTACGGTCAAGGACTCGGCACTTGAGTTCTTTCTCAAGGTTGCGCTGTTGGGAAGGACTTAAACTATGATTGAAGATCACCAGCTCCGCCTCATGAGCCGCGAGCATCGCTCGCAACTCTTCCAGCTTTCCCGAACCCACAAAGGTTCGTGAATCAGGGCGCTGACGACTAGCGGTGAGCAGCGTCGCGGGCTCTGCACCTGCAGAGCGCACGAGCTCTAAGAACTCACCCGGGTCTTCACGTGCTTGTTCGTCATGAAAATCAACGTGGACAAGAACTGCCGTTTCACCGGCTTCTGGGCGTTCAAAAAACAATCAATACCTCGAGGACTCTATTGCTCATCCAGCGGTGTTAAATATCCGCATCAGGCGCGGCCGGGTCTTGTGCCGGCAAACGCACATTACGCGAAGGCACCACCGTGGAAATAGCATGTTTATAAACCATCTGACTAACGGTGTTACGCAGCAGAATAACAAACTGGTCAAACGATTCGATCTGGCCTTGAAGCTTAATGCCATTTACCAAAAAGATGGAGACCGGAATGCGCTCTTTGCGCAAAATATTCAAGTAAGGATCTTGAAGGGACTGCCCTTTGGACATGTTGCTCTCCCTAAACTGTCGTTGGGGTTGGTTGTTAAATGGCGTGCCCTACTGGTGCTACGCCGCAATCTATTTGCCCGAAAGGCCCGTGTGGTTGAAAGCGCCCTTCGGCTACTCAAAAACACACGCTCACGAAACCACTATCTTACGCTAAGCACCGCTTTCACGCACGAATTTCAGCGTCTTATCCACCACGTCCAACTGCTGTGAATCAATCCAGGTAAGATTAGACCAGCTTCTTAACCAGGTTAGCTGACGCTTGGCGAGCTGGCGAGTAGCAATTACGCCGCGCTCCTTTAAGACAGCATAGTCGTACTCACCGTTCAGATACTCCCACACCTGACGATAACCCACGCTTTTCATGGCGGGCAGTTCCAGATGCAGGTCACTACGCTTTTTGAGGGCGGCTACCTCATCTATCAAGCCCTCTTCAAGCATAGCGGCAAAACGTTTTTCAATACGTGCGTGTAAAACACGTCTGTCGTCTGGCGCCAACGCAATGGATAGCACGCGCCAAGGGAAAGGCACTGGCTGCTGCTCACCCCACAGTTCACTCATTGAGCGCCCACTGGCGTAATAAACTTCGAGTGCGCGCATTAAGCGTTGAGGATCATTGGGATGGATGCGCTGCGCCGACACAGGATCCACATCCATCAGTTTTTTATGCAGCGACTCCAGGCCTTCACTTTCACGCTGTTTGGCTAGCTGCTCGCGAATAGCGGGGTCCGCCGCAGGCATATTTGCGACCCCTTCTACCAGGCGCTTGTAGTACAGCATGGTGCCGCCCACGAGCAGTGGCACCTTGCCCGCTGCGCTGATTTGCCGCATCTCACTAAGCGCATCTTCTCGAAAATCAGCGGCTGAATAGGGCTCTGCAGGATCACGCAGATCTATTAACCGATGGGGTGCACGGGCAAGCTCAGCAGCACTGGGCTTAGCACTACCAATATTCATACCGCGGTAGACCATTGCGGAATCAACACTGATTAGCTCATGCCCTAGCCGCTCGTGCAGCGCGATTGCCGTATCGGTTTTTCCGGCCGCTGTGGGACCCATTAAAAAAATCGCCCAAGGGCGTGTATCAGCCATACCGTGGCAAACTCCGCCAAAAAATAACAGGGATTAATTCAGCCAGCCGCCACTTGGCAACATCTGGCAGCACAGCTACTGTCCGCGCAAAAACAACCGATCAAGCGCTTTTAGGTTCATTTGTGTCCAGGTAGGCCGACCATGGTTGCACTGATCGCTACGCTCGGTGCGCTCCATGTCGCGCAGCAGTCCATTCATCTCTTCAATGGTTAGCCGTCGATTCGCGCGCACGCTACCGTGGCATGCCATAGTGGAAAGCAGCTCATGAATACGCGTTTCTACCTGATGGGAGCGCCCAAAACGGGCAAGCTCTTCAAGCATTTCACGCACCAGTGCTTCCGGGTCAGCCTGGGCCAAAAGCGCAGGCAACTGGCGCACCAGCAGCGTTTCCGGCCCTGCAACATCCAGCTCAATCCCCAATTGAGAAATGGCTTTCTGTTCGCTTTCTGCCGTTGCCACTTCCGTGCGGCTGGCAGCAAGCGACACGGGCACCAACAGCGGCTGTGTATCAATGCCACTAGCGGCTGCCAGCTGATTTTTCATCCGCTCGTAGACAATGCGCTCATGGGCGGCGTGCATATCCACCAGCACGAGCCCTTGGGCATTTTGCGCAAGAATATAAATCCCATGCAGTTGCCCCAAGGCAAAGCCTAGCGGCGGCGCACTGGTCGGGTCACTTTCAGGCATTACCGCAGGTGCTTCGCGCACCTCGCTAACAGACTCGTGACCGCCAGCCCATGCACCCGGCGGCTGCGGCGTAAGCAGCGTATCCTCATGATTAGGGTGCAAGGCTTGGTAGCCCTGCATAAAGCGGCGTACTTTTTCAGCCCCCGGGTGACGGTCAGGCGCTTGAGAAAGCGCCATGCCCTGCTGCTGCCACCGGGTAGAATCGGCCTGTTCAGGTTCGGCAGCGGCACCATTCACGCCTTCTGCTGAATGCTCCGAGACATCACTGGCATCGCCATCACTTTCTTGCGCTGGCTTAGACGTCGCCAGGCAGTGGTGTAGACTTGAGTAGAGAAAATCATGCACCATGCGCCCATCACGAAAGCGCACTTCATGCTTGGTGGGATGAACATTCACGTCGACCACATCAGGGTCCAGTGTCAGGTAGAGTACAAACACAGGATGGCGGCCGTTATAGAGCACGTCCCGGTAGGCTTGGCGCACGGCATGGGCCACCAGGCGGTCACGCACCACACGCCCGTTAACAAAAAAGTACTGCTGATCGGCCTGAGAGCGTGAATGTGTGGGCAAGCCCACCCAACCGCTTAGGCGCAGACCACCAGCTTCGCGCTCAATATAGCGTGCATGCTCAATAAAATTCTTACCCAGCAGCGAGGCGATACGCCGCTCCTGAGCCACCGCCGTATGCCCAGCAGGTAGCTGGTGGACTACCTTCTGGTTATGACGGAGCACCCACGTGATGTCGTAACGCGACAGTGCCTGACGCCGAAAGGCCTCTTCCACGTGGGCAAACTCGGTCTTTTCAGTACGTAAGAACTTGCGCCGCGCAGGCGTATTGAAGAACAAATCACGCACCGCAACGCTGGTGCCTCGTGGGTGTGGTGCAGGCGTTACTCGCGCCTCCATCCCTCGCCCTTCGGCCACCACTCGCCAGCCGGTTCGCGGGTCTTCTTCCGCATTGGAAACAAGCTCCAACCGAGAGACAGAGCTTATTGAGGCCAGCGCCTCGCCACGAAACCCCAGAGAACCGACGCCCTCCAGGTCCTCAAGGCTTCCGATTTTACTGGTGGCATGACGTGCAAGCGCCAGCGGCAAGTCCTGCTCACTAATACCGATGCCGTCATCGCGTACTTTAATTAATCGCGCACCGCCCTGTTCGATCTCAACCTCAATGCGCTGACTTCCCGCATCAATGGCATTTTCCACCAGCTCCTTGGTTACCGACGATGGACGTTCGACAACCTCCCCCGCGGCGATTTGGTTGGCCAAGCGGGGGTCGAGTACATGAATACGTGATGGCAAAGAACTCGACTCGGACACCAGACACCTCAAGAGTTGGGAATACGTAACACTTGGCCCACGCGAATAACGTCGCCATTCAAATCATTAGCTTGGCGCAGCTGGCCCACTGGCACACCGTGGCGCAGCGCAATCGAAGAGAGCGTATCGCCTGACTGAATACGGTACTCATTCCCCGTAGGCTGGCGATGATTATCGCGCTGCCAGGCAAGCAGGCTCGCCGGTGGCGGGTTACGTTCAAAATGCGCGTTTAACCCGGAAAAAATAGCATCCGCAAGCCCCTGCTGATGAACAGGATCACGCAGTCGACGCTCTTCACTGGGGTTGGAAATAAAGCCAACCTCAACCAATAGCGAAGGAATATCAGGCGATTTAAGTACCATAAAGCCGGCCTGCTCAACGCGGGATTTGTGCAACCGATTAATCCGCCCCAACTGCTCAAGCACCTGCCCGCCAATAGACAGCGAATCGTTCAGCGTGGCGGTCATGGTTAAATCAAGCAAAACGCCGCGGAGCACTTGATCCTTATCACGCAGCGAAAGGTTGCCATCCACCCCGCCAATCAGGTCAGCGCGGTTTTCGCTGTCGGCAAGCCACTGGGCTGTTTCTGACGTAGCGCCACGCTGCGAAAGCGCGTATACCGAGCTGCCCTCGGGGCGCGGACTGTTAAATGCATCGGCGTGAACCGACACAAAGAAATCGGCCTTTTGCTCACGGGCAAGCTGGGTACGTTGCCGCAAGCCTATGTAATAATCGCCATCACGAATAAGCACCGCTTTATAGCCCGGCGTGGCATTGATTTTGGCAGCCAACCGCCGCCCGATATCCAGCACGACGTCTTTTTCTCGCGTACCGCCAGGGCCAATAGCACCCGGATCTTCACCACCGTGGCCAGCATCAATGGCAATAATAACATCACGTTGGGGGTGCGGCTGGGCGGGCTGAACTTCGGCCGGCTCAGGGCTTTGCGTTCCAGGCGACGCCTGGTTATCCGGCAATTGAGCCTGAACATCGCCTCGCTGCGCCAGCATTTCCTGATCACGAATCATCGCTTCTATCGGATCAATCGGGTTTTCAACGGCACTCTCGCCGGGATACTCAAGGTCTACCACCAAGCGGTGACCATATTGGTCATTAGGCGGCAACACAAAGTGGCGCGGTTCCACTAAGCGATTGAGTTCCAGCACCACGCGCAAACCGCCCCCATCTCGCGGCCCGGTCCGTACAACCTCAATCGCGCTGCCATCTAGCGGCAATGTGGAGGCATCCGTTTTTAGCTGGCTCTCCTCCAAATCAATCACCAAGCGCTCGGGGTCCGACAGGGAAAAAACATTCGCCTGAGTGACGCCGGAAAGATCAAATACCAGTCGTGCGTGGTCGGGGGCGGCCCATAACCGCATGCTTTCAACATCAGCGGCCTGTACAGAAGAAACGCTCGCCATTAGCGCCATCAGCCCAGGCATGAGATACCGGGCCAGGCCGGTGAATTCGTTGCTAGTTACCATGAAGTGGCACCGTCTTCTGACTGCTTAAACGATTGTCTTGACTGCAGCCCATTAAGGACGCACTCACCATACTCACTGAGTGCGTTCAACGTCGCCTCGCGCTCTGCACCCGCTACCGTAAGTGATAAGAAAATATCGGGAGCTGGCAGCCATCCCTCGCCGCGACTTGGCCACTCAATAATACATAGAGCGTCGTCCGTCAGCACATCACGACCGCCGATAAACTCAAGCTCCTCAGGGTCAGATAAACGGTAGAGATCTAAATGATAAATGCGCTGTGTGCCCAGCTCATAAGGCTCCACGAGGGTATAGGTAGGGCTTTTGACTGCCCCCAGATGCCCATAGGCCCTTAAAACTCCACGTGTTAATGTCGTTTTACCGGCGCCCAGGTCACCTTCCAGGTAAACACGCCCACGCCCCTGCAATGCACTTCCCAGCGCTTCACCAAAAGCGACCTGCGCTTCTTCATTTTCCAATTGCACCTGCATGTGGGCTGCCTTCACGGGTTGATCAATACTCGCGCATAGGATGCCAGATCACTTGCCAGCAAGCCACGTTCTCCTTGTGCCTCTGCGGCGCGGTCGGCGGCTAGCGCATGCACCATAACGCCTAACCAGGCGCTACTCTCTATCTCTGCTCGCTGGGCGACCAAGGCGCCGAGCATACCGCTGAGCACGTCACCCATTCCACCACTGGCCATACCGGGGTTTCCGTAAGGACATACGACCAAGCCACCGGGCCCGGCAATCAAGCTCCCCGAGCCTTTTAGAACAACAACGCCTCCTCGTCTACGCTGTAGCTCACGCGCAGCGGCAGGCCGGTCAGCCTGCACATCGGTGACGCTACACTCAAGCAGCCGGGCAGCTTCGCCAGGGTGCGGCGTTAATATCCAGTTATCACGGCGCTCGCTCGGCCAGTGGCTGGCGAGTAAATTAAGCCCATCGGCATCGACGACCAGCGGAGAGCCCGATGCCAGCGCGTGCTGCAACACAGCCTGCCCCCAAGCGGCTTGCCCCATCCCCGGCCCCACCACCAGAACATCGGCTTTTTGCGGAAGCTCGTTTAAATCAGCGCCGCCGCGTACACCGTGCGCCATTACTTCCGGGCAACGCATCAAACTGGCGATGGTATGCTCTGGCGCGGTTGCCAGGCTTACTTTGCCAGCGCCTAAGCGTACCGCCGCTTGGGAAGCCAACAGCGCTGCACCACCAAACCCCGGAGCACCGCCCAAGACCAGCACATGCCCCATATCGCCTTTATGGCTGGTACGGGAGCGCGGCGCAAAGGCGTCTGTTAACCAGCCTTCGTCCAGCCGCCATGCACAAGGAGGAATATCAAAAAAGGCCTGCGCTTTAACGCCCAGGGGGCGAAAATCAATCTCCCCCGTATAGGCAGGCGCTTCGCCGGTATGTAGCCCTATTTTATCGCCAATAAACGTGACGGTAGTATTAGCGTGAACAGCATCACCAAGAACCGCGCCCGTATCCGCGGCTAACCCAGAGGGTATATCGATCGCCAGCACGGGACGTTTAGCGGCGTTGATTGCCTTAATCGCCTGTTGCGTTGCCCCTGTCACCTTGCCGGTAAGACCGATACCAACCAGAGCATCAACAATCACCTCGCCCGAGAACACACAATCGGCATGCCACGCTTCGCAGGAAACACCGGCTGAGGTTGCAAGTTCGGCAGCCCTGGCGACATCACCTTTCAGAGCATCCAACGGCTTTAGCGTAATACGTTGCACTTTAAGCCCTGACTGAATGGCAAGCGCTGCCAGCACATGACCATCGCCAGCGTTATTTCCCCCACCACATAGCACCGTTACGCTACGCGCATGGGGCCAGCGCGCGCGAAAGCTATGCCAGGCACTGGACGCTGCCCGCTGCATTAGGGCAAACCCTTCGATACCACCGGCAATGGTACGGCGGTCCAGTTCACGTACCTGCTCCGCTTTGAATAGCGGGCGCAGCGAGGAAGTACTTAAGGTGGACACGATATCTCCTTTCGCATGTTGTGATGGCGACCAATTGCGTTAGCATAGCGCGACTAATGCTCGACCGTAGACTGATAATGCCCTGTTCCACAGCTTCTTCACTTTCAAGCCATGCCATGACCACTGAACAACTGGCCCATCTTGCTGACCTCATCAAAACCTGGGGCCGCGAGCTGGGCTTTCAGCAGGTAGGTATTACCGATACGCAGCTCGATACGCACGAGCAGCATCTCAACGCATGGCTTGAAAAAGGTTATCACGGTGAGATGAGCTTTATGGACAAGCACGGCACCAAACGTACACGCCCGGCCGAGCTTGAACCGGGCACGCTGCGAATCATCAGCGTGCGTATGGATTATTTACCTCCCGAAGTTGAAACGACTCGGCTGCTGGGTCAGCCGCAAAAAGCCTATGTATCACGCTATGCATTGGGCCGTGACTACCACAAGCTAATACGTAAGCGCCTGGCTCAGCTGGGTAAAAAAATCGAACAGGAAGTAGGCCCTTTTGGCTACCGTGCCTTTGTCGATTCTGCCCCGGTAATGGAGCGCGCCCTGGCGCAAAAGGCAGGCCTTGGCTGGTTCGGTAAAAACGCCATGCTGCTCAACCCAAAAGCAGGCTCACTGTTCTTTTTGGGTGAGCTTTATACCGACCTGCCCCTCCCCGTTGACCCGCCCTACGAGCGTGAGCATTGCGGCAGCTGCGATGCTTGTCAGACCGCCTGTCCAACAGGGGCGATTGTTGACGACAAAGTGGTGGATTCGCGCAAGTGCATCTCCTATTTAACGATTGAGCTACACGGAGCGATCCCGGTTGAGTTTCGCCGCGCCATGGGCAACCGCGTATATGGCTGCGA
Organism: Halomonas sp. AOP43-D1-4; assembly: GCF_052446175.1. Taxonomy (NCBI): domain Bacteria; kingdom Pseudomonadati; phylum Pseudomonadota; class Gammaproteobacteria; order Oceanospirillales; family Halomonadaceae; genus Halomonas; species Halomonas sp. AOP43-D1-4. The sequence goes on from NZ_JBQSVY010000001.1 coordinate 199,028, forward strand.
CGACTGCCAACTGGTATGCCCGTTCACACGCTTCACCCGCGTGAGTAACGAGCAAGATTTTGCCCCCCGCCACGACCTGGACCGCGCCTCCCTGCTCAGCCTGTTTGGCTGGAGCGAAGAGGCATTTTTGGACAAAACCGCCGGCAGCCCCATTCGACGTATCGGCTACGAACGCTGGCTACGCAATATTGCCATTGGCCTGGGCAACGCGCCGTGGAGTGAGGCGGTTGAAGCCGCGCTGTGGGCACGGCGCGCTTACCCCAGCGCTCTGGTACGTGAACACATTGCCTGGGCGCTTGATGAACAGCGCCTCAAGCGCGATGCACGCATTGCGACAAGCTAACGTTCAACCGAGGCTTACTCTTCTTCGTCCTGCCCGCCTGCCACGCGCAAAAAGGTATTGCGGTAGTGGGCAAGTTCAGCAATCGACTCTTTGATATCATCCATTGCCAAGTGCACGTTGCGCTTGCTAAAGCCTGCCAGTGCGCCCGGGTTCCAGCGCTTGGCAAGCTCCTTAACGCTTGAGACATCCAGGTTACGGTAGTGGAAGAAACGCCACAGCGCTGGCATCTCACGCTCCAAAAAGCGTCGGTCCTGATGGATGCTATTACCGCACATGGGCGACGAGCCTGCCACCACGTACTGACGCAAAAATTCCAGTGTCTGCTGCTCAGCACTGGCCGTATCGTTCTGGCTGGCTTTTACGCGCGCGACCAAGCCGGACTCGCCGTGGGTCTTCTGGTTCCAGTCATCCATTTGTGCCAACAGACTATCAGGCTGCTTAACAGCAATTACCGGGCCTTCCGCCACGACGTTTAAATCCGCATCGGTAACGAGCGTTGCCACTTCGATAATGCGCTCTTTATCAGGATCAAGGCCGGTCATTTCCAGGTCGATCCAGACCAGCAGATCACTGCGCGGTTCATTACTATTGCTCATGCTTTTCTCCAGGATAGCCAACGGGTCGAGTTACCCGGCGTCAGTTAACAGGTACACTATCCCCTATTGTACCGAGCATCGAGTGGTCATGAGCAAACGTAAATTAAGCCGCCAGCAGCAGTGGCGAGTCGACAAAGTCCAGGCAGAGCGTGCTAGCCGCGCTGAAAAGCGTGATGTGCGCGACGCAGAAAAGTTGGCGGCAGGCGAATACGGCGCCGAACAGCCCGGCCGGGTGATGGCGCATTTCGGGCGAACGCTGGAAGTACGTAATGCCGAGGGCACACCGGTACGCTGCCATCTACGTGCTAATCTGGACGGCATGGTGACCGGTGACCGAGTAATCTGGCGGGCAGGCCAGGAGGGCTCCGGCGTTGTTGTGGCCCGCGAAGAGCGCGACAGCGTGCTCAAGCGCCCTGATGCGCGTGGCCAACTTAAGCCGGTCGCCGCCAATATCGACCAGATTTTAATCGTTTTTGCCGTTGAGCCGGCGCCGCACCCTAATTTGATTGACCGCTATCTGGTCGCCGCTGAAGCCACCGCTATCGCGCCTGTTCTGGTACTCAACAAAATCGACCTGCTGCCAGACGATGGCGGCGAGCTTGGCAAGCTACTAGAACGCTACCGTGCGCTAGGCTACCCGGTGGTGCGCACCACTACAGCCAATGAAGAAGGGCTTGCCCCTTTACGCCAGCAACTTGAGGGTCGCACCTCGGTGTTTGTAGGCCAAAGCGGCGTGGGTAAATCATCGCTAATTGACCTGCTGCTGCCCGATGAGTCACTGCGTATCGGCGCGCTTTCCGAAGATTCACGCAAGGGCACGCACACTACGACTACCGCGCGGCTTTATACCATGAACCGCGATGAAGTCACCGATGGCGAGCTGATCGACTCTCCCGGCATTCGGGAATTTGGCCTAATTCATTTGACCGAACAGGACGTGACCGACGGCTTTATCGAGTTCCGCCCTTTCCTTGGCTACTGCCGTTTTCGTGATTGTCGTCATCGGGAGGAGCCAGGCTGCGCTTTACTTGAAGCGGTTGAGGAAGGCAAGATTCACCCGGAACGTTTTGCCAGCTATCGCCGGATTCTCGATAGTTTAGACGCTTGATTTTAAAGGAGCTAACCATGAGCACCGAGCACCCATCGTCAGAGTCAAATCTTCTACCGCTGATCGTTGAGCCAGAACAGTTACAGAGCCACCTGGATCAACCAGCGCTTTTGATCATTGATGTGCCGGTGAATCCGGATAACTACCGCCAGGGGCATGTGCCGGGCGCAGTATATCTGGATTTTCGCTACCTGATGCGCGGCGAAGGCCCGGTGCCCAATGACGTTCCCGATGTAGGCTTCTTATCGCAACTATTCAGCGCATTGGGGCTTACTCGCGACACCCACGTTGTAGCCTATGATGACGAAGGCGGCGGCTGGGCAGCACGCCTTTTATGGACGCTGGAGCTGATTGGCCACACCCGCTACTCCTATTTAAATGGCGGCATTCATGCCTGGCGTGATGCCGCTATGCCCGAAAGCACGGAGCAAACCCGTCCCTCACCTAGCGAATACCATGCACAAATTTTAAACCCGCAGGCGCTCATCACCTGTGATGAGATTAAAGCCAAGCTGGGTGACAAGCAGTTTGCAGTCTGGGATGCGCGCTCCAAGGGCGAATATGACGGCGAGAAAGGCAATAATAAGCATCTTGGCCACATTCCAGGTGCGGTCAATATGGATTGGCTAAACGCCATGGACCGGACCCGCGCCCTGCGTATTCGCGACTACGCCGAGCTTATAACCGAGCTTGGGGCCATGGGCCTAACGCCCGATATGGAAGTAGCCACCCACTGCCAGAGCCACCACCGCAGCAGCTTTACCTGGCTGGTGGGTAAAGCGCTAGGGTTTAATATACGCGGCTATGCGGGCTCCTGGGGCGAATGGGGCAACCGCGACGATACGCCGATCGAAAAGTAACGTAACCGGCTTGGCTGGCACGACGTTTAACCACTGCTAAAAGTAATTAATGTGACGCTACCTCAAAAAGCTTTCTCGTTACTCCAGTACCCGCTTCCTCATCATGCTATCTCGCGTCTGACCGGCACGTTTGCGCAGAGCGAGGCGCCTTGGCTGAAAAACATGCTGATCAAGGCCTTTATCAAGCGGTTTAACGTCGACATGAGCCAGGCACTTGAGCCGGACCCAACGGCATACGCCAATTTTAATGCGTTCTTTACCCGCGCTCTAAAAGCGGATGCTCGCCCATTGGGGCAAGGCATTTTAAGCCCGGCCGATGGCTCGCTTTCGCGCCATGGCCGCTTGCAGGCGGGCCAGCTGGTTCAAGCCAAGGGCCACACCTATTCGGCGCAGTCGTTACTGGGCGGGGATGCCGCGCTTGCAGAAGAGTTTATGGGCGGCAGTTTCGCGACCGTTTACCTCTCGCCACGTGACTATCACCGTGTACATATGCCCATGACCGGCACGCTGCGAGAAATGATTTATGTGCCTGGGCGAATTTTCTCGGTGAATAAAGCCACCGCGAGCTACGTGCCTAACCTGTTTGCACGCAACGAACGCTTGGTATGCATTTTTGATTCAGAGCTCGGCCCATTTGCCATGGTATTGGTCGGCGCGATGGTGGTTGCCGCCATTGAAACCGTGTGGTCTGGGCAAGTTACACCGCTGGCGGGCATGCCTCAACGCACACGTTTTGACAACACCATCACCCTTGAGCGCGGCGAGGAAATGGGGCTATTCAAGCTCGGCTCTACCGTTGTGATGTGTTTTGCCAAGCCGGTTACGTTTAGCAATCCAGCAACGCGTGAGGATTATCGGCCAGAAGCCATGGTGCAAATGGGCCAAACCCTCGGTGATTTTCCGCCAGCCCCGCCTATCGCTTAGCGTTAGCAATTAGGCGTCGAAAAGGTAAGCACGTCTTCAAGGCGTGCTTTACCCAATGCCAATTGAATTAAACGGTCAATTCCCAGCGCTACGCCCGCACATTCGGGCATGCCATGCTCAAGCGCTGCCAGCAAACGCTCATCAACATCGACCTCGGGTAGCCCCAGACGTCGCCGTTCAGCGTTGTCGTCGCTAAAGCGAGTGCGCTGCTCCGTGGCATCGGTTAGCTCGTGATACCCATTGGCCAGCTCAATACCGCTCAGGTAAAGCTCAAAACGTGATGCGACCCACTCTCCATCCACATCCTGGTGTCGGCGGGCAAGCGCTGCCTGGCTGGCGGGATAGTCCGTTACCACGCTTAATTCGTTCTGGCCCAACGTGGGCTCAATCACCATGCTCATCAAAAGGTCGAGGCAGGTATCCCGGCCCTCGTTCACCAACGCCCCGGTAGGCATCCGGCCTCGCTCAGCGGCCAGCGCGCGTAGCTTATCAAGTGACGTTGTGAAGGGGTCGACAGCCAAGCAAGTATGAAACAGCTCGCGATAACGATAGTGCACTACCGGCCCGGCAAAAGCAGGTAACAGCGTGGCCACCAGCGTGGCGGTCTCGTCGATCAGTTCGCCAAGCGAAAACCCTGGCCGGTACCATTCAAGCATCGTGAATTCGATGTTGTGGCGCGAACCCACTTCACCATCACGAAAACTTCGCGCCAGCTGAAAAATGGGCCCACTGCCTGCGGCCACTAAACGCTTCATATGAAATTCAGGTGAGGTTTGCAGCCATAACCGTCGCTGACCTTTATCAGTGCGCGCTTGAGTCGCAAGTGACACCAGGTGCACATCGGTACTTCCACCCTGTCCAAGCACAGGCGTTTCAACTTCCAGCACGTCACGTTGGGAAAAAAATGCTCGTACTTTTGAAAGCAGACGTGCTCGCTCGCGCAGCGTTTCAATTTGCGCATTTGGTCGCCACTCAATGGCCATCACCGCTCCTTGAATAAAATAAAGCCACGCAAATGCGTGGCTCTAAGGTAGAACAAATGCCGCCAAGTGCGTAATAAAGCCTACCGCTTTATCCACTTGGCTAAGCACTTAACTACTCACTTAATACTTGGCTTAAAAACGTACTTATCAAGCGCGAGAAACGTACTCGCCGGAGCGCGTATCGATTTTGAGCACTTCGCCCTGGTTGATAAACAGAGGTACACGAACAACAGCACCTGAAGAGAGCGTTGCGGGTTTAGAGCCGCCCTGCGCCGTATCGCCCTTCAGGCCTGGGTCAGTCTCGACCACTTCAAGCTCAATGAAGTTGGGCGGCGTCACCGAAATTGCCTTGTCGTTCCACAGTGTCAGCGTATATGGCACCTGCTCTTTGAGCCATTTGACAGTATCGCCCAACGCTTTTTTCTCTACGGCGTACTGCTCAAAAGAGCCGTCCGTTTTCATAAAGTGCCACATGTCACCGTCGGTGTAGAGGTACTCCATCTCCAGGTCCATGACATCGGCACCTTCCAGTGAATCACCCGATTTAAAGGTACGCTCACCTACACGGCCGGTCATCAGGTTACGCAGCTTAACGCGGTTAAACGCCTGGCCCTTGCCGGGCTTGACCAATTCGTTCTCAACGATTGAGCAAGGATCACCGTCGAGCATTACTTTTAAACCGCCTTTGAATTCATTGGTAGAATAGTTAGCCATGTTGCCTCTCTGTGATCTATTTCAGTTAGCTATTACAGTGAGCGATGCAAGATAGCCTACGTCGCCGCAGCGTGGATAGCATCGTCAAATAAGTGCGCGCATGATAACCCGAAGGAGGGCTTTTTGCAGGAGAACATTATGATCGTTGCCTCGGATAATCACGAGCGATTCAACGAAGCCTCAAGCCCCACGTGGCAACAGCAGCTTTCCAGCGCCATTCGTGACCCACAAGAGCTTTGCAAGCGGCTTGGACTAAAGAGTGAATGGCTCTCTGGCGCACATACCGGGCATAGGCTGTTTGAAACCTGTGTGCCCGAGGCCTATTTGTCACGCATTACTTACGGCGATACGTCCGACCCGCTGCTGCGCCAAGTGCTGCCCGTCAGCGACGAGGCGCTCACGCCTAGTGGTTACGTGCTTGACCCTCTTGAAGAGGCTGATCATCGCCCTGCCAAAGGGTTGATTCACAAATACGCCGGTCGGGTGCTATTAATCGCAAGCCCAAACTGCGCAATTAACTGCCGCTACTGTTTTCGTCGCCACTTTCCCTACAGCGATAATTCACCTTCCCGCGCCCAGTGGCAAGATGCGCTTGATTACCTGCGTAGTAGCCCCACCATTCATGAAGCCATTCTTTCCGGCGGCGACCCGCTGGCCGCCAACGACCGTCAGCTAGCCTGGCTAGTCGGCGAGCTGGAAAAAATCCCTTATCTTAAGCGGCTGCGCATTCACACACGCTTACCCGTGGTGATTCCTGATCGTATCGATGACACGCTACTTGCCTGGCTGGGCAATACCCGGCTGCAAAAAGTCGTGGTACTGCATATCAATCATGCCAACGAGCTAGACCAAGCCGTCGTTGGGGCCTGCACCCGATTAAAAGAAGCCGGTGCCACACTGCTTAATCAAAGCGTACTGCTGCGCGGCGTTAACGACGAGGTAGGCACACTCACCGTCCTTTCAGAGCGGCTTTTTGAGGCAGGCATCCTGCCCTACTACCTGCATGTATTAGACCCGGTGCAGGGCGCCGCTCATTTTGATGTACCGGATGATGAAGCACGTGCGCTCATCACCCAACTACGTGAGCACCTACCCGGTTTTCTGATGCCCCGACTAGTGCGCGAAGTACCCGGGGAGGCGAGTAAAACGCCGCTGTGAGGGGTATGCTTAAAGCGAGGCGCCCGCACAGACCGTCAGCGTCTGTCCAGTGATGGAGCATGCCGACTCACTGAGTAAAAACGCAACGCTTGCGGCGATTTCCTCGGGCTCGATAAAGCGGCCCATAGGAGGGAGCTTGGGCGCCACACCTACCCGACTGGGGTCTTCAAGCATGGGAGTACGCGTTGCTCCTGGGGCAACCAAGTTGACGGTGGTATTTTTGGCTACCAACTCCATTGCCCAAGAACGTATCAGCCCCTGCTGAGCTGCTTTCGATGCGGCATAAGCACTTTTGCCCAGAGCGCCCTGCTGGGTTCGGCTTCCAATCAGGATAATGCGTTTTAAAGGGGCATGTTCAGCAAGGAGCTTTTTAACCAATAACGCTGGCGCATCGACGTGAAGTCGCCACATTTCTTGTGCCTGCGTCTGCTCATACGCCTGAATATCTCCGATATGCATGACCCCAGCAGCGTGCACAAAAGCATCAAATACGGATAAATCAAGCTCAAGTGCACTGGTTGCAAGCGCGCCCAAGTCGGCGCTGACCCACCGAAACCGTCCACTTTCGATTGGCGGTGGACGCCTTGAAAGCCCTGTCACGTCCAACCCTTGATCAATCAAGCGCTGACAGATCGCCAGACCAATGCCCGAGCTGCACCCTGTCACTAATATATGCATTGAGTAACTTCCTGAATTTTGACTGTACGGCTAGACGTTGACCACTTCGAGAGTGACGGCACGACTACGCTTAAACACTTCAAGCTTGTCACTTCCGGCCTGATCATCGGTAATAAGCGTCCAGTGGCTTAGCATAGGCGTCCAGTGTTGTTGTCGTGCGTTACCCAACTTACTGGAGTCAGCGAGCACTACCACTTTCAGAGCGCGTCGGATCATCATCTCTTTTAAATAAGCCTGCTCAGCGCTGGCTTCACACAGCCCCAAGTCGGCCACTACACCATCAGCACTTACAAAAAGTTTATCTACCGATAAGCGTTCAAGAGCGGCCTGAGCCGTCACGCCGTAGGTCGTCATACTAGCCGCCCGCAGGTCTCCACCTAAAAGCGTCACTTTGCAGTCTTTGATAGCCGCCAGAGCGGGCAGAGCAGCAACATTATTGGTAAACACATGAAGCCTGCGCCGCTGCCCTAACACCTTAGCCAGCGCCGTAGTGGTGGACCCACCGTCAAGCAGCAGCGTATCACCGTCCTCAATATGACCAAGTGCTGCGAGCGCAAGATGCGCTTTGACATCGCCCCGCTCGTGCTGGCGCTGAACCAGCGAAAGCTCTGGCTCACGCTTGCCAACCACTGCGGCGGCACCACCATAGGTGCGCACGATGTACCCCTCGTCGGCCAGCGATGACAAGTCTCGCCGAACGGTGGCCTCGGAGATATTAAAACGCTCACAAAGCGTCTCCACATCGGTCATTCCATTGTGGACTGCTTCCAGCATGGCGCTGCGGCGCTTGGCGACTTTCATTGAGACTCCTTAAGGCAGAGCGCTTTTACGATGAGAAGGACACACCGTGTCGCTTAGCGACGATATCGGAAAGCTCAGGTACAAAGCTTTCTCCAGCACCTTCTTCCAGTGCGCTTGCGTATAAATCCTTAATGGCATGAGCGACTCCCGCTTGAACGTTCAAGGCATCCGCCAGGTTGGCTACGTAGCGGATATCCTTGCCAGCATTGGCCAGCGAAAAACGGTGGGCGTCGCGGTCGCGCTCCAGCACGTACTGGAAGAACGTCTGATAAAAACCACTATCCATTCGACTGCCGCGTATAACGCTGTCAAATACCGCAGGAGTTACGCCCGCTTTGGCGCCGATGGTAAGCGCCTCAGAATAAATCGCACCGTAGCCCATGGCCAAAAATTGATTGAGCAGTTTCATGGTATGGCCTGCGCCTGCTGGGCCTACGTGCAGGATTTTACCCGCCCAGCACTCCAGCACCGGGCGTATGGCTTCAAGCGTGGCATCATCAGTACCGACGATAGCCTGTAGCTCGCCTGATTCCGCTTGGGTCGGCGTACCGCCCAAGGCAGCATCCATGAAAGTGACGCCCTTAGCGGCGAGCGTTTCGTTTAAGCGGCGCGTCAGGGTCGGGTCGGACGTTGAACAGTCCACAATGACAAGCCCTTCGTGAGCACCCAACGCCAACCCCTGCTCACCTTCAACAATCGATTCGACCTGCGGAGCGCCGGGTACACAAATAAACACAATATCCGAGCACTCTGCCAGCGCCTTGGGAGAGTCCACCGACTGAGCCCCCTGTTTCAGTAGCGGCGCGATGCTGTCCTCTCGCGGATCAAAAACGGACATTGAGTAGCCACCTTGCATGATATTACGAGCAATGTTGGCACCCATCAGGCCCAAGCCGATAAAGCCGATACGTTTCATTATGCGTTCTCCTTTACGGTGGTTGATGTAGCGGGTTTTTCACGACGATTGGCGAGATCAACGGCTTGCTTAAGCGCCTCAAGCAGGCTGCGCTCGTCAGCCACGCCCTTCCCAGCGATATCAAATGCCGTGCCATGATCCACTGAGGTACGAATAACGGGCAATCCCACGGTCACATTAACGCCGGCCTCAAGCCCCATCACCTTAACGGGGCCATGCCCTTGGTCGTGATACATCGCTACCACTACGTCAAAGTCACCTCTGCCAGCGCGGAAGAACAGCGTATCGGCAGGAAGCGGGCCTTGAACATCCCACCCACGCGCGGTGAGCTCTTCAATCGCAGGGACAATTTTCTCTTCTTCTTCGCCATAACCAAACAAACCATTCTCACCAGCGTGAGGGTTAATACCACAAACACCGATGCGTGGGTTATCGATACCCGCGCGGGTAAGCGTTTCATGGGCACGCTCGATAGTACGTTTGACGAGTCCCGGCTCAATACGGTGAATAGCGTCTAGCAGGCCGATATGGGTGGTGACATGAATGACGCGAAGATTAGGCGCCACCAGCATCATCGAAACTTCGTCGATGCCGGTCAGGTGCGCCAGCATCTCCGTATGTCCTGGAAAGAGGTGCCCGCCAGCGTGTAGCGCCTCTTTATTTAGCGGTGCTGTACAAATGGCATCAAGATCGCCCCTATGCGTCAGCTCAACGGTATGCGCGATGAACTGATAAGCTGCATCACCGGCAACCGGGGATACCTGTCCGTACGGTAAATCTTCAGGAATCAGCCCAAGATCAATGCAGTCCAGCGTGCCTGGCACAAATTTCGCCGCACTGACGTCATCGATCACATTCAGGGTCAGCTGGCTGCCAACAATCTGTCCTGCTTTTTTCAAACGACCCGCGTCGCCGATAACGAGTGGTCGGCAGGTGGTGTATACGCTCTCATGGGCAAGAGCCTTCATGATGACTTCAGGGCCGACGCCTGCGGCATCCCCCATGGTGATACCTACAACAGGAAGGTAGCTCATTGGTAGTATTACTCCGAAGTAACTAGGTGCAGAACCTGGCAAGGCTCAACAACGACATGAACTGGAAGGACGTTTATCGACCAGCGTGCGCCAAGCCTCATAAAGCGTCGTCTCGCTACCAAAGGCGCCCGCCTTGGTCACTACCGGCATGCCTTGGCCGTTAACCGAGAGCGCAACACCCGGCTCAAGCTCATCAACGAGATGCAGATGATTGATACCGGCTGCGCTAAGCAAGGCTTTAGCTGTTTCGCCACCCGTCGCGACGAGCGCTCCAAGCAGGCTTATATGGTTGCCCAAGTGGCTAGCTAGACGCTGCGTCAGCGCATAACCGTCAATGGAAGGGTCCGGGGCTTGCTGAGTCAGACTTACAAGTACATCGTGCCCTGCTTCAAGCGCTTGTTGCGCTCTTTTTAGCGCAAAAGGCGCATCCTGGAGGGTCAGTAGATCGGCGATATCCACTTGGAAGTGTTCAAGCGCTTTGCCACGTTTCGTTAACAGGTAGTCAACCTGACGATGTGAAACGGACGACATGCTCCCCACCACCATCAAAACCGGCCCTTCTATCGTGATGGGCGGCATTAAAGCCGTACCTGCGTCACGACCAAGATAGGGGCAAAGCGCTGTTGAAAGCCCTGCCGAGCCTACCCAGAAGATGCGGTCAAGGGTATGCGTTGCTTCAGCGAGATGCTCAAGGTCTGCGTCACTTTCAGCGTCGCACACCACGGCCTCTATCTGATTTTGCTGATGTTTTAAAAGCCACTGACGTAGCACGTTCGTAGAGGACTCACGCAGCGTGGCAAGCGACAAGTGAGCGACGTTAATCTCCGCCTCGACCAGCATATCGCTCAATGAAGCCTTGCCGCTCCGCTCCTCATTGCCCCACACCGGTGTCTCTTCGACAGGCGTATGGTCAATGAACTGTCGTGCGTCTCGAGTAAAGCGCTTCATCGCAGGCATGGCCGGAGCTACCACCGCCATTCCCACCTCAGGAATCAGCGCGGCAACTTCCTGAGCCCAGTTGCCACGAAGTGTTGAATCGATTTTTTTATAAAGACGAAGACCTGGCTGGCGTACTGCGCGCCAGGCCTCAACATTCAGCTTAGCTGCCTCGGTTGCGTCCAAATGGCGAGAATCCGTATCGAAAACCAACACCTGCGCATCTACGTTGTTTTGTAGAGCAAGCTCAATAACCGTCGCTGAACCGCTCCTGGCGTAGCTCACCGCGCAGTCAGCAGCACCTGACAGATCATCCGCCAGAATAATAAGCCGCGCCGTGTCCGATAAAGACATTGATGGCCTCTCAAGCATTAGCGATAAACCTGCATCAACTCATCAAGCTGCTGGCGCTGTTGATCGCTTAGCGGGAGCGCGGGAGCGCGTGTAGGGCCTGCTGGCATGCCCATCAACTCGGCTGCTGCTTTCAATACCACCGGCATAGTCGCCATGCCGAAAGCCGTGCGCAGCACGCGAAGCTTTTCCTGTGCTTCACGGGCTGTTTCAATGTCGCCTGCCTGGAAGGCGTTATAGATGGTCATCACGACATCGGGTACTGCGTTGGTGGTAGCCGCTACCGCGCCATCGGCACCCGCCAGTAGGCCCCAAAGGATGAGTGAGTCGGTACCCGTGAAAACAGCAAAATCGTCGCGCTTCAAGCCAACCAGCTGCGTCAACCGGTCAAAATCGCCGCCGCTGTCTTTAATACCTTGCACCATGGGCAGGTGCGAAAGCTCGGCCACAGTATCAATGGTAATCGTGCCGCCAGTTTTAGCGGGAATGTTGTAAAGCATAAAGGGCAGCGGTGCTTGTTCGGCAATCGCCGAATAATGAACGACAAGCTCACGCTGGGAAACCGCGTTGAAGTAAGGAGTAATGATCGAACATGCATCAACCCCAATCTGCTCCATCCTGGCGTTCATGTCGATCACGCCTTGGGTGGTAAACGCACCAGTCCCCGCAATAACCGGCACTCGCCCTTGCGCTTGTTCAACGACTATCCTAGCGACGTTCAGTTTTTCGTCATCACTTAGCGCGAAGAACTCGCCGTTAGTGCCCAGCGCGAAAAGCCCATGGACGCCCTTATCAATCAAAGTATCCACCAATGTACGCAGTGCGGCTTCATCAACTGCCTGGCGATCGTTCATTGGAGTAATCAAGGCGGGGATAATGCCTTTAAATAGCGTCATGGCGTCAGTTTCCTCAGCTCGTTTGCGATCAAATCGATCATAAAAATGATTGATTCAAAAAAATATCGCAAGCAAACCAAGCAAATATAATTGACCAAAACGATCAAAAAACAATTAACCTATTGAATCTTAACAACTAATACACAACCTGACTTTGGTATATGCAACGAAAGTGTAAATGCATAAATTGATTGTTACGATCATTTTATAGCCATGGAAAGGTTCATAGCTGAAAAATAGCCAAGTTGGCCGCGTTGCTTATGACCCCTTAAACATAAATGCGCTGCACAATAAAAACACGGAGACTGATATGACGGTACGCAAAACACTCGGAGCACTTCTCGCCACTTCTTTTCTTTTTCCTATGGTGGCTCATGCCGAGTATCCCGAACGGTCGATCGAACTGATCATTCCGTTTGGGCAAGGAGGGGGTAACGACTTGGTTGGACGCGCCTTTTCTCAATCGCTGGCCGAATATTCAGGCGTAGATGTACTGCCGGTCAATCGTACAGGTGGTAGCGGTGCTGTAGGGTTCCACGCTGCCTCATCGGCACAGCCCAATGGCTACACCATTGCCATGATCAACAGTTCACTGGTTGGTAATCCACATATTATCAATGGCTTTCCAACCAGTGCGGAGGATTTTACGCCAATTTGCCTACTCTCAGCAGAGCCTGTCGGTATCGCCGTTAGCGCCAGCAGCGAGATTGAAACTCTTGAAGACTGGGTCTCTATTGCTCAGGAAGACCCTGACCGCCTTGCACTAGGGTATACCTCCATTGGTGAGCTGATTGCGCTTTCGGCTGGAAATGTCACCGACACTGACCCGACTCTCATCCCTTACTCAGGCTCAGGTGATTCTATTACTGCCGTTATTGGGGGACATGTGGACGGAGCTATCGTTTCAGATGCTGAGGCATATTCTCAAGTACAAGCCGACCAGCTCCGGATACTCGCCTTCTTCAGCGAAGAGCGCTCTAAAAGTCTACCTGATGTTCCCACTTCAGCCGAAGCAGGCTACCCACTGGATATCGGGTTATTCCGTGCTATTGGAGCACCCGCCGATATCCCAGAGGACGTAGAAAGTTATCTGATTAATGCATGTACCGAAATCGCCCAAGAGGAAGAGTTCATTGAGCGCATGAATCGTATTGGCTTTAACGTTCAACTGCGCACTGGCGCCGATTTCAAAGAGTGGTTAACACGCCAAAGCGAAGCTTTTGCAACCGCTGCCAGTCTGTTAAAGCAGTAAACCACTCCATATGAGCAAGAGCATTCAGGTGCTGTCATCTGGATGCTCCAACGTTTTTAGGGATAGCACCTTGATGACATATCAGACCCTTAAATACCGGCTAAAAACCATTGAGTTCTGGACACTACTCCTACTGCTGTTAGTGGGGGGCTATTTTTTTATCCAAGCATTCGATATGCCGTTCGAGATGCGTCGCACCATCGGCCCCGGTTTTATTCCCACCATTGTGCTGTTTGGCTTGATCAGTTGCACGCTCGTTGCACTTACCCAATTTTTAACTAATAAGAACTATAAAATTTTTACTAATTTTCCAGAGGGTTCCGAGGATGACACAACGTTCAAAGCCTTGACAGAGGCACTCAACACTCAAGCTGGCACCCATTTTGCGCTTTCGAGCCACACAGGGCTTGGCCGTTTTTCTGCATTAAGTGTCATCAAGCAAAGTCATCCAGACACCTCACTTCTCGCCGCTTCATCCCGGGCAACTCAGGTCAATGCTGAGTTGGCTGCGCAAGAACACTTAAGCGGCTTCACACCACTAAGCCTTCTCTATTTTGATGCTTTCATTTTGGCCGCACGCACGGGTACGAACACTTCGACCAATATGTTTGCCCAACTCAAAATTGGCTATGACAGCCTAATTGAAGACACCGTTTTTTTAGAAAAGCTACGTCAGCGTTCAGATATACAGGTACTGCCCAACGAACAATGGCAAGCAATGGATATCAAGGCGCTACGCGATGCGCTGTCTAAAGGAAAAATAGATATTATTCTCGCTGCCCGGTCCGAACTTTCAGAGTTATTGCAGAACGGTGAACTCACGATCCTGGAAGCCTTCGATGGCAAAACTCTTGGAAAAAGTGAGCTAATTTATGGCGAATGGGCTGCTCTCTTCGTACCTGACAACCAAGCAATTGACATCCGCCAACAAAATGCCGAGCGCTTAGAGGCTGCCATTTATGCACCACCTTTTACCGCCCAACTCCAACACGTTCAAGTACCTTGGCAATTCACAGCCGCAGACCAAGCGAAAGCTCTTCTGGGCGCACTGGCAACACAAGGTACTCAGGGTGTAGCAGTAAAGGCGCAACCAGCCCGTGGGCGCGCATATGCTATTCCCATCACCTTGTTAGCGATTGCCCTCTTTCCATTTCTTATGAACATTGTCGGCTTTATTGCTACCTCCATTCTGATCACTTCCCTGATCATGGCCTTGCTGCGCGCCGAGCTAAGCCTTGTAGGACTTGCCAAAATTGGTGTGATCAACGTTGGAATCGCCGTGAGCACCTACATGGTTTTTTACCACATATTTAGTATTCCTCTCCCATTAGGTTCAATCTGGTAAGGAGCCCGGTATGTTTGAGCTATTAATACAAGGGTTTGCATCCCTTTTGGACCCATTACTTTTACTGCTGCTAGTAGGTGCGGTGGCGATTGGTATTGTGGTCGGCGCCATGCCGGGAATATCTCCTTCGCTTGGAGTGGCGATTGCCAGCCCGCTGACGTTTGTATTCGACCCCTTCACCGGAATCAGCTGCCTGTTAGGTATCTATATCGGTGCCGTTTTTGGTGGCTCGATTCCTGCCACGGTGATCGGTATTCCCGGTTCAGCGATGGCAGTCACCACAGTATTTGACGGCTACCCGATGGGGCGCAAGGGGCAAGCGGGACTGGCGTTGGGGCTCAGTACCATATCGTCATTCATCGGCGGCGTGCTTGCTTCGCTGATACTGATCGTCCTCGCCTATCCGATCTCGCAGTTCGCACTTTCGTTGGGCCCGCGCGAGTATTGCGCCATTGCCGTGCTGGCATTGATGGCCGTCGCCTCACTCTCTGGCGGGTCGTTCCTGAAGGGAGCTATTGCCTGTCTGCTCGGGCTTTTTCTGGCCACTGTCGGGCTTGATGAAATCAACGGACAGCCCCGCTTTACGATGGGCATGCCCTACCTGATGGGTGGCATCCCGTTCATTGCGGTGATTATCGGTTTATTCGCGATCCCGGAAATCATGCAGCGCTTCGAGCGTATTTCTCATCGCACTCAGCCTATCGTACAGGTATCCAAAGTCTTGCCCTCTTGGCCGTTACTGAGACGGCTGATTCCCGCTCAGCTTCGTTCAACCGGCATCGGCACTATTGTAGGGGCAATACCCGGCGCTGGCGCTGATGTGGCCTCACTTATCTCCTATAGTCAGGGGCGTAACCTTTCCAAATACCGAGAACGTTTCGGCTCGGGTGAACCCGAGGGTATTGCCTGCTCTGAAACCGCCAACAGCGCTTCGGGCGTGGGTGCCCTGATCCCTCTCTTGACCCTTGGCCTGCCCGGAGGTGCCGTCACCGCAGTGATCATCGGCAGCTTCATGATTCACGGTCTACAACCTGGCCCGCTATTAATGCGAGACCATGCGCCACTGGTTTATCAGTTTTTTGCCACCACCGTCATCGTCAATTTTATCGTGCTGCTGATTGGCCTGCCCGGCGCCAAGCTTTTCTCGCGAGCGCTCCAGGTAAAAGAAAGCATTCTTCTGCCGATCATTTTATTGATATGCATCATCGGCTCCTATGCCTTACGTAATAACCCTTGGGATATTCTGGTCATGCTCGGCGTTGGAGTCTTTGGCTACTACATGGCAAAAGCAGGTATTCCTCGTGCCCCTATCGTGATTGGCATGACGCTTGGTCCAATCATCGAAAGCGAGATTGCGCGCGGGCTTTTGATCACCCGTGGTAACTACCTGGATTTCATTACACCAATCAGTGCCATTATCTGGGCTATTGCATTACTGCCCCTTTATTGGCCTTTGCTGCGCTTCACATTTCGCCGCATTAAGACCCACCCAACCTATCGCAACAAGCACTCCTGATACCGTAAAAAAGGACGACGTATGAGCGCGCTCACACAAGACACATTCACGGGTAGCTTGCATACCGCCACTATCGACGGTGGCCGCCTGGAGGCCTACCTTCCCACTCCCTGCCTACAAAACCATGCCTCGTTTCTCCACGAGCTGCCCAACGGCGATCTGCTCTGCGCTTGGTTTGGCGGTACCCAGGAGGGCGTTCCCGATATTTCTATTTACGTTTCGCGGCTTGCAAAAAGCAAAGATCAGTGGTTAGACCCGGTGAAGCTCTCCGACGATGAAACCCGTTCCGAGCAAAACCCAGTGCTGTTTACAGCACCTGGCGGCGCGCTATGGTTACTTTACACAGCGCAGCTCTCCGGGCACCAAAACACCGCCATCGTTCGCTACCGGATATCCCACGATAACGGCAATCAGTGGAGTGAACCCCGAGCCCTCTTCGAGACACCGGGTGTCTTCATTCGCCAACCGCCGGTTTTTACGCCCCAAGGCAGTTGGGTGCTGCCGGTCTTCTTGTGCCGTGTGGCCGAGGGCGAGCGCTGGACGGGCAACGACGACATCAGCGCCGTTATGGTTTCTGAAGACAGCGGCAAAACGTGGCATCAACATGACGTACCCGATAGCGTGGGCTGTGTGCATATGAACATTCAGCCTCTCAAAGATGGCACTTATCTGGCGCTCTATCGTAGCCGCTGGGCCGACGCTATCTATTCAAGCCGCTCCGACGACGCTATTACGTGGAGCGCCCCAAAGACGGTCGAGCTACCCAACAATAACTCTTCTATTCAGTTTACCTGCTTAGATAACGGCCACCTCGCGTTGGTTTACAACCACCGTCGAGCGGACCCCGAAGGAGAGCGCCGAACCTCGCTTTATGACGATATTGAAGATGCCGAAGACCATGGGGAGCTCGTCGAACAGACAAGCAACAATGGAAAAGCTGCATTCTGGGGCGCCCCGCGTGCGCCTATGACGCTTGCCATCTCCACCGATGGTGGACGCAGCTGGCCGATCAAACGCGATCTGGAAATCGGCGATGGCTACTGCATGACCAATAATTCAGCCGAAAAGAAAAACCGTGAATACTCCTACCCGACAATCATTCAAGGTCAGGATGGTGTGCTACATATTGCATTTACCTATTTCCGACAACGCATCAAGTATGTGCAGATAAGCGAAGCGTGGGCATCCGCCTAACCGCTTGGCATGCCAAGCTATTCACATTCAGCAATAAAAAGCCCACGACTCAGTTGTGGGCTTCAGGCTACTCTAAGCACACCGTCCTGGCTCCCCTGAGCTTGATACCAGTACGCTGTTCGGGATATGCCTACAAGGCGGCAGGAAGCTCACTGATCTGTTGGTAACCAACCAGATGCCTAGCAGTCGCTTTACGTGTTGTCGCCATTATCACTTTTTTGACAGTACATCCTTCATGGCCTCTTCCAAGAGCTTGTCAGCTAGAAGCTTTTCAGTTTACTGGTTTCCATTTCAAGCTCCCGCAAGCGCTTCGCTTCATCCACTTCCAAGCTCGTATACTTGCTGCGCCAGTTGTAGAAGGTACCACTGGAAATGCCCAACTTGCGGCACAGGTCGCCTATCTTGGCGCTTGCCTCATGTTCTTTAATAGCGCCGATGATCTGCTCTTAGGTATAGCGTGTCTTTTTCATAGCGAGATTTCCGTTAACCACAATTAGCTGGAAACCTTATCGAGTTCATAGTGTTAGTTTTGAGGGAAGGTGAAACCGCCTAGTTTTGCCTATATTTTTTGGTAATATGGTTATCAACCTAAAAACTCGCGATTGGCAGATTCTCTGAAAAATAGATTTCCATCGAGACAGCGCCGCTATCGGTTTTGTCACTACTTACCATGTCTATTGCCCGGGCATAGATAGCGCTGGGATTCTGGGTAATGACCATATCCATAATGCCCTCGATCAGCATGCTGCGCGTATCCGGGGTCAGACCATGTCCTATAAAACATATCTCTTTATCACGTTTTGATTCATGCAACGCTCGACCAATCCCATCAGACGAGCCGCCGACATTATAGATCCCTACAATATCGGGGTGCTGCTCCAGCAAGCGGCACGTATTATGGTAGTTTTCATCCCGGTTATCGTGCCCTTCCTGAGGCCCAATCACCGTTAAATGGGGAAAGCTTTCCTCAATCAGCGCCAAAAACCCCATCTCCCTTTCCATATGCGCGCGATAAGCGCGGCTCGCCGCCACAAGTGCAAGCTTACCTTGAAGTGCACGGCAAAAGCGTCCCATTACTTTGGCGGCAGTACGCCCTGCGGCAAAGTTATCAATTCCGATATAGGCATGCCGGTTCGAGGTGGGCAAGTCAGAGATGATGGTAACGACTCGTTTTCCGGCATTAACCAGTTCATCAATTACCTGGCGCACCTTTGGGTGTTCGATGGCCATGAAAATGATTACATCGGAGGTTTTGCCGTAACGCCGCAATGCCTGAACCAATGCCTCTGGATTGAAGCTTTCGATAAAGTGGCTGCGCACTTTAAGAGGCTCCATCGACTGTTCTGCCAGAGCTCTTACATAGGTATTTAGCCCAGTGAGATAGGGGTTGGTACCCTGGGGCAATAAAAACACCACCTTGGAAAAGGCGGGCCCAAGACGAGCTTTAACCTCCTCTTCGCCTAAATAGCCCACCTCAACCGCCGCTTGCAGCACGCGATGTAGCGTAACTCTGCGCACGCCGGGCCGTCTGTTCAGAACGCGATCTACGGTTGCCGTTGAGACCCCCGCAGCCATTGCAATGTCGGGTATCAAGGGGCGTTTTACATCAAAAACCATCATGAATTCCTCATTGCTTAGAAGAGCAGCCCTGCCCTAGCCTATTGGTTAGTAGCAGGTGGAAAACACTTGGCTACAAAACAATAAAAAACAATCATCGTCTGGAGAATAACAATGCTAGTTAAACTAGTTCGCAATAGCCATCTCGCTTTAATAGCCGGCGCCTTGGCGCTAAGTGCAACAAGTGTGGCCGCGCAGGAAGTCACCCTTCGCTACGGACATATGCATACGCCCAATTCGATTGCGGGCATGCAGGCCGAATGGCTGGCGGAAGCCATTGAGGAAAAAACGGCCGGCGATGTGGCCGTTGAGATCTACCCCAACTCCCAACTAGGCCGCCTACAGGAACTCGCCGAAGCCGTTTCTACCGGCTCCATTGCGCTTTCTCACAATACCGCGGGCGCTATTGGCTCTCTCTACGCCCCTTTCGCGGCCTTTGATACGCCCTACCTTTATCGCGACGTTGATCATCTTATGAAGGTGATGGATGTCGACTCCCCGGTTATGAGCACTCTGAACGAAGAACTAGCCGCCGCTTCAGGCGTACGTTTGCTGTATGCCTTCTACTTCGGCACCCGGCATCTTACGGCCAATCAGGAGATCCATACGCCTGACGATTTAGCCGGTGTAAAAATTCGCTCGATCCCCTTCCCCATATATATGGCGACCGTAGAAGGAATGGGTGCCATTCCTGTGCCGGTTGATTGGTCAGAAGTACCGACAGCACTCGCCACCGGCGTGGTTGAAGGCCAGGAAAACCCGGTCAACGTCGTGGTCAGCGCCAAACTGAATGAAGTGCAAAGCCACATGATGCTGACGGGGCATATTAGTGCCGCGCAGGTCATCGTCATTAACGACGATACCTGGCAGTCCTTGTCACCCGAGAATCAAGCGGCTATTGCTGAAGCGGCTCTGGAAGTACGCGAACGCGCTACGACCGCCATGTTGGAAGCAGAAGCCAGCGATCTTGCTCAACTTGCCGAGGCAGGCATGCAGATTATTAGCCCGGAAGAAGGCCTGGATGTAGATGCCTTCCGCACCCGTGTGCAAGCGCGAATTACAGAAGAGTTCGATAGCCAATACGGCGATTTCTATCAACTCATCAGCGAAACGCGTTAAGCCATGAACGGTCAAGCACCCCTATTAGAGCGAAGTCTTAGCCGGCTGTCCGAAATTCTTGTCGGTATTGCGATGCTACTGCTGGTGATCATCACCATGCTAGTCGTCGCTCAAGTACTCGCCAGAAATCTCTTCAATACTGGGCTGCCATGGGCGGATGAAGCCTCCCGGTTTGCGGGTATTTCCATGGTGTACCTGGCGACCCCTTATTTACTGTTCCATGGCCAGCATGTGGCAGTGACCATGCTGGCGGATGCGCTATCAGGCGTTAAGCGCACCCTGTGTTTAGCGATAGCAGAACTGGCAACGTTAGGCTTTTGCGCCCTGACTCTCTACGGTTTTTATCGCTTTCTGATGCGCGCAGGGCGCTTTTCCTCACCCGCTATGGGCATCCCCAATCTGTGGCTATACATGCCAGCGTTTATCAGCATCGGGTTGCTGGCGGTGATATCACTCTATCGTCTAGGGCGGATGATGCAGCGGAGGGTTTTAGTATGTCCCTAACGTTACTGCTCATTTTCGCGGGGAGCTTGCTGATTGGCGCGCCGGTCGCGGTCAGTTTGGGTTTGTCAGCGGGGCTGGTGATTTTTCTCTACGACCTGCCGTTCACGGTTATGGCGCAGCGCGCCATTAATACGCTGGACAGTACGCCACTATTGGCGGTACCACTTTTCATACTCGCAGCGTCATTATTGGGCGCCACCGGTGTCACCACGCATTTGTTTGAATTGATGCGCATGGTGGTTGGGCGTATTCGTGGCGGCATGGCGCATGTTAACGTGCTCACCAGCCTGATTTTTTCCGGCATGTCCGGCGCAGCATTAGCGGATATCGGGGCATTGGGTGGCATTCAAATTCGTCAGATGGAGCAACAGGGCTACACCAAGCGCTTTGCATCCGGCCTTACCATTGCCGCAGCGACTATTGGGCCTATTTTCCCTCCGTCTATTCCTCTTATCATCTTTGCCACGGCGGCTGAAGTTTCCACTATCCGTGCGCTGCTGGCAGGTGTCATTCCCGCACTCGTGGTGGCAGTGGCGCTAATGATACAAGTCGCGGTTATGGCAAGGCGCTCTCAACTGCCGCGTGATGATGTACAGCCAAGCTTTGCAGCCTTTCGTAAAAAAACCCTGATCTCGTTGCCCGCCCTGCTCGCCCCAGTGCTGTTAGTGGGCGGCATGATCAGCGGCTTTTTTGGGCCCACGGAGGCAGCGGGCATGACCGCTGCCTATGCCATTCTTATTGGCGTGATCATTTATCGCACCTTAACGGTACGCTCTTTCCTGACCTGCACCCGGGAAACCGTGTTATCGACCGCCAACGTGCTGTTTGTTGTCGCCTCTGCGGCCTTGTTTGCCTGGGTACTCACGATGGATCGTGTTCCAGCCCACGCAGGTGAGTGGTTGCTAAGCGTATCGGATAATCCGCTCGTTCTTCTGCTTCTGCTGAACCTGCTCTTATTGGTCGTGGGCATGTTTCTGGAAGCTATCGTCGCAATCCTCATTATTGCCCCGATTGTGGCACCTGCCTTGCTGCAAGCCGGCGTTCCCCCAGAACAGCTAGGTGTGGTTTTCGTGCTCAACCTGATGCTTGGGCTGCTGACCCCGCCTGTGGGCATGAGCCTTTACATGGTATCGATCATTACCAAGATGCCGCTTTCCTCGATTATTCGTGGTGTGGCCCCCTTCTATCTTTCCCTTTTTGCAGCCTTGGCGTTGGTCACATTGGTGCCCTCTTTGTCCACCTGGTTGCCTAACCTTGTTATGTAGGAAGTGTCATGAGCCAATATCTTGGAGCTATTCGTCAGTTAGGTTATGTGGTCAATGATATCGAAGCAGCCATGGAGTACTGGAACAAAGTGATGGGCGTGGGGCCTTTTTTCTACAACCCGCGCGTACCTATCGAGAACTATACGTATGACGGCAAGCAATATGACGTGCATAACTCGGTGGCCCTGGCCAACTCCGGCTTCATTCAGGTTGAGCTGATTCAAACGCGTAACGATGCCCCCTCCATGTACCGTGATTTCCTACAAGCGGGCAATACCGGGTTACAGCATGTCGCGTTTTGGACGGAAGACTATGACACCGACCTTGCCGCCATGCAGGCCCGCGGTTATCACGTCAAAATGAGTGGCGAAGTGGGTGCCAATGGGCGTTTCGCGTATTTTGATCGTGAGTACCACCCCGGTACCGTTATTGAGCTTTCCGAGGTGCTGGGTCCCAAAGGCAAAATGTTCCGCATGATCCGTGAAGCGTCGGAAAACTGGGACGGAAATGATCCCGTGCGGCCCTTCCCGAACCTGAAAGAGGCAGAAGCATGATCCGCGCTGCCTATCAGATCGAGACACCGCTTGATCCATCGCTCGTCGCAGAGATGATGGCCGGTGAGCAAAGCTCAGGCACCTTTGTAAAAGTAAAGGGCGAGACCGACGCCATCAGGGCACGCTTTGGTGCCAGGGTCACTCACTTAAACGTTCTGGAAGAACTGGGCTCCCCCAGTCTTCACAGCGCCTATCTTGAGCGCAAGGGTGTTAAAGGCCCATGGAAAAAAGTGGCGGTGGAGATTGACTATCCCGAAGACAACGTCGGGGTTAACTTACCAAACCTTGCCGCGACCGTTGCCGGTAATCTTTTCGACTTAGGCGAACTCACCGGTTTACGCTTAATGGCGCTGCAGCTGCGCCCGGAGTATCGCGACCGCTACTCGCTGCCGGCTCACGGCATTGCAGGTACGCGCAGCGCAACAGGCGTGGCAAATCGCCCTCTGTTTGGCACTATTTTAAAACCTAATATCGGCATGAGCCCTACCGAGACCGCCGACCTTGTCGAGCAGCTTTGTAAGGCGGGTGTCGATTTCATCAAAGATGACGAAATTGCAGGTAATCATCCGTATGCGCCGGTCGAAGAACGCGTCAGCGCGGTAATGCAGCGTGTCAGACAGTTTAGAGAGCGTACCGGCCGCGATGTCATGATCGCATTCAATATCACCGACGAACTGGATGCCATGCGTCGGCACGCCGATCATGTTCAGGCCGAAGGCGGCAGCTGCGTGATGGCGAGCCTTAACTGGTGTGGGCTTTCCGCGCTGCAAAGCCTGCGCGCCTCAACTCCACTGGCCATTCATGGCCACCGTAACGGGTTTGGCGCCTTCGCACGCCATCCTGCTTTAGGCATTGATTTTTCCGCCTATCAAACGCTCTACCGCCTGGCAGGAATTGACCATATGCACATCCATGGCATGGGCGGAAAGTTCGCCGACCAAACCGACGAAGTAGCCCACGCCGCCAAGCTTTCGCTCACCGCGCTAGGCGATACGGATGATCGCGTGATGCCGGTGTTTTCCTCTGGTCAGTGGGCAGGTACCCTGCCACTCACCTGCACTAAAATCCAAAGCGCTGACTTTATGTTTTTAGCCGGCGGCGGCATCCTGGCGCATCCTGACGGCGTGGCGGCCGGTATGGCAAGCCTTCAGGAGGCTTGGCAAAGTATTGAGTCGGGCACGCCGTTAGACTGCGCCGACCGCCCCGCGCTTGCTAGGGCGCTCGACTTCTTCGGCGGGCGCTAGACATGCGCTATATATTCGTCGCGGATGACTTTACTGGCGCCTCCGATACCCTGGCGACCCTGCGGCACGCCGGATTAAAGGCTCGGCTCTATCTGGCGGTGCCTTCTTGTGAAGAAGTGGCCGACCTTGATGCCTTTGGTATCGCAACGGCTTCGCGAAGTATGGGCCAACAGGCGTTAACTACGGAAATGCAGCGTATCGGCCATCAGCTTTTGCCACATCAGCCAGATACTCTGCACCTGAAGGTATGCTCCACCTTTGATAGCAGCCCAAGCACTGGCAATATCGCGACCGCCGTTACCGCGCTTTCTGAACAGCTAAAACCGGCCACCACCTTGATGGTGGGCGGCCAGCCAAGCCTTGGGCGTTACTGCGTGTTTGGCAATTTGTTTGCTAAAAGCACTGATGGACAGATATACCGCATCGACCGCCATCCGGTCATGCAGCAGCATCCGGTTACACCTATGCAGGAAGCTGACCTGCGCCGACACTTTAGCACCATGGGTCTTTCCAACATTACCCTTTTGGATAAGATCGCACTGCATACTAATGACGCCAGCCCCAGCTCCCCAGTGTTGTGTGATGTGTTTGATAACAACGATCTCAAGCGTATTGGCGAACGTTTTAGCCATACTTTGAAGCCCCAGCTGTGGATCGGCTCCAGCAGTGTGGTAGAAGCACTTTATCCCAGCCCTCAGGATATCGAACCACCCAGCAGCCTGCCCGGTCCGCTTCTCGTCTTTGCGGGCAGCCGTTCTTCCGTCACAGCCGCTCAAGTGGCGGCCACTAGCAACATGACAAAAGTGACGATTTCGGCTCGCCAGCTGGCAACCCACTCACACACCGAGTATGAGCAGATTTTGCGCCACCTGCGTGAAGAAACGGCAACCCTTGCCGTGTTAGATGAAGATACAACACATGGTCTTACAGCATTGGAAATTGCCCAGCATTCCGCGAAGCTAATCGCCTCACTTATTCACTCAAATAGTATTGGCACGTTGCTTATTGCGGGAGGCGACACCTCTAGTCTAGCCATCCATCACTTGCAGCCTCAAAGCATCGACTATATCGGCCCGCTCGAGGCGGGTGTGCCGGTTTGTGCGGCAAACTTTGCCGATAACCATCAGCTACCGGTGATTATGAAGGGAGGCCAAATGGGTTCAGTTACGCTTTTTGATAGAGTTTGCGCGCTAACCTGTCAAAAAGAAGAATAAGTACTCTGCTCAAAATGCCCAGAGATAAGAGATAGTAAAGGATGGGCATAGCGGCATCAATGCCAAACCAGACCCGCAACTTTTTAAGTAACATTAACAGGACACACTCAACCAACACTTCACAGGCACTATTATCATAGTGCATGTATGCCTATTTTAAGCGTCTGCTTGCAGGGCATTCAAAGAAGGTAAAACTTGCTGCCCTGCAAGGCGTACTAGCTCTGGACTCAAAGGATTCGTTAAAGGCCACACCTACTCGTCAACGCACCAGCCCTTACCAGCACCGTTAATCAGGCGCGCATTCCCTCTCTCGTCTCCTCGCAACCGCCTCGTACATAAACCTTCTGTCAGCGCCACCTCAATTACCGGCGTCTGCTACGCTTAAACGAACAATTAGGTAAACATTGGGGCCATCTATTCATCACAGGAGTGATAATGCAATGTCGCGATTACAAAGACGCCGTACGGGCGCAGGGGTACTGCTTTTAGCCGCTCTAGCGGGTGTTGTGATTTCTACTTACGCTTATATAACACCGTTGACCGGCGTAACCGGCACGCTTGGCGCATTGGTGGCTATTCTGGCCTGCGTTGTGCTCATTGCCGCGGCACTGGTGCTCTTCAAACTTAACGCCAGTGGCGGGCTCATCGCGCTTCGTACGCTTATTATTATTGGGCTGGCTGGGACATTTTTCGCCGCTATGCTTTTACACCAGTGGTGGCTGGGCGTCGCCATGGTCATAGGCCTGATCTGGCTGATGGTTGATATAGCAAGCTCCCCCTCTAAACCCACTCGGACCTGAGGCGCTCTATGCCTGCTCATTATGTAAATACCCAACGCCAATGTGGGCGTTCATCCTCTCGTTTCACTGGCAACCTGCTTTTAGCGCTACTGTTCACACCGTTACCGCTATTGGCGCAAGCGCTGCCTTCCGAGCAAAGCGAACCTTTAAACGAGACAAATAGCCGCCAGGCAATTCCGCTAGTCCCCGAAGGCGCCATTTGGGATAGCTTTCACGGGCAGCTTAATGCGCAAAAATATAGCCCACTGGATCAGATCAACGTAGACAACGTAAGTCATTTAGAAAAAGCGTGGGAGTTTCATACCGGCGATGTCTCCGATGGCTCTGGCGATCTTCCTCCCACGGTTTGGTCAGCAACCCCCGTATTTGCCAACGATACGCTCTATATAGGCACGCCGTTTTACCGGGTATTTGCCTTGGACCCCGCCACTGGCGAACAGCGCTGGATGTTTGACACCGATTCCTCTCTTGAAGCCTTGACCCAGCCAGCGCTTAAAAGCCGCGGGGTAGCCTACTGGGAAGCGGACGAGCCTTCTGGCAATGCCTGCGATAAAATCATCTACTTCGGCACCATGGATGCTCAGCTTTTCGCACTCGATGCCGATAGCGGTGAACCCTGTGAAGACTTTGCTGATAATGGTGTTTTGAACGTTAACCAGTGGAATAATATTCCCGAAGATTGGCCGTTATCGCTCTTGCAACCCCCTACTGTCGTGGGTGACCGGCTTATCCTGGGCTGGGCGGGTAAAGACTGGGCAACCAGTGAAGCCCCTTCGGGTACCGTTTTCTCGGTCAATGCGCGCACAGGCGAGCTTGAGTGGGCCTTTGAAGCGCTATCCGAAGAGATGCGTGAACGCAGCGGTACCGCCAATGTTTGGACTCACATGGCAGCCGATGAAGAACTTGGGCTTGTATACTTACCCATCTCTTCGCCCTCGCCCAACTTTTGGGGCGGTAATCGTACCGAGGAAGTGCCGCTGGCCACGTCCACGACCGCACTGGATATTGAAACCGGAGAGGTCGTATGGTCACGCCAGTGGGTACATCACGACCTATGGGACTACGACATTAACGCCGCACCTACCCTGATGGATATTACGGTCGATGGTGAAGAGATACCGGCGTTAATGCAGGCCACCAAAATGGGTTTTCTCTTCGTGGTTAACCGTGAAACCGGCGAAGACGTGTGGCCGATTGAAGAGCGCGAGGTACCTAGCGGCGATGGCACAGTAGAGGGCGAAGTCTACTCACCCACACAGCCATTTCCCACCAAACCCGCCCCGCTGCTTGATCAGTCTGAGAAACCCAGCATCTGGGCGCTGGCCGATGCGGTGAGCTTTGGCCAGTGCTCCGCCCTTTGGGATGATCTTTGGTACGAAGGCATGTACACCCCACCTACCACCCAAGGCGAAGGAACACTTGCCTACCCGGACAGTGCCGGTGGCGTGCAGTGGGGCGGCGTGGCCTTTGACCCGGTTAATCAAACGGCCGTCGTCAATACGTCACATATTGTGCAATACGTGAAGCTATTTAATCGCGACGACTTTGAAGAAGCCGACAGAGGTTCAGGTAATGAAAGCGGATACTCTCCTCAAGAGGGCGCGCCCTACGGCATGCGTTTGGAAGTAGCGCTTAACTGGCTTGGCATGCCCTGTTGGGAGCCGCCCTTTGGCGAGTTGGTGGCGCTGGATATGACCACCGGCGATGTGAAGTGGCGCCGCCCGGTAGGTGCTTCACAGCAGTACGGCTTTTTCATGCCTGAGCGTTGGGGCTCACCGACCATTGGCGGCCCGGCTATCACGGCTGGGGGGCTTATATTTATCGGCGCATCCATAGACGCCAAGCTTCGCGCTTACTCGCTTGAAACCGGCGAACAGCTTTGGTCTGACCAAGCGGAAGCGCCCGCAGTCGCCAATCCTGCCGTTTACGAGTACGAGGGCCGACAATATGTGGCGTTCGTAGCCGGGGGCAATACGATTGTCAAAGATCAGGTAGGCGACCAACTGGTGGTCTATGCCCTGCCGGAGTAACCGTACCTTATAAACACTATAACCCAAAGGGGCGGCCCGTGTTTTGCAACACGGGCCGCCCCTTTCTCTATTCCTACCATGTTCGAAGAAGCCGTATCCGCTACCGCATGGTGCGTGCCTGCCTTCTATTGAGGCGAGTTCGTATCACGCTTTGTCAGTGCCGATTCCATACGGTCCAATTGAGCACGCAGTTCTCGAACATCGCTACGTAATCCCTGTATTTCTGCTTCCTCTCCTTCGCCACTGTCCAGCGCCATCTGGGCGCTCTCTTTTTGCATGACGTCCAGCACAATGCCGATCATCATATTGAGAAAGATAAAGGCGTTGAGGAATATGAACGTTAAGAAGTAGATCCAGGCATAGGGAAAGTGCTCCATCGTCGGGTACAGGACGGCAGTGGCCCAGCTTTCGAATGTTGCCACTTGGAAAAGTGTGAGCATGGCCAGCGCAATGTTACCCCATAGCTGCTCATCGACGGTGTGGAACAAAAAGCTGCCGATTGCGGCATAAATGTAGAAAATAATAAACATCAAAAGCGCCACGTATCCCATACGTGGAATGGATTTGATCAACGCCGACAGCAGCATTTGAAGCTCAGGTATCATTGATACCAGACGCAGCACGCGGAAGATGCGTAGCAAGCGCGCCAGCAGCACCATTTCTGACTCATCCATGGGGATTAGACTGGCGGTAACAATCAAGAAATCAAAGATGTTCCAGCCTTTCTTGAAGAAATCCCGCAGTCTGGGCTCTGCCGCCATACGAATAAGGATCTCGACCAGAAAAAACACCGTCACCGCCATATCCAGCACGCCGAGCCACTGCTCAAACCGGCTCACCTCATCGTAGGTGCGTGCGCCAATTACCAGCGCCGATATCACAATGATGGCAATCACAAACGTCTCAAAAAACTTATTACTGCGCAGCTTTTCAAAGCGTGCCTGCCAGGTACTAAAAGAAGTGCTCATTGCTGTAAAGTTCTCGCAAGCATAGAAAATTCAAAAAATAGTTTAAAAAATGAGAAGCATTATTCATCCTCCCCATGCGGCAACGCAAATGCTACCTGCAATAACCGCCATCCGTTTGGGGCGTGCATCAACGGCAAGCACCCAATCACTTTCTCTTGTTCATTGAATACGCGGACCGATTATACGAAAGCCGCACATCTTCAAAACAAGTGATATTCTACAGTTTCGCTTAATTTACCCTTGGCCCTAGGTGTATTCTCCTCACTTTGCGGCCTTTTTTGAGATTTTATTGCGCTGGATGAGCCCATGACACTGCTTTGGATAGCCTTATTACCGTTGCTTGGGGTACTAGTGCCACTGATCACCGCTCAACGCGACCGCTCTGTGTGTTCGCTTGCGACGAGCGTGGTACCGGCTGCCGCCCTGCTACTCACCTTACTTCAGGTCCCTGCCTTGCTGGATGGTGAAACGTTGCGCTTCCATGCTGAATGGATGCCTGAGCTTGGCTTGGAACTTGCCTTTCGTCTGGATGGCCTGTCCTTGCTTTTCAACCTCCTGATTCTGGGGATTGGCCTGCTCATATTACTGTATGCCCACTTCTATTTGGGCAAAGATGAACCTGTAGGGCGTTTCTACGCTTTTCTGATGCTGTTCATGGCCTCTATGGTCGGTATCTCAATGTCTGACAACCTGATTCTTTTATGGTTGTTCTGGGAGCTTACAAGTCTCTCCTCGTTTCTATTGATCGGTTTTTGGTCTTATCGTAACGATGCGCGCAAAGGCGCACGTATGGCGCTAACCGTAACAGGTGCAGGTGGTCTTGCCCTATTAGCGGGGCTATTACTGCTCGGCGATATGGCCGGCAGCTTCAATATGAGTGATGTGCTGGCCAGTGGTGCCACCATTGTGGCGGACCCGCGCTACCCCATCATGCTGGCACTAATTTTATTGGGTGCTTTCACCAAATCTGCGCAGTTTCCGTTTCATTTCTGGTTGCCGCATGCCATGGCGGCGCCGACCCCGGTTTCCGCTTATCTGCATTCGGCCACCATGGTTAAGGCGGGTATCTTTTTAATGGCCCGGCTGCATCCAGCGATTGCCGGTAGCGAGCTTTGGAGCGTGGTGGTACCGCTTATCGGTTCAATCACGCTGCTATATGGCGCCTGGTTTGCTCTGTTCAAGACGGACCTAAAAGGTATTTTGGCGTTTTCTACCATCAGTCACCTGGGCCTGATTACAGTGCTATTGGGCATCGGCACGCCTATGGCCGTTTTGGCGGCGCTGTTTCATATCGTTAACCACGCCACTTTCAAAGCAGCGCTTTTCATGAGCGCAGGCATCATCGACCATGAAACCGGCACGCGTGAGCTTAAGCAGCTGGGCGCGCTGCGCAAAACCATGCCCATTACTGCCCTGCTGACGACACTGGCCGCTGCGGCGATGGCAGGTGTGCCCTTCTTTAATGGGTTTCTCTCCAAGGAGATGTTCTTTACTGAAACATTAGCCACGCCCGTACTGGGCGGGTTAAGTTGGTTAATCCCTGCGCTGGCCGCTATAGGTGGCATTCTTTCCGTTGCCTACTCGGTACGTCTGGTGTATGCGGTGTTCTATGCGCCTGCGAAGGAAGCGTCGCCCAAGGCGCCTCATGAGCCACCACACCTGATGCGTTTTCCGGTCGAACTACTGGTAGTGCTCTGCATGCTGGTAGGTTTATTCCCCACGCTGATGGTTAATAACCTGCTTGAGCTGGCGACGCAAGCGGTGCTCGGCGAACCATTGGATTTCCACCTGGCTATTTGGCACGGTGTGAACCTGCCACTCATCATGAGTATGGTGGCGTTTGTGGTGGGTGTTGTCCTTTACTGGCGCCATGCTGATCTACGTCGTTTCGCCCAATCGTTTGCCAGCGTCGATGCAAGCCGTGTGTTTGAGCGCGCAATGATCAGCCTTGAGCAACGTGCAGGAGCCCTCATAGCTGCCTGGGACGGTCATTCGCTGCAGCGCTTTGTGGGCTGGCTTTTGCTGTCCACGTTGATCATGGGCGTTATCGGCTTATCACAAATTACCGAGCTTACCGGCCCCAAAGGCAATCAGCCCATTGATGGCGTGCTACTGCTAGGCGCTGGCATGTTGATTTTTGGCGGTATCGCCACCGCCGCCACTCACCGCTACCGGCTAATTTCACTACTCATGCTGTCGGTGGTGGGACTTTTTGTAGCCCTTACGTTTGCACGCTTCTCTGCACCGGATCTAGCGCTGACGCAGCTTTCGGTGGAAGTGGTAACGATGATTTTGCTGATGCTGGCGCTTTTTTTCCTGCCTCAAAAGACGCCCCCCGAATCCAGCCCCAAGCGCAATCTGCGCGACATGCTGTTAGCGGGTTCATTGGGACTTGTCATCGCCAGCATTAACTATGCGGTGATGACGCGAGATACGCTGTCGATCTCTAACTTCTTTATGACCAATAGCGTTCCTGGCGGCGGCGGCCATAATGTGGTCAACGTCATTCTGGTCGATTTCCGTGGCTTCGATACCTTGGGCGAGATTACGGTGCTGGCCTTGGCGGGCTTGGCGATTTTCAAATTGCTCAACCGTTTACGCCTGTTTATCCCGCACAGCGACGGAGAAGGCCGCGTTTGGTCCCCTGATCGTTATCCGGCCATTCTGACCTCTATTTCACTAGCTCTATTGCCGTTGGCGCTGCTGGTATCGGCGTTTATTTTCTTGCGCGGCCACAATGAGCCCGGCGGCGGCTTTATCGCTGGCTTGATCACCGCGGTTGCGCTGATTCTTCTATATATGGCACGTGGTGTGGAGTGGACACAACAGCGTTTGGACTTCCCCTTCCAACCCGTTGCCATTGCGGGGGTTGCGGTGGCGACGCTAACCGGCTTGGGTAGCTGGTTGTTCGGCTACCCCTTCCTGACCTCTGCCTTCAGCTACTTTAGCCTGCCGGTAGTCGGTAAGTTTGAGCTGGCCACCGCTCTGCTGTTTGATCTCGGCGTTTATCTCGCCGTCGTCGGCGCCACGCTGATGATTCTGGCCAACCTAGGCAAGGTCACCACAACTCACCGGCCAGTGGTTAATGAGCCCAAGGGCGATGAGGTCACGCCGCCACCCGCCAAGGAGCAAAGCTGATGGAATTACTTTACGCAATCACCACCGGCGTACTGAGCACCTGTGGCCTCTATTTAACGCTTCGGGGGCGTACTTTTCCCGTAGTGGTAGGTCTAACGCTGCTTTCTTACGCCGTGAACCTGTTTTTATTTTCGATGGGTGGGCTAACCACTGACGGTGCGGCCATTGTTCATGGCGAAGGCGTTTATGCCGACCCGCTGCCTCAAGCGTTAGTGCTTACCGCCATCGTTATTGGCTTCGCAATGACCGCTTTCGTCGTGATTCTCGCGATGCGCGCCCGCAGTGAAGTGGGCAACGATCATGTAGACGGTAAGAAGGAAGACCGCGAATGATGCAACACCTGATTGTTTTTCCTATCGTCCTGCCGCTGATCGCCGGCATTATGCTGCTCTATCAGCGCCAGGGACTGGTTCGCTACAAACGTATCGTGAGCGTTGTGGCCACCGTTCTATTACTGGCCGTGGCGATAGGCCTGATTAGCCAAGCCATGCGTGGCGAGATTCTTTACTACGCATTGGGCAACTGGCAAGCGCCTTTCGGCATCGTACTGGTGCTCGACCGCCTATCTGCCTTGATGCTGTTGATCACAGCCCTGCTTGCAGTGGGTGCCGTGATATTTGCCTGTGCAGGGGATGATGAAAAAGGCAGCAATTTTCACGGCCTTTTTCAGTGGCAACTCCTGGGCATCAATGGCGCGTTTCTAACCGGCGACTTGTTCAATCTGTTCGTCTTTTTTGAAGTGCTGCTGCTCGCCTCTTACGCGCTGCTGCTACACGGTGGTGGCAAAGCACGTATCCAGGCGAGTGTGCATTACGTGGTACTCAATCTGGCAGGTTCTTCACTGTTTCTGATAGCGGTAGGTACGCTTTATGGTGCTACGGGAACGCTTAACATGGCGGATATGGCGCTGCGCGTAGCCGAACTGCCTGCTGAACGCCAAGGCCTGGTGACCGCTGGCGCATTAATGTTGTTGGTGGTATTTGGCTTGAAAGCCGCCATTTTGCCGCTCTATTTCTGGCTACCGCGCGCTTATTCAGCGGCGCCCGCCCCGGTGGCAGCTCTCTTTGCCATTATGACCAAGGTCGGTATCTACGCCATCCTGCGCGTTTATCTGCTGATTTTTGGCGAAAGCGCGGGCGCACTGACCGCACTGGAGCAGCCATGGGTATGGTGGCTCGGCTTGGCAACGCTCGTTGCCTCTGGGGTAGGCATTATGGCTGCCCGAGATCTAAAACTACTGGTCGCTTACCTGGTGTTGCTGTCGGTGGGCACGCTTCTGGTCGGTGTGGGCATGCGAACAGAGCAAGCGACTTCAGCGCTTCTTTACTATTTGATTCATACCTCCTTGATTACGGGTGGTTTATTCCTGCTGGCTGAAATGATCGGATTACAGCGCGGCAAGGCAGGGACTCGGCTGGTGAAAAGCCGCCCCATGACCCAAGGCAAGGCGTTAGGGCTACTGTTTCTTGTAGGTGCTGTCGCCGTTGTGGGCGTTCCGCCACTTTCCGGCGCCTTGGGGAAAGCACTGGTGCTCAACGCCGCTGAAGGTGCTCAGCGATTATGGCTATGGCCTACTCTACTGCTGGTGAGCTTGGCAGCCTTGATCGCTCTGTCACGCGCAGGCTCTACGATCTTCTGGCGTAGCTATCGCGGCAGTTTAGGCGGCAATGCGTTGCCACGCCGCCAATGGTTTGCCGTCATCTGGCTGCTAAGCGCGGCCCCCTTAATGACCCTGTTTGCAGGGCCCATCAGCAGCTACACCCAAGCAACGGCCGAGCAGCTATCACAGCCACAAGTCTTGATCGACACGCTGCTACTTGATGCGGGAGATGCCCCATGATTACCCCGCGCTCCTGGCTGCCGACGCCAGTTTTATCGCTATTATTACTAGGCGTCTGGCTGCTGCTTGCACGCAGTTACGCCCCCGGACAAATCGTGCTGGGCGGCATACTGGCCATTATCATCCCACTGGTGACCTATCGGTTCTGGGACACGACTCTACGCATCAAAAAACCCTGGGTGCTGCTGCGGTTTATCTTGAGGGTTTTAAAGGATATCGTCGTCGCCAATTTTGAGGTGGCTTATCTAGTGGCCAACCCTTGGCGCAGGCTAACGCCACATTTTATTGAATACCCTCTAATGCTGGAGGAGCGCTTCACCATTACGCTGCTGGCCAGCACCATCAGCCTGACGCCTGGCACAGTATCAGCCAACCTGCGCCTCGACGGTCAATCGCTATTAATCCATGCGCTGGATGTTGATGATGAAGAGGAGCTGATCAGGCAGATCCGCGAGCGGTATGAGCGTCCTCTCAAGGAGATTTACGAATGCTAAGCATTGCCTTGTACATTACCCTGGCGCTTGTCGTCATGGCGCTACTAATGAACCTCTTTAGGCTTACCGTGGGGCCAGACCTCCCGGACCGCGTACTGGCGCTGGATACCATGTACGTTAACTCCATCGCACTAATTGTTCTGCTGGGGCTATGGCTTAACAGCAAAACCTATTTCGAGTCGGCGTTGCTGATTGCCATGCTGGGCTTTATCAGCACCGTGGCCGTGTGCAAATACATTCTGCGCGGAGACATTATCGAATGAACGCATTTTCTGTCTCGTATCACCCGGAGGTGTCGCCATGTCGCTCTTTGTAGAAGCACTTATCTCCTTAATGCTTATCACCGGCGGCGTGTTCGTATTTATCGGCTCACTGGGGATGGCTCACCTACGCGATTTTTATATGCGCCTGCATGGCCCTACCAAGGCCACTACGCTGGGTATTGGCTGCATGCTGATTGCCTCAATGGGTTATTTTTGGAGCGTCGATGGTCACATTGATATTCAGGAGTTACTCATCACGCTATTTCTGTTTATTACCGCCCCTGTCAGCGCCCATTTGCTTGCCAAAACTGGCCTGCACTTGCGTTTGAGGCATGCCCAGAAAACGCAGGGCAAACCGATAGAGCTTCGCTCAGAGGAAGTCGGTGATAACCCCGTCCCCCATCCCGACAAAGGTCACGGTTAGCCGTCCGGCCATGGCCCTGTAATAAGACAAACAGTCTCTACACGGCCACGGCTTCCTAAATTTTCACAGCCCAAAACCGATAAATAAAGTGCTTAACAATGACAGAGATAGTAGTGGTCGTTAGCGCTTTCCGGTAAGCTCCACAGCGTTTTTGACCATAATGAGGTGAATGTATGTGGAGCCTCCTACGGCTGTCTGCCATTACGCTATCGCTATGTGTGTTAGCCGGTTGCTCAGACCCCAAAATAGATACCAGCTCCATGCCGGCTGCGGTTGTCTCAATTGAGAATGTACGTGAGGCGATGCCTGCTTATAAGCGTGATGAGTTTGATAAAGCGCTCGCTATCATGGCGATGCCAAACTTTGGCAGCATGGCCTTACTTAGCCCTAAGCGAATGAATGCAGCCGAGATCGCTGAATCGGCCAACGTTCGCATGCATGGTCTAACGGGCGACCAGGTAATTAAACGCGCCGACGATATTCTACGTGAGAGGCGAGCCAGAGAGCGTCAGCAGGCGCTCTCTACCCTTGCCCGGTTGACTGAAAAGCAAGCGCGGGCAGCTAAAGACCGCGAGCAACGGGAACGCTTTAGCATTGATAACGCACGCTACTATATAAGCCAAAGCCCATACGGCACGCCAGAACCGGCGCTGGATATTGAGGTGACCAATCATACGGAGCAGGCCGTCTCGCAAGTATTTTTTAG
Source organism: Halomonas sp. AOP43-D1-4 (assembly GCF_052446175.1). Lineage (NCBI taxonomy): Bacteria > Pseudomonadati > Pseudomonadota > Gammaproteobacteria > Oceanospirillales > Halomonadaceae > Halomonas > Halomonas sp. AOP43-D1-4. The sequence goes on from NZ_JBQSVY010000001.1 coordinate 234,813, forward strand.
AGGTGTTTTGACCAGCGCTGATCGGTCCGCGCCTTGGGTTGATGAAACGTTTTACTATGTGATTGCGGGCGGTCTTGAAGCAGGTGAAACGGCCATGTGGCGCTTGGCACCTAATCGTCTTAGCGCTTGGGGAAACACACAAATACCCAGCGAGGTATCGCTCACGGTAACCGTAGAAGGCCTTGAAGATGCCCAGGGCAACCCGTTATGGGATTCGCCTGAACTTAGTAAGAGCGAGGTAGAAAGGCTTGAGCACTTGAACCACGAATATCAGGGCATCGCACTATCTACCACCCAGTAGTTGTCGGGTTTATAGAGCGCGTACTATTGAGTCGGTACGTTACGTACCGACTCAATAGCTGGCCGAAAAACACTTAATCCATTAGATCCGTTTGGCGATAACCAATCAGATACAGCACGGCATCAATGCCCAGTGTCGAGATCGCCTGACGCGCTTGAGCGCGCACTAACGGCTTGGCTCGAAACGCGATACCCAGTCCCGCTTTAGCCAGCATTTTCAGGTCATTGGCGCCATCACCCACCGCAATGGTCTGCTCCAACGTAAAGCCTTCGCGCAGCGCAATCTGCTCCAAAAGCTCTGCCTTGCGCTCAGCATCAACGATCGGCAACGTCACTTCACCAGTGACTTTACCGTTCTCGATCACCAGCTCATTAGCATGAATCTCATCAAAGCCGAGTTTTTCCTGTAAATGGCGGGCAAAATAGGTAAAGCCCCCGGATAGAATCACAGTACGGTAACCGAAGCGCTTTAAATTAGCCATCAAACGCTCTACACCATCCATTAACGGCAGCTCTTCGGCAATCTTGATCAGCACCGACTCATCCAGGCCTTTCAGCTTGCTCATGCGTTCGCGAAAGCTCTCCTGAAAATCCAGCTCGCCACGCATGGCCCGCTCGGTCACCTCGGCAACCTCATCACCCACCCCGTGGTGCCGGGCCAGCTCATCAATCACTTCAGCTTTGATCAGCGTGGAATCCATATCGAAACACACTAGGCGGCGATGGCGCCGCCAGATTGAGTCTTCCTGAATGGCGATATCCACGCCATGTTCGCCTCCTAGTGCCAACGCCTTTTCGCGCAGCGCTTCGATATTCGCCTCGTCGCCACGTAACCAGCACTCAACGCAGGCACCGCCGGAAGGCGCGCTACCATCCAGCGATTCACGCCCAGAAAGCCGATGAATCAGCTCAACCGTTAACCCAAACTCTGCCGTTAAAATGCCGACTTCAGCCAATATTCCTGCCGGCAAATGCGGCGCCAGCAGCGTCAAAATAAGCCGAGGCTGACTTGCTTCGTTGCTCCAGCGCCGATAATCGTCGGCGTTAACCGTAATCACCTGCACATCCAATCCTAGCGCATCGCCCGCCTCGCTGAGCATCGCCTCCAAGGCATTATCGCGTTCAAGCCCCACAAGGGCTTCCAGAGAGAGCATGCCAAACGTCACGCTTTGATTAATATCCAAAAGCTGGGCATTCGTGCGGGCCAACGCTTTCCCAAATCCCTCTAGCTGACCAGAACGCGCTATACCGGTTGCACGAATTAAACAACGTTTTGTCATGAGTTACTCTCCCGCCTCTAACCGATCAACTTTTTGGAAGCCGCGCGGCAACTTGCTGCCTCGTCGCCCTCTTTCGCCGCGATAATACGCTAAATCATCCGCTTTCAAGGTCAGCTTGCGCTTACCGGCGTGAACCAGCAGTGCGTCGCTTGCCGAGAGAACGGTAACGTCACGTACAAACTCCTCACGTCGGGCGGCTCTCGGGCCGGGAATATCGAGCATTTTGTTGCCTTTACCTTTGGTCATTTCAGGCAACTGCTCAAGCGGGAACAGCAGTAATCGGCCTTCGCTAGACACCGACGCCACCCACAGCTCTTCACCATCAGGCACTTCGATGGGCGCCATCACGCTACAGCCTTTGGGTACGCTGAGTACCGCTTTGCCAGCTTTATTTTTACCGGTAAGCGCGTCCAAGCGGGCCATAAATCCATAACCACCGTCGCTTGCCAATACAAAGCGCCGTTCGGGTGGGGCAAGCATTAACCCGGCCATTTGTGCCCCTGCCGAGACATTAGCGCGACCGGTCACCGGTTCACCCTGGCCCCGCGCGCTGGGCAAGTTATGGGCGGCCAGGGTGTAAGCGCGTCCCGTGTCGTCCAGCAGCACCAGCGGCTGATTCGTCTTGCCCCGAGCGGCCAGATGAAAGCTATCACCGGCTTTATAGGACAGTCCTTCCGGATCAATATCGTGCCCTTTGGCAGCGCGAATCCAGCCTTTATCAGACAGCACTACGGTGACCGGATCAGCCCCCAGCAGCTCAACTTCTGAAAGTGCCTTGGCTTCACTGCGCTCAATCAACGGTGAGCGGCGCTCGTCGCCGTGCTCTTTGCCCGCCGCACGAATCTCTTTCTCGATCAGCGTGGTTAGTTTTGCTTCACTGCCTAGCAAGCCCGTAAGGTACTTACGCTCTTTTTCCAGCTCGTCCTGCTCGCCGCGAATTTTCATCTCTTCGAGCTTGGCAAGGTGACGCAGGCGCAGTTCGAGAATCGCTTCAGCCTGGCGCTCAGAGAGACTAAAAGTGGCGATTAGCGAGGCTTTTGGGTCATCTTCCTCACGAATAATTCGGATCACTTCGTCAAGATCCAGATAGGCTGTCAGCAAGCCTTCCAAAATGTGCAGGCGGTCTTCCACCTTGCCCAGGCGGTGCTCCAACCGGCGGCGCACCGTGGTCCGGCGAAAGCGTAGCCATTCGCCCAGCATATCCGTTAGGGGCATGACCCGCGGGCGGCCGTCCAGGCCGATCACGTTCATATTTACCCGCACGTTCTTTTCCAGGTCCGTGGTGGCAAACAGGTGAGCCATCAGCGACTCGACATCCACGCGGCTGGAGCGCGGCTCAATCACTAGGCGCGTGGGTTCTTCATGAGTTGATTCATCACGAAGATCGGCCACCATCGGCAGTTTTTTCGCCTGCATCTGCGCGGCAATCTGCTCAAGCACCTTGGCACCGCTGACCTGGTACGGCACGGCGGTAATCACGATATTGGCGTCTTCGCGGGTATAGCGCGCACGCAGTTTTACCGAACCTCGGCCTGTCTCATAAAGCTTACGCAGGTCGGCTTGGGGCGTGATGATTTCCGCATCCGTTGGAAAATCAGGCGCAGGTACAAACGCCATCACGTCAGTTGTGGTCGCCTCAGGGTTGCGCAACAGATGGCAGGTAGCCTCGACCACTTCGCTAACATTATGGGGCGGAATGTCGGTGGCCATGCCCACGGCAATCCCGGTACCGCCATTGAGCAGTACATGAGGCAACTTGGCAGGCAGCACGAGAGGCTCCTGCATGGTGCCGTCAAAGTTGGGTGCCCAGTCGACCGTGCCCTGGCCCAGTTCGCCCAGCAGCACTTCGGCAAACTTGGAGAGCTTGGCCTCGGTGTAGCGCATGGCGGCAAACGATTTGGGGTCATCCGGACTACCCCAGTTGCCTTGGCCATCCACCAGCGGGTAGCGATAGCTGAACGGCTGGGCCATCAGCACCATGGCTTCGTAACAGGCGCTGTCGCCGTGAGGGTGGAATTTACCCAGCACGTCGCCCACGGTACGCGCTGATTTTTTGTACTTGGCATTGGCGTGTAGCGCCAATTCGCGCATGGCGTAAATAATCCGCCGCTGCACGGGCTTCATGCCGTCGCCAATGTTGGGCAGCGCACGGTCCAAGATGACGTACATCGAGTAGTCGAGGTACGCTTTTTCGGTATAGTCGCGCAAGGAGAGGCGTTCGACGTCGCCTTCCGCTACCTGAATATCCATGGTCATCGGGGGTTATACCTCAATATCTGCGAGGTTGCCGTAATCTTCCAGCCATTTCTTGCGGTCGCTGGCACGCTTCTTGGCGAGCAGCATATCCATCATTTCCATCGTGCCATCGCCCTCTTCCAGGGTGAGTTGCACTAGGCGACGGGTTTCGACCGCCATGGTGGTTTCGCGCAGCTGTAAAGGACTCATTTCGCCCAGGCCTTTAAATCGCTGAACATTGGGCGTGCCGCGTTTTTTCGCCAGTTGCTTGAGCACGGCGGCTTTTTCGCTCTCATCGAGGGCGTAGTGCACCTCTTTACCTAAATCGATGCGGTAAAGGGGCGGCATGGCGACAAACACATGGCCGGCATCGACCAGCGCCGGAAAATGGCGTACAAACAGCGCACACAGCAGCGTGGCAATGTGCAGGCCGTCGGAGTCGGCATCGGCAAGAATACATATTTTGTGGTAACGCAGCTTTTCAAGGTCGGCGTTCCCCGGGTCGGCGCCAATCGCGACCGCAATATCATGAACTTCCTGAGAGCCGTAAATATCGTGCGTCTCGACTTCCCAGGTATTCAGAATCTTGCCGCGCAGGGGCAGGATTGCTTGGGTGTCGCGGTTACGCGCCTGCTTCGCACTGCCCCCGGCCGAGTCGCCCTCGACCAGGAACAGCTCGCTAAGTGACGGGTCCTGCCCGGAGCAGTCAGCAAGCTTACCCGGAAGCGCCGGGCCTGATGTGACCTTTTTACGGGCGACCTTCTTGGCCTTTTTCTGGCGATGCTGAGCGGCGCTGATCACCAACTCCGCCAACTGCTCGGCTTGATCAATATGATGATTGAGCCACAACGAGAAGGCATCCTTCACCACGCCGGAGACAAAGCCTGCGATGGTGCGTGATGACAGCCGCTCTTTGGTTTGCCCGGCAAACTGAGGGTCGAGCATTTTCACCGAGAGCACGAAAGAGGCGCGCTCCCAAAGATCCTCAGCAGTGAGCTTGATGCCGCGCGGCAGCAGGCTGCGATATTCACAAAACTCACGTAGTGCATCCAGCAGTCCTGATCGAAAACCGTTAACGTGAGTGCCGCCTTGCGGCGTGGGAATCAGGTTAACGTAGCTTTCGAGCAGCGATTCACCGCCTTCCGGCAGCCATTGAATGGCCCAATCCACGCCATGCTCGTCGTCACTGAAGTGGCCGACAAACGGTTCGCCAGGCAGTACGTCATAGCCATCGGTGGCTTCGGCCAAATAGTCGCGCAGACCATCGGCGTAGGCCCACTCTGTCGTCGTTCCGTCTGGCTCAATCAGGGTAACGGCAAGCCCCGGGCAGAGCACCGCTTTGGCGCGCAGTAGATGTTTAAGCTTTGAAACGGCCAGTTTGGGGCTGTCGAAATAGCTCTCATCAGGCCAAAAACGCACTAAAGTTCCGGTAGCGCGTTTAGCCGCCTTGCCGATTTCATGCAGATTTTCGACTTTTTCGCCGTGCTCAAAGGCAATCGCATGGCGCGCGCCGTCACGGGTCACTTCTACTTCCAAGCGCCGTGAAAGCGCGTTAACGACTGAGACGCCAACGCCGTGAAGGCCACCAGAAAACCGATAGCTTGAAGAGGAGAACTTACCGCCTGAATGCAGTTTGGTAAGAATCAGCTCCACCCCTGAAACGCCGTGTTCGGGGTGAAGATCAATCGGCATACCTCGGCCGTCATCCTGAACCTCGATGCCCCCATCGCTGTGCAACGTGACACGAATAAAAGAGGCGTGGTCGGCCAGCGCTTCATCGACGCTGTTATCAATCACTTCCTGGGCCAGGTGATTGGGCCGTGAGGTATCGGTGTACATACCGGGACGCTTACGTACCGGCTCGAGCCCTGACAGGACTTCGATAGAACTCGCGCCGTACTGAGAGGCATCAAACTGGGTCATGTAACGTCGGTTCCTGAAGGGTAAAGCTGGCAGCCGCCTGTAACTTGTATAGGCGGCCGACAAAGATCGCTAGAATAGCAAAAAGCTGTATATCCAGCCATATCTAATACATGGCAGGAAAACTGGGAGCACGCTTTTTCATAGACGCCCGAGGCAGTTACCCATCCTGCTCGGCGGCCCAAAACGCTTCAATCAAGCCGCGGCTAGAGGCATCCATGCGGGTAATGTCGCCCTGCCCATCGATGATGCCTTGGGTATCCGTGGCAATTTTTTTGCCAAGCTCCACCCCCCACTGATCGAACGGATTGATATCCCAGATAACGGCTTGAACAAACACCTTATGCTCATACAGGGCAATCAAAGCCCCCAGCGTAGCGGGCGTTAGTGTATCCAGCAGTACCGTGGTCGATGGCTGATTGCCGCGATAGCGTTTGTGCTCTGGACGGGGGCCATCATCATCCAGCGCGTCATCGCCGAGCATCAGAACGCGGGACTGGGCAAAGCAGTTGGCAAGCGCTAGCCGGTGCTGCGCTTTGAGATGGCGGCGAGTATCTGGGTCTTCCACCTCATCATAACGCTTGAGCGGAGCGATAAAGTCACACACCACCGACTGGGTGCCTTGGTGAAGCAGCTGATAAAACGCGTGCTGAGCATTGGGGCCCAGTTGTCCCCACAGTACCGGGCAGGTCGAATAATTGACCGCCTGGCCCTGGCGGGTAACCGACTTGCCGTTGGACTCCATTTCCAGCTGTTCAAGGTAGGCAGCAAAATATTCCAACCGACCATCGTAAGGCAGGATTGAGTGGGCGCGGATATCCAGAAAATTAACGTTCCAGATGCCGGCCAAGGCCAGCAGAACCGGCAGGTTATCTTCCATGGACGCTTCACTGAAGTGGCGGTCCATGGCGTGGGCACCGGCCAGCAGCTCGCGAAAATGCGTCATGCCTACGACCAGAGCAATCGGCAAACCAATCGTGCCCCATAGCGAATAGCGCCCGCCTACCCACTCCCAGAATTTAAGCTGGTGGTCGGGCGCAATGCCCCACTCGCTCATTTTCTCGGGACTGGCCGACACGCCAATAAAGTGTTGACGCACAATAAGTTCAGCGCTTACCGGTGGAGCACTGACAAAATCGCTATGCTGAGTTAAACGGCCCAACAGCCAGTCTCTGGCCGTATTGGCGTTGGAAAGAGTATCAATGGTGGTAAACGACTTGGAGGAGAGCACAAAGAGGGTCGTTTCCGGATTTAGGCGTCCTAAATAATCGGCCAGCTGCGAGCCATCCATGGTGGAGGCAAAATGCACCTCAACGGGATGAATATCGTCAGGCCGATAGTCAGCTAGTGCGTGGGTCACCATCAACGGCCCTAAATCCGAGCCACCGACGCCCAAATTCACCACATGGCGAATGGGCTTGCCCGTGGCTCCTCGCCACTGCCCGGCGTGCAAACGGCACACCAGGCGCTCCATTTGCGCCAGGCTTTCCTGCACCCCGGCGACAATATCTTCCCCTTCAACGTTCAGCGTTGCCTCGGCCGGTAAACGCAGCGCTGTGTGCAAGGCTGGGCGGTTCTCACTAACGTTAACCCGCTTGCCGCTTAACAAAGCATCAATGGCGCTGGGCACACCCGCATCGTGCGCCAACGCTAACAGATGCTCAAGCGTATCGTCGTCCCAGCGCTGCTTGGAAAGATCCAGCGTCAGGCCTGCCTCATGGCGGGTAAAATGCGTCCATCGGCTGCTCTCCGAGCCAAATAGCGTTTTTAAATGAACGCCTTTGAGTTCATCGGCATGCTGTTTTAATGTCTGCCATGCGGGCAGTTTATCGGGGGTGGCGCGTGATGCTGAGGCCATTTGCCGTCTCCTGTGGCGTCGAACCATGCAGCTCGGGTCTGTTCTGGTCAAATCAGGGCGCGTAAACTACTCCCCCCTTTTGATGATTCCCGGCTTGCCAATGAGTAATGCATCTTACCGTGACGCTATCTTTTCGACACCCCTTGATCGAGTGGCGCGCTTCTCGTTCGATGAACAGGTAGTGGCTTGTTTTCCCGACATGGTCCGTCGCTCTATACCAGGCTACGGCCAAATCCTGGGCATGCTGAGCCTGATTGCCCAGCGTCACCTTCGCCATGGCGGGCACGTGTATGACCTGGGCTGCTCGCTCGGCGCCTCAGGCTTGGCGCTTGCGGGTGCACTCGCCCCTGACGCGTTTCGCTATACCGGCGTCGATTTATCACCAGCGATGGTATCGCGTGCTCGCCAGACCTTCACCGAAGAGTGCCCTGAACATGCCATGAGCGTGGAAGAAGCCGACATTCGCACGCTCGAGTATGCGCCATCCGGCATGATCATTCTTAACTTTACGCTACAGTTTTTGCCACCCGCCGACCGGGATGCACTATTAAGGCGACTGTTTGACGCCCTGGAGCCTGGCGGCGTGCTGGTTTTATCGGAAAAAACCGTTGATGTAGATGAGCGGGATAATGCCTGGCGAGTAGAGCGCTACCATGACTTCAAACGCGCCAACGGTTACAGCGACATGGAAATCAGCCAAAAGCGCACCGCGCTTGAAAACGTGTTGGTGCCCGATACGCTGGATGCGCTGCATCAGCGCTTACAGCAGGCAGGCTTCCCACGTACGGTAACGTGGTTTCAATACCTGAACTTTGCCTCTGTCATTGCGTTTAAGGAGAGTTAAGTGGAACTCCCTGATGATCACCGCGCACTTTATCAGGCGTTTTTAGACCAAGGCTTAACGACCTGGCTGGCTAAATTACCCGAGCAGCTGGCCAGAGGGCTTGACCGCCAACGTCATGGCGACCTGCCTGCTTGGGAAAAAGCCGTAGCCAAACTACCGGCCTTGCCGGCCGAGCGCCACGTTCAACTGGACAGCGATACGCTAACGGTAGAGCTTGCCCTAAACGATAGCCAGCAGCGCCAGTGTTTCAATTTGCTTAAAAAGCTTGCGCCCTGGCGCAAGGGGCCCTATTCGCTGGGCAGCATTCATATCGACACCGAATGGCGCTCTGATTGGAAATGGCAGCGCGTGGCGCCTCATTTAGCGCCCCTGAAATACCGCAAGGTGTTAGATGTAGGCGGTGGCAGCGGCTATCACGCGTGGCGCATGACCGGCGCTGGAGCGGCCTTCGTGCTGGTGATTGACCCTTCACCACGCTTTTACTGGCAGTTCCAAGCAGTGCGCCACTTTGTGGGCGACGCAGACGGTGGGCGCACTCAGTTTCTACCGGTCGGAATCGAGGATGTACCGGAAAACCTCGGCTTTTTTGATACGGTGTTCTCCATGGGCGTGCTGTACCACCGCGCTTCCCCTTTCGAACATCTTCAGCAGCTGAAAGCGGCCCTGGCCCCGGGTGGCGAGCTGGTACTGGAAACGCTGGTGGTGGAAGGCGACGAGCAAACGGTGTTTGTTCCCGGCGAGCGCTACGCTGCGATGCCCAACGTCTACTTCCTGCCCTCTTCTAAGGCGCTTTGCCACTGGCTTAGCCGTTGCGGCTTTACCAATATTCGCGTGGTCGATGAGGCAGTCACGACCCTGAACGAGCAGCGCTCCACCGAGTGGATGACCTATCAATCCTTGGCCGACTTTTTAGACCCCAATGATTGTACCCGCACCCTTGAAGGCTACCCGGCGCCGCAGCGGGCAGTGATTATTGCCAATAAGCCGGAACAGGCTGTAAAAACAGTTATTTAAGCCAGCACAGTCGTTAGCGTTTAGCGGCGCAAGATCACCAGCCAGCGGCCCAGGTTGAGCATGCTGGCAAGTGAAGCCGCAACATAGGTGAACGCACAAGCGGTAAGCACATGCTGGGCTCCCGGCATGTCATAAGGCGGTACGTACTCTTTTAAAAGCGGCAATGCGCGGTTGAAGCTGGCATCAAACTCCACCGGCAGCGTGACCAGATGAACCAAGGCGGCGGTACCAAAGCTGATCACCGCCATGCCAATGACTAACGCCAAACCGCCCGGCACGCGCGTCAACAAGAATAAAAACGGCGCGGCCATCATCAGAATCGCGCCCATTTTTTCTGCCTTTTGGGCAACACCCACCAAGCGGCTGCGCGCCAGCAGTGGCGCATAGCCCTGGTGATGCTGCAACGCATGGCCTACTTCATGAGCGGCAACGGTAACCGCCGTTAACGAGCAGCCATCATAATGGTCAGGCGAAAGGCGCACACAGCGCGTCTCTGGGTCGTAATGATCGCCGAATTCGGTACGCTCAACGGGAACGTCTTTAATACCCAGACGCCGTAGCAAATGCTCGGCAAGCTCGGCGCCGGTGCCAGGGTAGTCATTACATCCTCGCATATGGCGTTTTAGCACCCACTTCGCCCATACATTGGGCAGTATAAATACCGCGAGTAACAGCACGACTAATAGAACGACCATGATGACCTAACACTCAATAGGAGAAAACAGAGAAAACCTTCGTTTTATCATGGTCGGGCTAGCAACAACAGTGTTGAGGCTAGACTTCCCCTTGGGCTTCACGACGCTCTTCTTCGCGATGCGCTTTTACATCGCGCTCGACCGCTTCCAGGCCCCGCGCTGAAATATCCCCATTGGCGTGGGCGTGCTCAGCAATTAATACACTGTCGGGGGCGAGCACCAGGTCGCACTCGGAATTGACCAGCTCATCGCGAAGCCGTTGAATGGCCTTCTCGCGCTCAGGGTCTTTATCCACGCGGCGGATATAAATCGCCTTGATGCGCCCAGGATAGGCTTTCACGATCTCGGCATACACTTCCGGGTCGTGCTGTCCGCTATCGCCAATCAGGATGCACGGTAGCTCATCAAACAGCGTCAACATTCGATCAATTAACAGGCGCTTGTGAGCTTCGGCGCGGCGCGGCCAGGGGTGACGCAGCGAAATTCCCCACTCGCGTAGAAACAGGATCGGCCCCACCGGAATCCGGTTAAGCTGAAAGAACGTTTCGAGCATTTCATAAATAGCCCATGGCCCGCGGGATACATACAAAATAGGTCGCTCGCCCTTCTCACTTTCGCCCCGGTGCAGCGCCTGATAAAGCGAGGCAACGCCTGGAAACGCCGTACGCCGGTGCGGTTTACGCACAAACAGGCGATAGAGCATCTTTAGCTTTTCGGCAACGCCGGTAAACATGACCGTGTCATCAATATCGCTAATAATCAGCAGGTCTGTTTCCGGTGGCGGTACGTATACCTCAACATTAGTACGTACAGGCGACTGGTTTTCCGCATGCACCCTAATATCCGCTCGATGCCAGGACACATCGATAGGCAGCGAATGGGTAATCGGAAGGTGCGCATCAAAATAACCGTCCCGGTCGGTTGTCAGGGACAGTTCGTTTTCACCAATACGAATATCGACCTGGGCACCGGCCAAGCCCCGTCGAAAAATGCGGCGCGCTACATCAGCTGTGTCACGCAGCATCCCCCGGCGTGGGATTGCGCGGCCAAGAGCGGCTTGGCGGAATACCCGCCCCATCAAAAACACTTCACTGGACGAACCGTAACCACGGTAAGGATGAACGACCATCCCCCCGCGGCCACGATCTCGCTTCATCGGTTTTGCAACCGTGTGGACAAGCCTTTTAACAAAGCTTGCCCACGGGCTCAACCATGACATTAGGCGTGTTGACCTGAGTGGCGTCCTTCTTGCAGCTCTTCAAGGAGCTTGGCATTGAACGCTTCCAGGTCTTTGGGGGTACGGCTAGTGACCAAGGCGTTATCGCATACCACCGCTTCATCTACCCAGTTGGCACCGGCGTTACGTAAATCCTGGGCAACGCTTGCCACCGAGGTCATCTTGCGGCTATCCACAACGCCTGCATTAATGAGGATCCATGGCGCATGACAGATAGCGGCTACCGGCTTACCCGCTTGGAAGAATTCTTTTACGAAGCTAAGCGCGTCCTCGTTCATGCGCAGCTCATCGGGGTTGAACAAGCCGCCAGGCAGTACCAAGGCGTGATAATCAGATTCATTGACATCTGCTAGCGCTTTATCAGCCGAATATGTATCACCCCAATTAGTTTCTGCCCAGGCACGAATATCGTTGCCTTCAGGTGTCACGATATCAACATCAACACCGGCATTTTTGAGTGCGTCACGCGGTGAACTCAGCTCAGACTCCTCAAAGCCATCGGCCGCCACAATAGCGACGCGTTTACCCTTTAGTGTTTGGTTCATCATGCTCTCCTTTTCGTGATGAGGCGTGCGTGAAAACGCTTTATCAGTGTGGCGTATCCTGGGAGAGCGTCAAGCGAACCGACCGCTAGATTAGAGATGCTTGATTTAAGTAGATATAAAAAAGCCCGCTTAATTAAAGCGGGCTAACCTGTTGATAAAGACTATTGGTAAAGGCTATTGATAAAAAATGATTTAGCGTTTGAGCAATTGACTAATATCGTTGGCTTCCCAGTGCGGAAAGTGCTTGCGTACCAGCGCATTAAGGTCTTTCTCAAACGCTGACCAGTCCGTGGTGGGGGCTTCAGCAACACCTGCTGAACCCGCTTCACGAATCATTCCCGCTCCCACCGTTACGTTGGTCAGCCGATCGACAATAATAAAGCTTCCCGTTTTAGGGCTAACCCGATAATTATCGACGGGTACGGTGGCGGTAAGCTCGATATCACAGCGGGCAATCGCATTGAGGTTTAACGCCTGCGCTGTGTGCTTCTCAAGCGTATTAACATCAATTTGATAGTCAATAGCGCTGACCTGCCCGGAAAGATCACGGGTAGCGAGTTTAAAGTCGTAAAGCTTACCCAGGGTTAGTGGGTCTTCATGCATCCAGACCACATCCGCAGTAAACCGGTTGGAAAGCGGCACATCCGCATCGGCACTGACGAGCCAGTCGCCACGAGAAATATCGATCTCGTCTTCAAGCGTCACGGTAATCGCTTGGCCTGGATAGGCTTCGCTTAAATCACCCTCAAAAGTGACAACTCTCGCCACGGTAGAGGTTTTACCCGAAGGCAGCGCTTTTACCGCTTGGCCGGGGCGTAAGATCCCGGCGGCCAGCGTCCCGCAGTAACCACGAAAATCCAGGTTCGGCCGATTGACATACTGTACGGGCAAACGCAGATCCGTCAGGTTGTCGTCTTGGCTGATTTCGGTATTTTCGAGTAGTTCGATCAGCGTCTCGCCGCGATACCACGGCGTGTGCTCGCTACGGTTAACGACGTTATCGCCGTTGAGCGCCGACATGGGCACAAACTGGATATCGTCCACCTGCAAATTCGTTGCAAACGCACGGTACTCTGCCTTGATTTCCTCAAAGCGCTGCTCGGAAAAGCCCACTAAATCCATTTTATTGACAGCAATGACCAAGTGCTGAATACCCAACAAGTCAGCAATAAAGCTATGCCGACGCGTTTGGGTTTGCACGCCATAGCGAGCGTCGATAAGGATAATCGCAAGGCTTGCCGTAGAAGCGCCGGTGGCCATATTACGTGTGTACTGCTCATGGCCTGGCGTATCGGCAATGATAAATTTGCGTTTATCCGTCGAGAAGAACCGATAGGCGACATCAATAGTAATGCCCTGCTCACGCTCGGACTGCAGACCGTCTACCAATAGCGCCAAGTCAACCGTATCACCCGTGGTACCGCTGGTTTTGGACGCTTGAGTAATCGCTGCTAGCTGATCTTCAAAGATCATCTTGGAGTCGTGCAGCAAGCGACCAATCAGGGTCGATTTACCGTCGTCGACACTGCCGCAGGTAATAAAACGCAGCAGGTCCTTGTTTTCATGCTCGTGCAGGTACTGCTCGATGTTGTCAGCGATTAAGTTAGATTGATGAGACATTAGAAGTACCCCTCGCGCTTTTTCTTCTCCATCGAACCCACCTGGTCGCGATCAATGGCGCGACCACTGCGCTCACTGGTGCGGGTCAGCAGCATTTCCTGAATAATTTCCGGCAGCGTTGCCGCTTCGGACTCCACTGCGCCGGTTAGCGGGTAGCACCCAAGCGTTCTGAAACGCACCGACTTCTCTTCAGGCACTTCACCTGGCGCTAGCGGCAAACGATCGTCGTCTACCATCACCTGCATACCGTCGCGCTCAACCACTGGGCGCTTGGCTGCGAAGTACAGTGGCACAATCGGGATAGACTCCAGATAGATGTACTGCCAGATATCCAGCTCCGTCCAGTTGGAAAGCGGGAACACGCGAATCGACTCACCCTTGTTGACCCTGGCGTTATACATGTTCCAGAGCTCAGGACGCTGGTTTTTGGGATCCCAACGATGGTATTTGTCACGGAAGGAGTAGACCCGCTCCTTGGCCCGAGAGGCTTCCTCATCGCGCCGGGCACCGCCAAACGCAGCATCAAAACCATGCTTGTCCAGCGCCTGCTTGAGCGCTTGGGTCTTCATGATATCGGTATATTTGGCACTGCCATGCTCGAACGGGTTGATATTCGCCTCCCGCCCCTCTTCGTTGGTGTGCACGATCAGTTTCATGCCCGCCTCGGAAGCCATGCGATCACGAAACTCGATCATTTCCCGGAATTTCCAAGTGGTATCCACGTGCATCAGCGGAAACGGCGGGGTACCGGGATAAAATGCCTTCCGCGCCAGATGCAGCATCACCGAAGAGTCTTTGCCGATCGAATACATCATGACCGGGTTACTGAACTCAGCCGCCACTTCACGAATGATATGGATGGACTCGGCTTCAAGCTGTTTTAAATGAGTGAGACGCGCGGCGCTAAGTGCGCTGGGCACCTCACGCCGGGGCGTCGAAGAGAGCGGGGAGAACTGAGTCATGGTCTGCTACCTCACAAAACAAGCCAATTTTTATAAGCTTGCAGTACACGCTGAATTAAAACGTTATACGTTCGATTGTGGATAGAGTAACGCCGAGTCAATAATAACCCAAAAGAATTAATAACTATCTTTTTATTCTTTTATCGCCTAACGAACATAAAAAACATGATATCGCTATACGTCAACGCGCTCGACCCAGGTATCCCACTGCTCACCGCTAAGGTTTATCACTCGGTAACCAGGCCGTGAGGCTTCATCAATCGTAAATTCATCAGCGCCCGGCATAAACTGATCAGACATGGCTGGGCAGCCGTAAACACTCACTGAACCTGCCGCTGTTTCAATGTGCTGCGCATACGCTTGGTGAGCGTGACCAAACAGCACGACTTTCACCTGAGGATAAGCGCTTAAAACCTGCCAAAACGCTTCACGATCTTGTAGGCCGATAGCATCCATCCAGTCAGCGCCAACATCCACCGGTGGATGGTGCATGGCAATCAGCGTGGGGCGGTCATCCTCTTCCAAACGTGTCGTTAATGCCATCAACTGTTCGCTGCCCAGCTCGCCGAAGGGTTGGCCCGGCACTTGGGTATTGAGCAGCAGCAGACGCCACTGCTGCAAATCTACCTCGTCAAGCAGCGGATGCTCGGCGCACATGAATGCTACCTGGTCGTGATTGCCCGGGAGCCAAAACCACGGGCAAGGAAGGTCAGCCAACGCCTCCTTGGCCAGTGTATAGGAAGCCGCTGTTTCATCCTGACTGATGTCTCCCGTCACAACGATAACGTCCGGACGTTCAGCCGCTGCCGCCGCGAGAACACGTTGAAAATGCAGCCAAGGAACCCCCGCACGCGAACGTGTAGTAACATCAGCATGCAAGTGAGCATCGGTAATCTGTACAAGGCGCATTAGCGCATCTCCGGTAAATCGCAGGTATGACCATGGGCTAGTCCATGCGCTAACCATTCGCCTAAAAAGCGGTTTAGCTGGAGCTTTTCGTCAGGCTGATGCATCTGCGCATTAGGATATCGATAGCGGCCACTAAAGTGGCGCTGACGCTGAAAATCCGTCACCTCCGCCATACGCACGTCATGGTAAAGGTGCACGCGCATGCGCGGGCCGTCCATAACTGAATCCAACGGACCGCTTTGAGTGACCGCCACCATGGTGGTGTAAGGGGCATGTTCCAATACGGTCAGTTGCAAATCGCCAAAGTACTGCTCGTCACTGCTTAAGGCGATCTCTCGGCGCTGGCCACTCTCCATATCGCCCACCAGGCGTAATAACCGCAGGTAGTTGGCGCTGCACTCCCCCTGGAGCGACTTTAAATCGGTGACATAGGCTGTTCTTGCCATGAACACTCCTCGTGGTTTTCACTTTACGTGAGCGCTCGTTGGGATGCCGCGCGCAACGAAGCACGCTGACCAGCTAGCCAGTGCAATCCAATCAAACACATGGCGTTGTCGAGTCTTCCCTGTATCAAGAGTTCCCTCGCGGTCGGAAAAGACACCACGTGAACACGAATATCTTCATGCTCCTCATCAAGGCCATGAATACCGCCCATACCTTGAGTATCAACCAGCCCACAAAAAAGCGTTACGCGTTCGTTGCACGCGCCAGGGCTTGGGTAGTACGTATGCATTAGCGTTAACGGGCCTACCACGCAGCCCGACTCTTCCAGCGCTTCGCGCCGGGCAACCTCTTCGAGTGATTCATCTTGTTCAACCAACCCTGCAACCAGCTCTAGCTTCCAGGGCGAAACGGGATCATCGAAAGCGCCAGCACGAAACTGCTCCACCAGCACAAGCGCATCCCGTGCAGGGTCGTAAAGCAATACGCCTACCGCATCGCGACGGTGGTGCACTTCGCGATGCATGGGCTTGCTCCAACCACCTTCAAAAAGCCGGTGGCGTAGTTCCATGGCTTCCAAGCGAAAAAAGCCCTGATGAAGCGTTTTACGCTCAATCAGTTCTATATCGTCACGGCCAAAAGGCGGTGTTTCTAATGATGAAGTTTTAGCATTGAATGCCATGCGGCACTCCCAGTAATCACAATTACCCCATTATCAATGCTTGCTACCGGGAATGCCAACCTGGCCTGGGCGGGGTTACAGACGGTTTAGCATGGCTTGGGCATCGCGGCGTAACGCTTCATCGGAGAGTTCACGCTGCGCTCGTGGAGTACCGTTCACCGCGCGTTCAGCGTGCTCGCGGGCAGCGGCGGTGTCCCCTTCATCAAGCAGGAACGCGGCGTAATAGTAGTTGACGTCGATACCTTCAGGGCGAATTTCAACGGCACGCTGAAACATTTGCTGAGCTTTTTCACTGCTTCCAAAGCTAATTGGGCGCCCAGGTACGTTGTCGTAAAGTGCGCCCAGTGTGACGTAGGCAGAACCGTTTCCTCCTTGCGGATCAAGCGCAATGGCCTGTTCAAGCGCATCACGTGCATCACCAGCAATACCCAACGCGCCTAAACCACCACGTTCACGCGCATAAGAAGCCAGAATAATGCCCTGCCAAATCAGAAGCTCCGGCTGATCCGGGTTTTCGCTGGCCAACGTCGTAACTTCATCGGACAAAACGTCCAACGTGCCTTCGCGCTGGTTAGCCGGCAAGTCGCTCACCGTATGTTCCCAGCGGTTCTTCAAGGAGAACAGTTCGTTTTCATAGGCCAAGGCCGTTAAGGGTAACAGCATTAGCGTGCTGCCAAGCGCTGCGGTCATTATCAAACGAGAAAACGGGCGTGTGCGCATTATTATCTCCTGAGTTGTTTTTATATCGACATATAGACGCTGCGTTGTTAAGCGCTAATCAGCCTATCCTCACAATGTAACGAACGTTTGATTGATTCGCTAGCCGCGAGTGATGTCGCTGTGCTTTTGTTTACTTTCTCTTTACCCTACAGTCGTCTTTAACCAGCGCTATCTTTAACCAGATGAGAGTCCCTTAATGAAAGGTCGTAACATGACCCGCTGGCGCGATCCGGCAAAAGATCCGCGTCAGGCACCCAAAAGCAATTTGATTACCGCCGAGGGCGCCGCGCGTTTACGCGGAATTTTGGATCACTTATCCAGAGTCAAACGCCCCGCACTCTCAACAAAAGTAGGCGAAGCCGCTGCGCTTGGCGACCGTAGTGAAAACGCTGATTACACTTACAACAAGAAAGAGCTGAACCGTGTGATTGCGCGGATTCGCTATTTGACCCTACGTCTGGATGAGCTGCAGGTGGTTGATCGACTACCCGCAGACACCAACAAGATATTTTTTGGGGCATTTGTCGAGCTGGAGGATGAAGATGGCGAAGCGCTTAGCATACGGATTGTAGGACACGACGAAATCGATACCCAAAAGCGCTGGATCAGTATTGATGCGCCCATGGCCAAGGCACTTCTCGGCAAAGGGGTCGATGACGATGTAGAAGTGCTTACTCCGAATGGGAAGGTGTTCTACACCGTTACTGCGATCCGCTATGCCTCGCTTTAGTGCATGGGGCTTCCTAATCTTTTAAGGCATAGTCGATAGTCGTCACCACTCGGACACGCTTGATATGCGGGGTGTAGCTGTCCAAATCATCAATCGAGAAATAGCCTTGGGTTGCCTGGCGGATCTGCCCTACCTGACTCCCGGAGTCTTCTGCAAACTGCTGGGCGGCATTACGCGCGTCAGCCGTCGCCTCGGCAATCATCTCAGGCTTAATCGCCTCCAAGCCGGTAAATAGAAACTCGGTTTGGTACTCGTAACTTGGCGAGAGCAAAACCCCTTGACGTACCAGCGACGAGGTCCCGGGCATCGCCTGCATCACGCCCTCTACATCTGGCGAACGCAGCAGTAACGTGGCCTCAGCGCGGTAACGCTCATCAGGGCGCTGCCCGCCATAGAGATTACTAAACTGGTCGGTAATTCTGGGGGGTGTTGTGCTGATATGCCCGGGTTCAAATCCCTGAGACTCCAAAAAGCGACGAATCGCTTGGTCATTATTGGAAAGCTGCTGCTCCAGGTCGCTTAAGCTATTAGCGCTCACGCTGTAGTTAAACGGCCATAGCACTAAGTCGGCCGCCACCTCGCGCTCGGCTAAACCACGCACGGTGACATTGCGCGAAGACTGCTGCCACACGTCGGCCGCCTGCTTGATATAGCTACCGCCTCCGACCAACCCCAGCGCCAGCAGCCCACCTAGCACAACCGCACTACCCAATATCACGATGCTTCTACTGCTTTTAACCATCGTCTCTACCCCGCACAACGTTCATTAAACTGCCCAATGCCTATCAGCATCATAGCCGTGAAATGGGGATGCGTCGGTAGTTGAATATGGTTAGTGTGAGGAAATAGTGAGGTCGTCTTTTCCCCCTGAGCACTCCTTTGTATAGAAACCACCGCAATTAGAAAACAAGCGTAGGCAACATCAATGAAAGCGCCGGGATGAAGGTTACCAATAGCAGAATACCTACCATTACCAGCCAGAAAGGCATCACAGCACGAATAAAGGATGAAACACTAATACCTGTGATACCACAGGTCGTAAACATTACCGTGCCTAATGGGGGTGTAATCGTACCAATCGTGGCATTGATAATGAAAATGATACCAAAGTGAACGGGGTCCACACCAAACTGAGCGGCTACCGGCGCTAGCAGCGGCGAAAGCACTATCAAAATGGCGTTGCCTTCCAAAAACATGCCCAAGACCAATAACAACACGTTAGCTAGCAATAGGAAGGCGATAGCACTGCCAACCTGGGTGGACAGCATCATAGCGATCTCCTGAGGAATTTGTTCCCAGGTAAGAAAGCGTGCAAAACCTGATGCGACGGCAATGATGAAAAGCACATTAACCGATGCCAAGAGCGATTCGTTGGTCGCCAGCGCTATCGTCTTAGGCGTCATCTGCTTATAAATGAAAACACCTACGATGAGAGCATAAAACACCGCAATAGCCCCTGCCTCTGTTGGCGTAAAAACGCCAATTCGGATACCGCCAATAACAACCAAGGGCAGCATCAAAGCGATAAGGCCGGCACGCGTCACGCTAATCCACTCCTTACGCGCTACTTTCGTTCGCTGGGGTGGCTGGTAGCCGTAACGCCGACACAGGAAGGACACCAGCACCATTAGGCTGACTGCCATCAAAACGCCAGGAACCACACCGGCAAGAAAAAGTCGTCCAATGGAGACATTATTGACGTAGCCATACACGATCAAGGCGATGCCGGGCGGAATAGTCGAGGTAATGAGTGACGAAGCGGCAGTTACCGCACTAGAGAAAGGCACGGGATAGCCTTTAGCCGTCATGCTGGGTACCAAAAGCTTGGCATTCATGGCTGCGTCGGCAATATTAGAGCCAGACAGCCCGCCCATAAAAGTACTTAACAACACATTGGCTTGTGCTAATCCACCATGCATACGACGAGTCAGCAATTCAGCAAGCTTTAGCAACCGGTCGGTAATGCCAGAATGATTCATGAATACACCCGCCATAATGAAAAATGGAATAGCGAGCAAAGAGACCGACTCCAGACCACCGGCTAGACGCTGAATAAGCAGCATCATGGGTTGGTCAGCCCCTACGATGAAATAGAGAAACGTCGAGAAAAAGAGTGCAAACGCGACGGGTGTGCCTAACAGAAACAGTAAAAACAGTGCGCCAAGCGCAATACTGACAGCCATGTGGTTAGCTCCTAAGATGAATGTTGCCGAACCAACCGCACCACGCAGTGGTAAATCATTACCACCGCACTAACGGGGATCGCCACATGAATCCAGTAATAAGGAATTTGCAGCATCGGTGTACTGCGATACGCTGAATAGCTGAGTAGCTCAGTCCCCCAATAAAGCATTACTGCGGCACTCGCTAAAATGATGCCCACACTGAATATTTGCTCATTCCAATGCGCCAATCTTGGCGGCAGCTTATCGGTAACAAAACTGATAAACACATGCTCTCTACGGCGCACCAAGGCGCTAGCGCCCAGGAATGAGGCCCACACTAAAAGCATTTGAAGAATTTCTTCTGTCCAGGCTAAGGGACTGTTAAATAAATAGCGCATGAATATATTGCTAATAGCCACCAGGAAAAGTGCAAAAATGGCGGCGGTCGCGACGACTTCATCAAGACGCATGAATCGATCTATCCACGTGAATATACGCTTCATATCAGACACCTCAACGTGGTTCCCCGGCTAACCGGGGAACCACGCAATCACAGGCTGATTAGCCATTAATTATTTCGTAAACCTTGTCATACAGGCCATCGCTCCACTGAGGAAATGCGGATGGGATCTGTTGCGCAGCTCGCTCGCGGAAAGGCGTGATATCAACATCATGAATCTCTACGCCTTCACTACGTAAATGCTCTAGTGCCTGTTCGCTATTATCCGCTACCAGTTCAGAGAGATGCTCTGCCATCTGCTGACCGGTATCCGTCAGAATTTGTTGCTGCTCTTCACTGAGTTGATCCCAAAAAGATTTCCCAGTAACGAAAGGCGCTACAGTATGCATATGAGACGTCAAGCTAAGATGCTTCACCACTTCGTGGAACTTGCCCCCGTAAAGTACCGCTGCTGGAT
Organism: Halomonas sp. AOP43-D1-4; assembly: GCF_052446175.1. Taxonomy (NCBI): domain Bacteria; kingdom Pseudomonadati; phylum Pseudomonadota; class Gammaproteobacteria; order Oceanospirillales; family Halomonadaceae; genus Halomonas; species Halomonas sp. AOP43-D1-4. The sequence continues at coordinate 255,887 of NZ_JBQSVY010000001.1, forward strand.
TCTCGACGCCGTCTACTATTCCCTGCGCCAGCGCAGGATAGACGTCACCCAGTGACATCGGCGTAGGGGTTGCTCCCATGGCACGTATAGCTTCTACATACATTTGCGAGTTTTGAACGCGAATACGCATACCATCAAGATCGGCAGGGTTGCTGACCGGCTCATTTGATAGCAGGTGCCGTGCCCCATATACCGCATTTGGGATAACAATGTGGTAGCCAGACCCATTTACCTTTGCCATTTGTTCTGAAAACCATTCCGAATCAAAAACCTTAAGCTTCGACTCAAAGTCTTCACTCAGATAAGGCGCATCTAACACGGCAAGGTCGGGCACTGAATCGAGAAAATTACTGTAAGCCGAAATTGAAATAATGGGCGCACCAAAACGTGCCTGTTCCATTACCTCAGTTTCCGAACCTAGTTGGCTTGCAGGAAACGCTTTCAGTTCCAGCTCACCATTACTCGCCTCACTCACCCTCTCAGCCCACTGTTTAATGGCGACATCTACCGGCTCACCGGGCTGGTTGCCGTACGCAACGCGGATTTCAGTGCTGGCATGAGCAGCCGTAACAGCCCCAAGCGTCGTTACAGTAGCAAGCGTAATTGCGATAGACAGTTTATTCAGGCGCATTGAGCACTCCTCTTTTTCTTGTGTTTAACCGTAGGTGTGGTGTCTGCTTTAAAGCAGTGTTGTTTTATCGTTAATGTTTGGAATGTTTTTCCGTTTAAGCGCATCACTCAGTCTTGGCGTCGGTACTGCGTGATTTTTCGCCATATCCACCATTGGCTGTATGCGACGGCTCAGTTTGTCATTGTGATACTGGGCAATATCTTTTAGACGATGATCTAAAAAAGGATTATCAAAACGGTCCAGTGTGCTCTGCCAGTAGGCGTTTAAATCCATATCCGGTAATTCAAGTGCCAAAACAGGTAGCACCTCTTGCTCCATAACCTCACTGAGTGCATTACGCAGCAGTGGCTCCCGCATGGCTTCTCTGACGTAGGTAACGGAACCGGTCAATTCAAGCTGGAGCCACTGATCAACCAAATAGGTATGCGCCAGATTAAGGATGTGAAGCTTGCGCAATTCATAGGGCTGTAACGAACTCACGACTTCAATAGCAGGATGCTCAAAAGGCATACTCAAACGTGGCGTTTGCTGAACGACCCAAAGCGCATAAGGCTCAGCGACCGCACCAACCGGCTCCAAGGGCGCTGAGACGATTCGGTCTACCAATGTATTGACCCAACAGCACTCGTCATTTAGCCATGTATCAAAACGGACACTGTCATAATCCTTACGTGCCAGTTCGGAGACGATATTTTGGAGCACTTGACCATTGCTACCGATTAATTCGCAGGGAAGCAACGTAAGACCCGGCTGCCCTGCGTTAAAGCGTGCATAAAGCAGCTTAGTCAACTTGCCTGGAAAGCTGGCTGGAACAGCGGCAAGACTCGTATCACCGGCTACTTCGTAACCGCTATCCCCCGTATTGGAAACCACCCAACGAGCTGTCTGAATAAAATGACGCTCTAGTGCCTCCCACTCTTCCTGTGCCACGAGGCAGCCAGCGATACTACTAATAGAGAGATGCTCCTCAATGGGTGTACCATTACGCAATCCCTTAATATGTAGCGGATAACTATCCTGCTGAGCCAAGGCAGCTGCCTTGGCTTTGCCCTCGGGACGCGCCGATGTCTGCACCACAAGTACGGCTTCACGGCTGTTTCCCTCTGCCAACGCTGCGCCTGCAAAAGCAGCGACGTGGCCGAGTAAAAAACGGCTCGTACCGAACTGAACAATGCTCGCCTGAGAGATCACAATGACACCCCTCTCTTCCAAGGAATAAAGTCCAACTGTGCAAGACGTGCAGCCTTCGATATATAACGCCCAGACGCTGTTTCAATACAGAGCGTTAGCAATTCATCGGCCAATTGGGCAATGCTCGCTTCACCGCGGATGATCGGCCCAGCATCGAAGTCGATCACATCGCTCATACGGCTTGCGAGTTCGCTATTGCTTGAAATCTTAATCACAGGCGCCACGGGGTTGCCGGTCGGTGTTCCTAGACCTGTGGTAAATAGCACCAGATTAGCGCCGGACCCAACCAGACCAGTGGTGGACTCTACATCGTTACCTGGCGTACATAGCAGGTTAAGCCCCTTACGCGTCATGGGCTCGGTGTAATCGAGCACATCAACCACGGGACTGTCTCCGCCTTTTTTTGCAGCGCCCGCTGACTTCATGGCATCGGTAATCAGGCCGTCACGCACATTGCCAGGTGAAGGGTTCATGGAAAAATCCGCGCCTACCGCGTGGGCATGGCGCTGATAAGCGGCCATTAACGTGGTGAAGCGTTCAGCCACCTGCTGGTTACGACAGCGCGCCAACAACTCGTGCTCTACACCGCATAGCTCGGGGAACTCACTTAGAATACCGCTACCACCCAGCGCCACAAGGCGATCCACAACAGCGCCTACCACGGGGTTTGCGGAAAGCCCGGAAAAGCCATCCGAACCGCCACATTCAACGCCCAAGGCAAGCTCAGAAAGCGGCGTAGGCTGCCGAGTCACTTGATTGGCCTGCTTGAGTCCATCAAAAATCGCTGTCAATGCGTCGCGAATGAGCACCTCTTCGCTTTCAGACCGCTGCTGCTCGAAGTAGCTGACTGGCTTGTGGCCGCTTGGGTCACGTTTTGAAATGGCTTCTTGCAGCATGGTGATCTGTGCTTTCTGGCAACCCAGGCTAAGCACCGTTGCGCCAGCGACATTGGGATGACAGATGTAGCCTGCGAGCAGTTCACATAGCGCGTCAGCATCACCGTCTGTGCCACCGCAGCCCTGCTGATGAACCAAAAAGCGCACGCCATCAACATTAGGAAACAGATGCTCCCCGGCGGGAGCCGCTGACTCGGCAATGTCTTGCCCATGCAACAGTTGCCTGGCCATGCGCTTATAATCATAAAAGGGGTCGTCACCCAAGGCATCGGCGACACACTGGCGCAACACTTCGATATTGCGGTTTTCACAAAAAACCAAAGGCACCACTAGCCACACGTTGGCCGTTCCTACCTTGCCATCCGGGCGATGGTAGCCAGCAAATGTCGTCTTCTCGAACGCCGTTACCTCAGGTGGCTGCCACGCTTTTTGCCTAGTCTCCGTGGATAGCTCGTCCGTTGCATGCACCACGTTTTCGGTCGTAATCGTGCCACCCGCTGCAATGGGTTGTGTTGCTTTACCCACCCTTACGCCGTACATGGTGACAACATCGCCAACCGCCATATCGCTTAGCGCAAACTTATGCTTGTGGCGAACGAAGCCAGGCAGCGTGATGTTAACGCCTTGATCCTCGATCACTGCGCCTGCTGGCAAGTCGGTCAAAGCAACTCGAACATTATCCAGTGCGTGAACACGCAGCGTGAGATGGGGCGTTTGCGTTGTAATCAAATCACTCACGGATGCGCTTCCTCAGTATCGATGGAAATCATAGCCTTGATGACCTGATTGGCGGGGTCACACCACTGAGGCATTTTTAAAGGAACATCGGCAAGCGGCGCCCGGTGAGTAATCATCGCATCGGCGTTGATAGCACCACTCTCCATTAGTGACACCACACAATCAAAGTCTTCACGCGTGGCATTGCGGCTACCCATCAGCGTTAGTTCTTTTTTATGGAAGTCAGGATCGTTAAAAGTGATATCAGCTTTCACTACGCTAACCAACACATAGCGCCCACCATGGCCTGCAAGATCGAACCCAGCCTGCATAGCACGGGGATTACCGGTGGCATCGAACACTACATCCGCTAGCGCTCCATCATTTAGATCGCTGATCTGAGCGGCAACATCAACTTCTTGTGGATTTGCGACCGCATCAGCCCCCAGCACATCACGGCAAAACGCTAATCGCGAGGCATTGGTGTCCACCATCAATGTGCGTGCACCTCGGCTTTTCGCCACCTGAAGAACACCCATGCCTATCGGGCCTGCCCCGACAATCACCGCCAACTCACCCGCTTGCAGTGCGCTACGTCTTACCGCATGGGCGCCAATCGCCATGCACTCTACTAATGCGAGCTGATCGATAGAGAGAGTTTCGGAAACTACCAAGTGTGTAGTGGGAACAGCCAGGTACTCCGCCATTCCGCCATCCTTATGTACACCAATAACCTGCATATTCTGGCAACAGTTTGTCTTACCCTGCTGGCAGGCGCGGCACTCGCCACAATGTAAATAAGGAATAACGTAAACCTGCTTGCCCAACAGATGCTGAGTTGGGCTATCCGCCACCTCAACAACCTCTCCTGCGAGCTCATGACCAAGCACGCGCGGGTATTCAAAATAGGGCTGATTACCCCCATAGGCATGGATATCCGTGCCGCAGATGCCAATGCGCCGAATGCGTACCAGGGCATGTCCTGCCGGACATTCAGGCTTAGCGTGGTGACGCAGTTCAAGGTGATGCGGCTTTGAACAAACAAGCGCTTGCATTAATGTGCTCCTTTCCGCCAAGCACAGGCCACTATCGAACCAGCCTGACAGGCGCTTTGGTCTATTGGTCAGTCCTTTGGAGGTATAAAAAACCTTCAAGGCCTGCTGCTCTCGGTAAATGAGGTATTAACGGCGAATAGAGCCGCCAATACCTATTTTCTTACTATGTGTATTTCCACTATCTATATTTCTACTATCTAAACTTTCTATGCCTGAACTACGCGCTGCGTCTGCTCGCCCAAGCCATCAATGCCTAAGCGCATGCGCTGGCCGTCCCGAAGATATACCTGGGGCTGCTGGCCCATACCTACTCCCGGAGGTGTACCGGTTGAAATAACGTCGCCCGGCTGCAGACTCATAAAGCGGCTTAGGTAACTGATTAAAAAAGGCACTTGGTACACCATGGTCTGGGTGCTGCCATCCTGATAACGCTTACCATCCACTTCAAGCCACATGCCTAATTGGTGCGGGTTCGCCACTTCGTCACGGGTTACCAGCCAAGGGCCTAACGGGCCAAACGTATCGCAGCCTTTGCCTTTATCCCAGGTGCCACTGCGCTCAAGCTGGAACGCGCGCTCAGAGACATCATTCACAACACAGTAGCCCGCCACATGAGACATGGCGTCGGCCTCGTCGATGTAACGTCCGCCCTTGCCAATAATGACGCCAAGCTCTACTTCCCAGTCGGTCTTTTCCGAGCCTCGGGGAATTTCCACATCATCGTTAGGCCCGCAGATAGCGCTGGTCCATTTATTGAAAATGACCGGTTCGGGCGGCACTTCAGCACCGGTTTCAGCGGCGTGGTCAGAATAGTTGAGACCGATGCAGATAAACTTGCCTACGCGAGCCACACAGGGGCCCAAGCGAACATCATCAGCGACTTCCGGCAACGTTGTTAAATCCATATCGCGTAGCTGCTGCAACTTACTGTCGCTCAATACGTCGCCCGCGATATCATCAACGATAGAGGAAAGATCGCGTACCTTTCCTTGGCTATCCAGAATGCCTGGCTTTTCCTGACCCGATGGTCCAAAGCGTAATAATTTCATATTGTTATACCTCCTAAAGTAATCAGTTAGCCCAGCCGCCATCAATTAACTGTGCAGTACCGGTAATGAACTGCGATTCATCGCTGGCCAGAAAAGCGGCCAAAGCAGCCACTTCCTCTACCCGCCCTAGCCTGCCCATCGGTTGACGCGCAATAAACGATGCCAGCACGTCAGACTCGCTGCGCCCTTCTCGGCGGGCTTGGTCTGCAATACGCTGTTTCAATGAGGGAGACTCGACGGTACCTGGGCAAATGGCATTGCAGCGAACACCCTGGGTCATAAAGTCGGCGGCTACCGACTTGGTAAGACCGATAACCGCCGCTTTGGAGGCCCCGTAAGCACAGCGGTTGGCAACGCCTTTAACGCTTGATGCCAGAGACGCCATATTGATAATGCTGCCCCCACCGTTTAATAACATGCCGGGTAAAAAAGCCTGAAGGGTATAAAACATTGAAGTGACGTTCAGATCCATCGACCGCTGCCAAGTCGCCTCGTCGCACTCAAGCACTGTGCCACCCGCCACCATGCCCGCACAGTTAAACAGTATGTCCAAGTCTGGCAGCGAAGCGGCAAGTTCGTTGATTGCCTGACTATCCGTTACATCCAGGCGATAGGCTTCAACGCCCGGCATCTCTTGCAAGGTAGAAATATCAATATCGGTGGCGAGTACAAGTGCGCCTTCGGCAACAAATCGCTCGACGCTTGCACGCCCAATACCGTTCGCGGCGGCAGTGATTAATGCAGTTTTATTTTTGAGTCTCATGCGGTGTCACTTCCCTAATAGCGATGGCACGCCCCTGGAAATCGTGGGAACATACTAGGGTCAGGTCATCCAGACATACAATGGCCTGACCAATGAATCGAGTATGAGCGAGAGATATTGATCTTTGCAATCCTCAAAAAGGCCAATCATGGGCTTTTGGGGATAAACTTTAGTCGCAGTTAATATTGATCGAGAATATTAAAGAAACGGATAGGAACGACCGCGAATGCCCATTCAAGCCATCCGCTCACAACGGCTTTATCGCCAGATCGCTGACCAGTTGCAGCAGTTGATCAATAATGGAGAGTTCCCCCCTGGAACCCTCCTTCCGCCCGAGCGCGAGCTTGCACAATCTCTAGGCGTCAGCCGAGCATCAGTAAGAGAAGCCTTGATTGCTTTGGAAGTGGTTGGTCAGGTTGCCGTGCGAGTCGGGCACGGTGTCGTTGTACTTGAGCCCCGTTCAATGCCTTTGGAGCCGGTGATGCGTGCGGCGGCACGTACAGAGCCGTGGGCACTGGATCCAGAATTCGAGAGTGAAATTGAGCTTAACCTGGACGAAGAAATCCCTCCGTTTTCCCTTCTACAGACACGCCGCTATCTAGAGCCGGAAATCGCGGCATTAGCAGCCACGAATGCGACCGATGACGACATAAAATCGATTCGATTAGCTCTCGAACGCAATTTTTTTGATAACGCCAACGGTAGACGTAACTGCGTCGGGGACCGATTGCTGCATATCCGCATAGCAGAAGCATCAAGCAACGCTGCCTACGCACTTATCATCAAGCACCTACTTGGCCATCAATATGGCCCTATGTTCCGTCGTCTTCAGGATCTGTACATGGAAACAGATATGCCTCAGCGCTCCCAAGGCGATCATGAGCAGATCGTCAAGGCGATTGAAAATCGTGACCCGACCGCTGCCCGCCATGCAATGGAAGCCCACTTAGACCATGTTTTAAGTGTTTTCTTTGCCGAGTAAACCGTGATTCAAAAATAAACATTAACGGCCTAATCTACTCGCCACATAGACCCGAAACCGCCGATTATCAGCAAGCGTTTCAAAGCTGCCAAAAGCCTCGGTGAGAAGGTCCGGATAAGGCAAGAACACATTGGCGACCATGATGAGACGCCCACGGTTAGCAAGATGCTTGGGCGCTTGGCGAATCAAGCGTTGGCTGGGCCCATAGCTAATGTCACGCTCTTGATGAAACGGCGGGTTACTAATAATAAAATCGTAGGTTTCACTTTCCAATGTGCTATACACATCGCTTTGCAAAGCGTGCCCATTAACCTGATTAGCCTCTAGCGTGCGGCGCGTTGCCTCTACGGCAAAAGCGCTGACATCCACGGCGGTTACCGCATGGCCCCGTTTGGCAAGCCAGGCGCTAATAATGCCATCGCCACAGCCCATATCGAGAATACGTTGAGGCGTTTTAGGCAGCTCTTTTTCCAAGCTGTCCAATAGTAGCAGCGTGCCTTCATCTACCTTGCCATGACCAAAAACGCCGGGATGGCTAACCAGCGTTAATCCCAAAGCATCAAAGCGCTGCCAAGCGTCTTCCAGGGTGTTCTCAAGCGCGATGGTGCGTGTGGCAAAGAGGGAACAGCGCCGCGCGTTATCGCGCTTGTCACACATCATCCCCCGCTCTGCGAGTACGTTAGGCACCCGTTTCACGCCGCCACTGTGCTCACCGATAATTTCAATGGCCGTGCCCGTGGGTAGCACGCTGCATAGCCACTCAAGCCACCAAATGCCTAGCTGATGCGCTTTAGGCCAGAACAACACTATCTCGCCTTTGTTAACGGCATTTTCAGGCAGCGCGAAGGGGCTAAACGCTCTCTTATCGGCAGCTTGCCACTCGCTTAGCACACCAAGATCACCGCTGATAACGCCTGCGGATTGCGCGATTAACCAGGCATCAACCGGTGGCGCTACGACCATAAGTGCCGTGTAGTCATCCTGTTGACGTTCCAGCAGTTGGCAGGCAGGTGATCGGGCACTCATTGGGAAGTCTCCGGTTTAATCAACGTGTAGAGTAAATAACGACCCAGCCGCCAGTGCGGGTCTTGTTGGCAGTACTTCTTTTCAAGCGCCAGCAGCGTTTCACGCTCTTTGTCGCTGGCGGGTGGCTGGCGTAAGTAATCCTGAAACACACGGATACCCGCAACGCTTGCCACTTCAAGACTGTTTTCCGCCCCCCACTCAACTACCTCAGCATGGGTGACCGGCGAAATAGGCGTTAAGCGCTGCCGCTTGCCCATGCCTTCCAAACGATCACTTAGCGCCTTTTCCAGATTGCCTTTCACCGCGTTGGAAAAGCGCAGCGCATCGCGGTTAAACACCATCAGGCTCAACTGCCCGCCGGGCGCGAGCAGGCTTGCCAGGCTAGCCATCGCTGAGCGCGGGTCGCCCAACCACTCAAGCACCGCATGGCAGGTAATCAACGGCCAAGGGCCCGGCGCTTGCTGGCCTAAATCCTGAAGCGGGGCATGCACGTAGGCCATCGCCTCGCTAGGCAGCCGTTTAGCTTCACTGTGCCAATGCTTGGCATACGTAAGCATATCCAGCGAGGGCTCGGCCATGGTGACCGGGTGCTGGCGTTCGGCAAACCACGCCGCCTGCTGACCTAACCCGCCGCCGACATCCAGTACGGGCTGCTGAGTTAGTTCAAGCATTTGCGGCAGCAAGTAATCCAGCATCGCCAAGCGCAGCTCGCCGCGAGGCGCCTGGTAAAGCGAGCGTGAAAACTTGTCGACCAGACCGTCAAAGTAGCGGTCTCCAGCGTCGTTTAATTCATAGGTTGGATGCATGCATAAGGCCAAGCGGCATAGTAAAGCCGCGTAGTTTACCCTGCCTAAGAGCGGAACGCTTGCAGCGGTAATTGATGCTGCCAGGCATCGTGCCGTTCCAATGCCGCAGCTAGCTGTAAGAGCTGTTTATCTTCACCAAACCGCCCGACTATTTGCACGCCTACCGGTAGGCCATTGGCGGCCATATGCAAAGGCACTGACATGGCGGGCTGGCCGGTCAGATTGGCTAATTGGGTGAACGGCGTGCGGCCAAGGGCGTCCACCGCCAGCCTCTTTAATAAGCCAGCCTTTAGCGCCAGCGATGATGCCCCGGGAATGGCCAGCACAGACATTAAGCGTTCACGTGCCGCGGATGGATAGAGCTCGCCAATTTCAGGCGCGGTATCTGCGGTGACCGGCATCACCAGCGCATCAAAGCGTTGATGAAAACGGCTCATCTGTTCAGCGGCAACGTGCCAATGGCGTTTCGCCAGCTCGTAATCCTGTGCTAATAGTTTGCTTCCTAATCGGCCGATGGCACGTGTAGAGGGTTCAATCGCCAAGCGATGAGTGGGCACACCGGTTTGCTGGCTAATCCAGCGAAGGTCCGCTGCCAAGTGGCCAAGGTAAAGTGTTAAGTAGCTATCTGCCAGAGCTTCACCATCCACCGGCGGATCGCACCACTCCACCTCATGGCCCATTTCCGTTAGCGCAGCGGCGGCTTTATTAACCGCTGTTTTAACTTCCGAGCTTAACTGCGTGCCCAAGCCACGGCTTAAAGGCTCGCCCAGCGATATAGCAATGCGTAATCGCTTAGGCGAGGACGCTAATGCCGTTACGAAGCCGGTTTCAGCGCGCACCGGGTACGGGCCGGAAGGTGCCATACCGTTCACCTGCTCCAACAGCGCCGCACTATCTCGCACGCTGCGCGTCAACGCGTGCTCAATGACCGCACCTTGCCACACCTCCCCATGGCTTGGGTCAAGCGGCATCCGCCCACGCGTAGGTTTAAAGCCAAAAAGCCCACAGTAGCTGGCAGGAATACGGATGGAGCCACCACCGTCCCCGGCCAACGCCAGCGGCACAATTCCGCTAGCTACTGCCACAGCCGCACCGCCACTGGAACCTCCAGGTGAACACCCTTCCCGCCATGGGTTAACAGGATGCGGGAAGGCTTTAGGCTCGGTAATTCCCATCAATCCCAATTCAGGCGTGGCTGTTTGCCCAATAACGACCAAACCCGCCGCTTTTGAGCGCTGGATAATCGGCGAATCCTCTTTAGAGCGCCACTGAGTTAACGCAGTACATCCGGAGGCCAAGGGTTCACCGGCCAACCCCATCAACAGATCTTTACTTAAGGTGGGCACTCCACCAAAGAGCGCGTCATCGGCGATCTCCTCACTCTCACGCCGGGCTTTCTCAAATCGCGTTCTAACGACCGCTTTCAGGGCAGGATTTAACGCTTCAATCGCCTTAAAGGCAGCCTCCAGAACGTCTGCGCGACTCACCTCCCGGCGGCGAATCAGTTCGGCAAGGCCGGTGGCATCATATTGCTGGTACTCGTGGGACTGCATTACGTTCGCCTATTATGCTTTTCTCTACATCCTAGCAGAGGCCGTCTGCTTAATTTTTCTTAACTATATGTTTTCGCCGGCTCTTCTACTGAGCCTTAAGGCGTATTGCCTTTAAACCCAAAACTTACTATGTTGGAGTCAATTGGGAACGTTCCCATTTTACTGTTTAATGGATAGCCAACATGCCCCCTGCCTCTGTGCGCGCCACACTTATTGAAGTCGCTAAACTGGCGGGCACGTCTAAAACCAGCGTATCGCGCTTTTTCGGCCCGGAGCGCGAACGGCTAACGCCCAGCCTTCAAGCGCGCATTGCCAACGCCGCCACGACGCTGGGCTACCAGCCCAATTTAATGGCACGCGGTCTCAAGGGAGGCGGCTCGCGCCTACTGGGCGTACTGGTGGCCGATATCCGTAATCCGTTCTCAGTGGCAGTTGTCCATGGCATAGAGCAAACGGCTCGGGCTCACGGTTATTCATTAATCGTCTGCAATACCGATAACGACCCAGAACGAGAACAGCAGCACCTGCGCCTGTTGACGTCGTATCAGGTAGAGGGCTTGATGATTAATGCTACCGGGCAGCCTGAAGCGCAGTTACAGGCACTCATGCATAGCGGTGTCCCCCTCGTGCTACTTGACCGCGAAGTTCACCAACTTGACGTTGATGTGATCGGGCTTGATAACGCGCTAGCGATTGATATGGCACTGAATCATCTCGTGCAACAAGGGTATCGCTCCCTTCTCTATGTCAGTGAGTCGCCTGCACATGCCAGTACCCGCCAGGAACGGCTACAGCGCTTTAACCAGCAAGCAGAGAGCTTAGGGATCAAAAGTCAGACGCTGATACTGGACAATGCAGCACCTCACATTGAAACGTTAGCCAACTTTAACCAGCACACTGCCTCATCACCAGGCGCTGTTTTATGCGCTAACGGTAACGTCACGCTCGCTATGACACGCAGTTTTCAACAGCTGGGCATCCCTTTGGGCCCTACCGGTTTAATGGGAATTGACGAACTGGATTGGTGTGAGCTGATAACGCCAGGCATCACCACCCTGGCCCAGCCTACCGATGATATCGGCCATGCTGCCGTCAGTTGCCTGCTCAACCAGCTTAACGGCTCAGCGCAGGCATCGCCCGTACGCTACCGCCATGCGCCACGTTTACAGATCCGCGGCAGTACAACGCTTTAGCCAAATCCTTAACACCCTTAAAAAGAGAATATCCTGATGGCAAATACAACGCTCTCCTCCCCACGGATACTGACTTTTGGCGAAGCCATGGCCATGCTGGTGGCGAATACAGCGGGTGATCTAGCAGAAGTCGAAAGCTTTCATCGCCGTTTAGCAGGTGCCGACAATAACGTCGCCATCGGCCTTTCGCGCCTGGGTTTTCACGTTGGCTGGTTAAGCCGGGTAGGCACCGATAGCCAAGGTCGATTTATTCAGAAGGCCTTAAAAGCCGAAGGTATCGATGATCGGTATATTCATCTTGATGAACACCACCCCACCGGGCTGATGTTCAAAGAGCGCGCAGAAAACGGTGCCGACCCACGGGTTGAGTACTTTAGGCGCGGCAGTGCCGCCAGCCACTTAAGCATTGAAGATGCCGCTTCCATCGATTTTCAGTCGCTCACTCATCTGCATGCTACCGGCATTACCCCCGCGCTTTCTAAAAGCGCCCTGGAATTAACCCGCCACTTGATGCAGCAGGCACGCGAAAGCGGCTCCAGCATTTCCTTCGACCCCAATTTACGCCCGTCACTTTGGCCCAGCGAAGCTGTCATGCGTGATACCTTAAATGAACTGGCTAGTCTTGCTGACTGGGTGCTACCGGGACTTTCCGAAGGGCAGCTTTTGACCGGCTGCGAATCGCCCGAAGCGATTGCCGACTTCTACCTTGAGCGCGGTGCCAAGGCCGTTATCATCAAGCTGGGGCCAGAGGGCAGCTATTATCGCGGCACGCTGGGAGGCTCTTTGGAAAGCATCAACGTGCCCGGCCAGTCGGTCGCCAACGTTGTTGATACCGTGGGGGCTGGCGATGGCTTTGCGGTCGGTGCGATCAGCGCACTGCTGGATGGCCTAATTGCTCGTGATGCGCTTAAACGTGGCAATCTGGTCGGCGCCCAGGCCGTACAAGTCGTCGGTGATATGGAAGGTTTGCCCACCAGGGACAAGCTGGAACAACTTGAGCACTAAGGTCACATGTAACAATCACAACACGAGGAGATAGCATGAAAAAAAGTATCATTGTGACAGGACGACTTGGCGATCCACTAAAAGAAACGCTAGCGCAACACTTTGAGCTTATTGAGCACTCAGGGCCACTTGATCCCACTCAGCAAGATGTGCTCGACATACTATCGAAGGCACACGGTATTATCGGCTCGGGACTGCCCATCACACCTGAATTACTGGATGCGGCGCCCGCGCTTGAAGTTATTTCGACAATTTCGGTGGGTTACGACAGCATCCCCGTGGATGAGTTAACCAAGCGTGGCATTATGCTGTGCAACACGCCTGATGTGCTCACTGAAACGACCGCTGATACCGGTTTTGCACTGGTGATGGCCTCAGCACGCCGGGTAACAGAACTTGCCGAATGGGTGAAAGCGGACAACTGGAAAGCCAGCCTTGGCCCTGATCACTTTGGTAACGACGTACACGGAAAAACGCTGGGCATGATAGGTTTTGGACGCATCGGCCAAGCGGTTGCCCGGCGCGGTGCGCTCGGCTTTGGCATGTCAATCCTCTACTCCAACGCGTCTCCCAAACCTGAACGCGAAGCAGAGCTAGGTGCCAAGCGCTGTGAGCTTAACGAACTGTTGGAAAAATCAGACTTTGTCTGTGTGACCGTCCCGCTAACCGCAGAGACCAAGCACCTAATCGGTGCCGACGAGTTTGCACGCATGAAGTCCTCAGGTATTTTCATCAACATTGCCCGCGGTAAAGTCGTCGATGAATCAGCGCTGATTGACGCACTTGAGAAAGGCACCATTAAAGCAGCGGGTCTGGATGTCTTCGAGCAGGAACCGCTGCCAGCCACCTCCCCTCTACTTAACATGACCAACGTCGTTGCCCTGCCCCATATTGGCTCCGCAACACATGAGACTCGCCAGGCAATGGCTCAGCGCGCCGTGGATAATATTCGCTTGGCCCTACAGGGCAAGCCTCCCATTAACCTGGTTAACGAGGACGTACGCCAATGAGCCCTGCTATGCCCAGAGCAACGACCGCCGATTACTGCCTACTGTTTGACAGCGATGGCACGCTGGTAGACAGCGAAGTACTCCTTGCAGAGGTAATGGGCGACATTCTTCCGGAGTTCGGCCTACCGTTCTCTGCGCGTCAGTATATGGAAGAGTTTCGTGGAGTACGCTTTCACACGATAGTCAATACGTTAGAAGCGCGCTTTCAGCCCCTCACAGAAGACCAGGCGGCGACGCTTGAAGCCGGTATGCGGACACGCATGGAAGCCCGCATGCGGGCAGAGCTTGAACCCATCGCTGGCATTTCAGATGCGCTTGATCAATTAAGCAGCTACGCCAAAGCCGTGGTATCTAACGGCCCCGAGCGCAAGATCCGCTGTGCCATGGAAAGCACTGGTTTAGGCCACCATTTTAAAGGGAATTTATTCAGTGCTTATACCCTGAATGTCTGGAAACCCGATCCCGAGCTTTACCGCAAGGCGGCGGCGGCAATGGGCTACGCGCCCGAGCAGTGCATTGTGATCGACGATGCGGCCGTAGGCGTAGAAGCCGGGTTGGCTGCAGGTATGCACGTTATCCATATTAACCACTTTCCTGATGAAGAGAGCACGCCCGAAGGCGCCGTTGGCATTCAGCATGCCAATGAATTGCCAGCAGCTATCGCGCGCTTAAATCTTTAATGGAAGTAGCATAGCCCCCCTCCTTTCCCATCATTCATGCTACCGCTAGGCATATTTACTCTGCCTAGCGGCGCGATTACCTGTCTACTTACTTAACCCTCTTTTTTATATCAAGACCATGGTCGCATAGCTCAAACATTGACCTGTGCAGGAATGGCGCTAAGCTTGGTCATAACTCAAATATAAAAATACATTTTATACTTGAGTTATGACGACTATGGCATAAAAAAAACATCAAAATAAAACGGAGAGCCTTCCATGCGCCTAACCCACCTGATGGCCAGCCTTGCTATCGGCTTCACGACATCTCTGCAAGCTGCTGACTTCACATTCAAATACGCTCATTCTCAAACCGATGATGCCCCGCGATCTGAGTCCATGCGTTACTTCAAAGAAGCACTTGAAGAGCGCAGTGATGGACGTATCGCGGTAGAACTCTATTTCAATGGCACGCTAGGGAAAGAGGAAGACGTACTTCAACAAGTCCAGATGGGGCTTATTCAAGGCTATCGCGGTGGCTTGTTTGCTCAAGCTAACCCCGCCTACCTGATCTATACCATGCCGTTTCTGTTCACCACGCCGGAACAGGCCATTGACGTTATGGAAGGCGAGCTGGGCCAAGCCATTAATGAAGGCGCACATGCAAATCAGCTGCATATACCGGTGACCGGAGTTGCAGGCGGCATGCGCCAGTTAACCAACAACGTTCGCGCCGTTAATCAAGTTGATGACCTCCGTGGTTTGAAAATTCGTACCCCGCCGCTGGCTCCCACGTTGCTGGCGTTTGAAGCGTTAGGAGCTTCCCCACAGCAAGTGCCTTATACCGAAACCTATATGGCAATGCGCACAGGCGTAGTCGATGGTCAGGAAAATCCGCCCTCCAATATCGCTGATATGAAATTCCATGAAGCTCAGGAGTACATGTCATTACTGAACTGGCAAATCCATCCTGACCCCTTCTTTATCAGCGCTCAGTGGTACGACCAGTTACCGGAAGACCTGCAGTCAATCGTTGACGACGTGGCTCAGGAGACGATGACGCGCTCCAACGAAATTTGGCTAGCCTCCGAAGCCAATTACCTCGACACACTTGGCGAGCACATGAGCATTAATGATATCGCCGACGAACACCGCCAAGGTTTTGTGGATGCCGTCGTTCCTGTTTGGGAGCACTTTGTTGAACGTGGTGACTTTAGCCAGGAGCAGTTAGAGCAAGTACTCACGCTGACCGATCAAGCCGAGGTATTGGAGTAATGAACCCTCCTCCACTGGCGCAACCGATGGCGGAAGATACCGTTTTGATGCGGGTAATGCGCCGCTTCGCTAGCCTATTGGAAAATCTTATTGCCGCATTAATTGCGGCGGTTTTCCTGCTCTGCTTGACACTGGTGATATTACGCTACGTATTCAGCATTGGCTTTGCCGGTGCTGAAGAGGTGATGCGCTTTCTATTTGTGTACTCCACCGCAATGGGGGCATCGGTCGCCATTTTGCGCGGCGAGCATATCCGTATCAGCGTGCTTGTGGATGCGCTGCCTACGTCAATAGCCGTCTGGCTCAACCGCTTACGCCATATACTCGTGATGGTATTCAATGGCTATTTGGCATGGCTCAGCATTAGCTGGATTGGGCAAGTGGGTCGCTTCCGCTCCGCCGTACTGGATGTGCCCAATTGGGTAGTGCAAATCAGCGTCCCTATTGGCGCGCTACTGGTCATCCTATTTTCTTTGGCGGTGCTAATGGGTGGAGAACGGCCCTCCGCTCAACGAGAAGACGCGCAGGAGAGCCAAGCATGATTTTACTGCTAGTTAGCCTAATAGTGCTTCTACTGATAGGAGTGCCCATCGCCTATTCGCTGGGGCTTTCGGGGTTGGTCTATTTTTTGATCATGCAACCAGGCTTGATTGGCGTGCTGCCCCAGCGGGTGCTGTCCGGAATGGATTTGTACACCATGATTGCCCTGCCGTTGTTTATTTTGATGGGATTGGTGATGAACGCTTCAGGCATTACCTCTCGCTTAATCGACTTCTGTTTGATGTTGGTAGGTCGTTTCCCTGGTGGTTTGGGGCACGTCAACATCTCAACATCGATGATTTTTGGGGGCATATCAGGCTCTTCTGTGTCTGATACGGCCTCGGTGGGTTCCTCCATGATTCCGGAGATGGCACGTAAAGGATATAGCGTCGAAACCGCCAGCGGTATTACCGTGGCCTCCTCCACCATGGGAATGATCATTCCACCCAGTGTACCCATGGTAATTTTCGCCGTTACCGCTCAGCAGTCTATCGGCACCATGTTTATGGCGAGCCTTGTACCTGGTTTACTGATTGGCTTGCTGATGATGGGCATTATTGCGCTAATGGCCGGTCGCCAAGGCTACCCCCGTGCCCACACAGGATTAACCTCTCAACAGCGCCGTCAGGTAATTCAACGTGCGGTACTCGCGCTATTAATTCCCCTGTTTGTCGTGGGTGCGGTGGTCGGTGGTGTCGCGACAGCCACTGAATCTGCCGCGTTAGGCGTGGGCTATGCGCTTTTTCTAGCACTGGTAGTCTTTAAAAGCCTCAAGCTGCGTGAACTGCCTGCACTATTTCGCTCTGCCGTCATGACCAGCGCCACAGTGATGATCATTATCGCCATGAGCCAGCTATACGTGTGGATTCTCTCGATGGAGCAGATTCCCCAACTATTGGCAGACTTTTTAGGCGGGCTGGATCTTACCCCGATGTTGCTCCTGCTGGTCATTGCTGCTGCCGTGCTACTGATCGGCACCTTTATTGATGTAACCCCTGCGATTTTGCTGATTACCCCAGTGGTGCTGCCGGTACTTGCCCTGGCCAATATTTCCCCCGTGCAGTTTGGCGTATTGCTGATTAGTGGCTTGGCTATTGGCTTGGTCACGCCACCGGTAGGCATGTGTCTGAACGTATGTTCATCCATTACCGGCCTCTCGATTGGACGTATTTTCCGTGGCGCTTTGCCGTTTCTCCTCGCAAACCTTCTGGTGATGCTGCTGGTAATAGCTTTTCCGCTCATCACCCTTTGGCCGCTCACACTATTCTCGTGAGCCCATTTACTTTCATCCTTTAAGGAAACTCATATGGATATTCGCCAAGCGCTTCATAGCGATCATTTTAAAACCCTCGATACTCAGGGATTGCGTGACAAAATGCTGGTTACCAAGATTATGGTGCCTGGCCAAATGTCACTAACCTATAGCCATGTTGACCGCATTATTGTTGGTGGCGCAGTACCCACTGATTCGCCGCTTACCCTGAGCGGTGGCAAAGAACTTGGCGTTGACTATTTTCTAGAGCGGCGGGAAATGGGCGTTATTAACATTGGCGCGCCCGGACGCATTACTGTCGACGGTGAAACAGTTGAGCTCGGCACCTACCACGGCCTGTATATTCCCAAAGAGAGCCGTGAGGTCAGTTTCGAGAGCCTTGATGCGAGCAAGCCTGCGCGCTTTTATATCAACTCAACGCCTGCCCATGTACGTTACCAGCTACGCCATATCCGCCCGGAAGATGCCTCGCCCACCACCCTTGGTGACCCTGAAACCGGCAATGTGCGTACCATTAATAAGTACCTGCATACCGATGTACTGGATACCTGCCAGCTATCCATGGGGCTAACCCAGTTAGAGCCCGGCAGTATGTGGAACACCATGCCCTGCCATACTCACGAACGGCGCATGGAAGTGTATTTCTACTTTGACTTGAGTGAAGACGATGTGGTGTTCCACCTGTGCGGCGAACCCCAAGAGACCCGGCATATCGTGGTTGCCAACGAACAGGCCGTGATTCACCCCAGTTGGTCGATTCACTGCGGCTTTGGCACTCGCCGCTACACCTTCATTTGGGGTATGTGCGGTGAAAACCTGACCTACGATGATATGGATTTTATCGCTTCTAAAGAGCTGCGCTAAACCACTACTCAGGGAGAGTGACCAATGACGCTATTTTCACTGAACGGCCAGGTTGCCATGGTGACTGGTTGCAACAAAGGGCTGGGGCAGGGAATTGCCATTGCACTGGCACAGGCGGGTGCCGATATCGTGGGGGTCAACCGCAGTCCTGCTGATGACACCCGCCAGCAGGTAGAGGCATTAGGGCGCCAGTTTTACGACATTACCGCTGAGCTGGGCAGTCAAGCACCTAGCGAGATTGTCTCACAGGCGATCGCACAAGCGGGCAAGGTAGATATCCTGGTCAACAATGCGGGAATTATTCGCCGAGCGGCAGCCGTTGAGTTTCCAGAGCAAGACTGGGATGACGTCATTGACGTTAATTTGAAAGCCGCTTTTTTTCTCGCGCAACAGGTGGCCAAACATCTTATCGAGCGTAAAGCGCCGGGCAAGATCGTCAATATCGCTTCATTACTGTCGTTTCAGGGCGGCATTCGTGTGCCCTCCTACACCGCCAGCAAAAGCGGTATTCTCGGTCTAACACGTCTACTCGCTAATGAGTGGGCGGGTCATGACATCAACGTGAATGCCATCGCCCCTGGCTATATGGCTACCGACAACACCCAAGCATTGCGCGACGACCCCCAGCGCCACGCTGAAATTCTTGGCCGAATCCCCGCTGGACGCTGGGGCACGCCCGAAGACTTAGCAGGTGCTGTGATATTCTTATGCTCCGATGCCGCCCGCTATGTACATGGGCATACCCTAGCAGTAGACGGCGGCTGGCTGGCACGCTAACCAAGCATTTTGGTTAATTAACATTACCATCAACGAGCGATTGGCAATTACGTAAGGAAGCTTGAATGAAGGAGAAGGCTGAAACGCAGTACCACGCCCCTGCCTTAGAAAAAGGGTTGGATATTTTGGAGCTGCTTGCTCAGTCTTCCCAGCCGTTAAGCACCCAAGCGATCGCCGAGCAGATCGGCCGTAAAACCAATGAGATGTACCGCATGCTGATGGTGCTGCGGGATCGCGGCTACGTCAGCATGGATGATAGCGGTAGCCGCTATCAGCTAACCCTAAAGATATTCGAAATGGCCCACCGCTTCCCTCCCACCAAGCGGTTAGTGCAGGCTGCGCTGCCACGCATGGAGGAGCTGTGCCATGAAATTTCCCAGTCATGTCATCTTAGTGTTGCACGTCCTGGCCATCTATTAGTTGTGGCTCAGTATGAAAACCCCGACAAGATGGGTTTTGGTCTCCGTTTAGGAGCCAAAATAGATATTTGCGGCTCCGGTTCAGGAGCCGTTATGCTGGCCTTTTTGGATGAGCCACGGCGGGCACGGGTACTGGCTGCCAGCGATGCCACGGTAGAGGAAGTGGTTAGAACACGTGCTCTATTTGACCCGATCCGTCAGCAGGGTTACCACATTGGCCCCAGCCCTCAGGTTCAAGGGCTAACCAACATCAGCTTTCCTGTCTTTGGCGTTCATGAGGTGATTGAAGCCGTTATCACCATCCCTTACCTCACGCTGATTCCAGAAGCGATGCACCGGGAAGTTCCCAGCATCGACCGCTGCCGTGAACAGTTAGGAGAACTAGCAAACGCCCTGACAATGGCTATTGGCGGGCGCCTACCAAAAGATACAACGAGCTAGAAGCAGGTAGTCAAATGCTCTTTAACGTTTAAGTCATTATCGACTAACAACAGCTGGCGCCATTTATCGAACGTTAAACAGGGGTGAGAGGCGCCAAACGCCACGATATCACCGACTTCTACATCCAGCGCCTCTTTAGGAAGCCGCACGAACGTGTGCTGATCCATGATTTTCGTCACTTCCCAATCATCCACTGACAACAGCTGTTCAGGGGTCCCGGCCTCCCTGTAGCGACGCAGGGCAATGGGCAACTGATCATGGCCGATATCACGCTTGCCTAATGCGATGATGGCAAGCCCCGGTTCAGGAAGCGACTGTACCTGGGCAAAGACCTCCAGAGCAGGCTCAAGGCCTTCCGACAAATCAGGCCGGCGTGCAAGCACAGCGGATTGCGCCTCACGATACAGCCCATGGTCGTGGACCACATAGCACCCTGGGCGTAATACGGCTGTAAATTGATCTTGAAGCGGCGCTCCTTCAAAAGCTTCTGCAATCAAATCATACCAGGCAGAACCCGATGCCGTGACAATGGGCTCAGGTTCTGAAAAGCGCTTTGCTGCCTCAAGCTCTACCGCCACATCCACTAGATATTTAGCGTAAGCACGAATACCGGCTTCTGGATCAGCACCGTGTACGACGCCTTCATAGCCTTTCAACCCCGCCAGGGAAAGCGCGGGTTCTTCAGCAATAGCCTCAGCCAGAGAGAGAATCTGTTGCTGGGTACGGCAGCCGCACCTCCCACCCGGAACACCTACCTCAATCAAAACCGGTAAGATCAGGCCTCGCTTGGCAAAAAATCGCCCAAGCTGGCGTACGTTTTCCTGGCTGTCCACAACACAGTAAAACGTCGCCCCTTGCTCTATCAGGCTAGCGACAATGGCCATATTCGACTGCCCCACCAACTGGTTAGCCATCAATAGCCGGGTGATTCCATGAGCAAAAGCTGCACGGCACTGTGGTGCAGTCGCCAAGGTAATCCCCCATGCACCCGCCTGAAGCTGACGCTGAAAAAGCGCTGGGGTCATCGTGGTTTTACCATGAGGCGCCAAACGGGCGCCGTGGGCTTCTGCAAAACGCTGCATCCACGCCACGTTATGTTCAAGCGGACCTTCATGCACCACAGCTGCAGGCAGACTGACGCCCCGCAACAGGTTAGGGCCTAGTTCCACGCTGCCTTTCTCTACTGCTGACGCCATTGAATGCATGTACCCATCTCCTAGAGTTTTAAGCGCATTTAACCGCATTAATGTTAGTTATTTTCACAACCATTGACTCAAAGATAGAAACTAACATACTTTTTAGGCAAGGCAACCATCAGGAGCTCACGGTGAGCCAAGAAATAGACATTTTGTCTCGAATAACTACTGACTTTAACGCGCTTCGCGACGCTGAACGAAAAGTCGCCGAGCTTATTTTTGCTGACATTGATTTTGTTACCGAATCAAATATCAGCGATATCGCCCAGCGCGCCGGAGTGAGTGACGCTAGCGTGACTCGCTTTGCACGCGCTATCGGCTGTACGAACGTGCGCGATTTAAAAACCCGCCTGACAAAAGCCTTAGGAGCAGGACGCCGGTTTATCCAGGAAGCCACCCCCGAAGACGGCTCCAGCGTGGTGTATGACATTGCGACCCAGACACTAGCACTCAACCGCGACTTACTCGCCCAAGCGGACGTGTCAGGCGCCGTTGAGCTGCTTGATAACGCTCGCCAGATACTCGTTTTTGGGGCGGGTGGCGGCTCAAGCATTCTTTCCCAGGAATTTCAGTTTCGCCTAGTGCGCCTTGGCTATGCGGTCTGCGCCTACCCCCAGGCGCTCTTGCCTCGCATGGTGGCGTCAACGCTTGAGCCCAATGACGTCGTGGTCGTGCTATCAGTCACTGGCTACACCCCTGAGATGGTGGAGTCGGCGCAAATTGCCAAGCAGTATGGCGCTAAGGTCATCGCTATCACCGCCATGAATTCGCCTCTCGCCACCACCTCCGACATTGTGCTGCCAATTACCTCGCGTGAAACCGACTTCATTTACCACCCTTCGGCTTCACGCTACGCCATGCTTGCCGTCATCGACGTGTTAGCACTCGAGCTTGCCATGCGACACCGCGAGCGCTCACGCACTAAATTGCGCCGACTCAAACTGAGCCTGGATGACCATCGCGGTGGTGATAATCGCCAGCCATTAGGAGACTAAGATGGTTTACGACGTATTAATTCGTAATGCCAACGTGCTGGATGGCGCTGGCACGCCGCATTTTCGTGCGGATGTCGCTATTCAAGGTGAGCGCATTTGCGCTATTGGCACGATGCCCTATGCAACGGCCACCACCGTTATTGATGCCCAAGAGCGTTATTTGGCTCCAGGCTTTATTGATGTTCACACCCACGATGATACCAATGTCATTCGTACGCCCGAAATGCTGCCAAAGCTCACCCAGGGCGTCACCACAGTAGTAGTGGGTAACTGTGGTATCAGTGCAAGCCCTGTAACACTTGCCGACAACGTCCCCGATCCAATGAACTTGCTGGGTAACCTTGAAGATTTTCGTTACCCAAGCTTTGCGGATTATGCCAATGCGGTAGACGCCGCCAAGCCGAGCATTAATGTCGCGGCCTTGGTTGGACACACCAGTTTGCGCAGCCAGGTAATGGACAGCTTTGCCCGCCCGGCCAACGCAGATGAAATCTCCGCTATGGATTCACTGCTACGCCAGGCACTGGATGAAGGCGCGCTGGGGCTTAGCTCGGGGCTTGCTTATCGCAACGCGATACATGCGCCAACCACTGAAATGGCGCCATTGGTGGCGGCAGTGGGGGAATCGGGGGGCGTATATACCACTCACCTGCGTGATGAGTTTGCGGGACTACTGAAGGCCATGGATGAGGCATTCACAACCGCTCGGGATGGTCAGGTTCCTTTAGTAATATCGCATCTTAAATGCGCAGGCGCGGGCAACTGGGGAGGCGCAGGCCAAGCATTGAGTAAACTTGAGGTAGCCGCCCAACATCAACATGCCCACTGCGACTGCTACCCCTATACGGCTGGATCTTCGACCCTGGACCTTGGCCAGGTAACGGATGAAATCGAGATCACGATCACCTGGTCAGAGCCTCATCCAGAGCAGGCGCGTCGCCCCTTGAAAGACATCGCTGCCGACTGGCATATGTCGCTTCTAGACGCTGCCAAGCAGCTACAGCCCGCCGGGGCGGTTTACCACAACATGAGCGAAGCGGATATGCAGCAAGTGCTCGCACATCCGCTCTCCATGGTGGGCTCCGACGGCCTGCCTAATGATCCGCATCCACACCCGCGGCTATGGGGCGCCTTTCCACGCGTTCTTGCCCACTACAGCCGTGATTTAAACCTAATGCCGCTTACAGAAGCGGTGCGCAAGATGACCAGCCTTTCAGCAGCCAATTTTGGTTTGACGGATCGCGGCGTCATACGCGTCGGCGCCTATGCAGATCTCACCCTTTTTGATCTTGAAGTGCTGGAAGATACAGCTAGTTACGAGGCCCCCATCGCGGCGGCTAAAGGCATCGATATGGTCGTAGTGAATGGCAAGCTTGCCTATTACCAGAGCGCTATTACCGACCAGCGTTCAGGGCGAATGTTACGCCGCACTGAGCGTATTGCTCAAAACTCCCCTCTCTCTCAACCCAAGCAGGAGAAAACATCATGAGTATTACCCGATATGGCACCGAAGGCG
Source organism: Halomonas sp. AOP43-D1-4 (assembly GCF_052446175.1). Classification (NCBI taxonomy): domain Bacteria; kingdom Pseudomonadati; phylum Pseudomonadota; class Gammaproteobacteria; order Oceanospirillales; family Halomonadaceae; genus Halomonas; species Halomonas sp. AOP43-D1-4. The sequence goes on from NZ_JBQSVY010000001.1 coordinate 279,719, forward strand.
GCGTAGGCACCGGTGGTCAGAAACTACCTTTTGCTCGCGCCGTAGAGGCAGGTGGCTGGCTGTATGTCTCTGGCCAGACACCAATGACCGACGGTGAAGTTGTTGAAGGCGGCATTGTCGAGCAGACCCGCCTGGCATTCGACAACTGTTTAGCCATCATGCACGAGGCTGGCTACGGGGTTGAAGATGTTGTTCACGTAACGACCGTGCTGACGGACGCGCGTTATTTCACTTCTTTCAACAAGGTATTTAAGGAGATATTTGGCGACAACCCACCGGCACGTATCTGCAGCGTTCAAGACTTGGTGGTGGATTGCAAGGTCGAGGTTGACGTGAAGTGCTTCCGCGCTGATCGCGTTTAACTAACACAAAAAAGCGCCGTACCCCGGCAAGGGTACGGCACCAGATTACCGCCTGATCAAGAAAAAAAGCCCAGCGGTAATCGCCTGCATTGCTTAACGACAGCCGCGGCAACGGCTGAATAAACAACGATAAGAGGTTAGCATGAACAGTCAGATATTCCTTTCAGCCTTTATCATCTATATCGCCGTTATGATCTTGTTTGGTTGGTATATATCCCGACATAAACGAGGCAATGGCGATGATTTTCTATTGGGTGGCCGCAGTGTTCCGCTCTTCTTAACGGTTGGAACCACTGTCGCCACGATGGTGGGTACCGGCTCCAGCATGGGAGCCGTGGGTTTTGGCTATGCCAATGGCTGGGCAGGCGCGCTCTACGGTATTGGTGGCGCTATTGGGGTTCTCTTGCTTGCCGTCTGCTTTGCTCCGGTACGCAAGTTTCGCTTTATGACCATGAGCGAAGAACTGGCCTATTACGTTGGCGCTAATCGGCTGGTTCGCAATATCGTCGCGCTACTTATCTATATTGCCTGCATCGGTTGGCTGGGCGCGCATATCTTAGGTGGTGGCCTTTACCTCTCGTGGATGGCAGGTATTGACTTGACGACGGCGCGTATTCTGGTTGCTTTGGGATTTGGCATTTACTGTGTCATCGGCGGTTACTTTGCGGTTATCTGGACCGATACCATTCAAGCAGTCGTGCTTTTTGCAGGGTTTATCTTGATGGCCGTGCTGGCATTAGTAGAAGTTGGCGGCTTCTCGGGGCTAACAACAGGCATGGAGGCAGGTGCTACAAGCTTTTTAGGCATTGACCAAATCGGTGCGCTGCCTGCGCTTTCGCTTGCCGCCGTGATTGCTATTGGCGTGCTTGCAACACCCTCTTTCCGTCAGCGTATTTACTCTGGCGAATCAGTTGGGTCGGTGCGCCGCTCGTTTTTGATCACCGGCGTACTTTATATGGGGTTCTCAATCATTCCGGCAATTATCGGAATGGCAACGCATGCTCTTAATCCTGGGCTCGAAAATAGCAATTACGCCTTTCCTTTCCTGGCCACTGAAATCATGCCGCTAGGGTTGGGGCTACTACTATTGGTAGCGGGCCTTTCCGCCACTATGTCGAGCGCCAGCTCCGATGCGATCGCCGGTGTCTCCACGCTCATTCGGGATTTGTATGTGCTGGCGACGGGGCGTACACCCTCGGCCCGTAATGTGGTGCGCTTTTCACGTATTGCCTTAGTGGTAACCATTGGTTTGGCACTGCTTTTCGCACTCGCCTCGGACAACGTGATCACTTACATCACGCGTATGATCTCAACTATCCTGTCAGGGCTATTCGTTAGCGCCATGCTGGGTCGTTTCTGGCCACGCTATAATTGGCAGGGTGCCATTGCCACACTGATTTGTGCCTCGGCAACATCTTTAATAATTATCGCGAATAGCGACTGGACTGCTTTCTGGGGCAATCCAAGCATCCCCGCTGTTTTAGCGGCTCTAGTAGCGGGGGTGGTTGTCAGCTTACTGACACCAGCTTCCCGCGTCACCTCTGCCCAGGCCCTTGCGATTCTTGATCAGGAACGCCAGCGCATGGAGCAGGTGCCCGAGCCAACGCTGACTACAACGGAAGCGCCCGCTACGCCGCGGTAATCACGAATAGCTAGCATTACAAAAAAGCCCCGCTGACCCATTAAGTCAGCGGGGCTTTTTTGTCCTTATAACGATTTTGTGCTGATGGCGATGGCTTATCCGGCAGTTAGCTGGCGCACGGCGAGCTCCACGCCGCGTAGCTCAGCGAGCCCGCGCATACGGCCATAAAGCGGGTAGCCCGGCGCAGTTTTACGCTGTTGATCGTCGAGAATATGGTGGCCATGGTCGGGGCGTAATGGCAAACGCGCCCCGCCCTCTTTTTCACGGCGACGCTCCTCTTCGACCAGTGCCTGAATAACGCCGACCATATCAACGTTACCTTCCAGGTGCGGTGCTTCGTGGAATGAACGTGGGTCCACCTCGCGCTTTGTGGCACGCAGGTGGATAAAGTGAATATGCGGGGCGAAGTGGCGAGCCATGGCAACCAGGTCGTTGTCTTCACGAACACCATAAGAGCCGGTGCAAAACGTTAGGCCATTGGCCGGGCTGGGCACATGATCCACCACCCACTGCGCATCCTGATGCGTTGAAACTACCCGTGGCAAACCGAGAAGCGGCCGGGGTGGGTCATCCGGGTGGATCGCCATACGAATGCCGACTTCTTCAGCCACTGGAATAATCGCCTGTAAAAAGTAGCCAAGATTTTCGCGCAGCTTTTCAGCATCAATCTCGGCATACTCCGCCAGTACATTGCGAAACTGTTCCAGCGTATAGTGCTCTTCCGCCCCAGGCAGCCCGGCAATCAGTGTCGTCACCAGCTTGTCGCGGGCGGTCTGATCAAGCGTCTCAAGGTAGCGTTGGGCCATATGCTTATCCGCTTCGCTATACTCAGACTCGGCCCCTGGCCGCTTAAGAATATAGAGATCAAACGCCGCAAACGCGGTGTGATCAAAGCGCAGCGCCAGCGCACCATCCGGCAGTGCATGGACGAGATCGGTTCGCGTCCAGTCGAGCACCGGCATAAAGTTGTAACAAACGGTGTCGATACCGCAAGCTGCCAAATTACGTAGCGTTTGGCAGTACGTAGCAATCAACGCATCGCGCTCGGGCAGGCCCTGCTTTATCGCTTCATGGACCGGCACACTTTCAACCACCGACCAGCGAAGCCCGGCGGTCTCAATCAGGTTCTTGCGCGCTTGAATAGCCTCGACCGGCCACACTTGATGATTAGGTATTTCATGCAGTGCCGTCACAATGCCGGTCGCACCGGCCTGGCGAATTTCTTCAAGACGTATCGCATCGTTAGGGCCGAACCAGCGCCAGGTATGCTCCATAAATAACTCCCTATCCTTCGATGCCTAGCGCTGCTAACGCGGCATTTAACCCATCTTGCGTTAAGGCGCGATAGGCCGCTACTACGTCGTCGACAAACGGCTGATTGGTTGCCAACGCGGGCGGTACCACTTCGTCCATGGCTAAAAATGCGTTTACCAACGCGACCGGCTGGCCACCGTGAGTCTGATGTAGCTCAGCAAACTGTTTTGCCATGGGATCATCAACGGTATAAAGCTTGCCGTTTAGCTCTTGGCCGTCGGTATAACGAATCCACCCAGCCATTCCTAATGCAGTGCAAGGCGATACCTGCCCCGCTTGAATACGCTCAAGAGCGCCGCTCAGCCAGCGCTGGGGCAACTTCTGGCTGCCGTCCATGGCGATCTGCTGCAAACGGTGGCGCAAGCTGTCATTGGTAAAGCGTGAAAGTAGCGAATCAGCGTACACCGCAAGGTCAGTGCCTTCGGGCATATTAAGCGTCGGTGCGGCTTCTTCCAGCATGTAACGGCGCAGCAGCGCGCGCAGTGCCGGTTGGTTGATACCGTCATACACCGTTTCAACGCCTTCCAAAGCACCCAGATAGGCCAGCAGAGAGTGGCTACCGTTCAGCATTCGCAGCTTCATGGTTTCAAACGGGGCAACATCGGCGACCATTTCTACGCCGTCGGCCTCCCAGCTTGGCCGCCCGGTGGGGAAGTTGTCCTCTACCACCCACTGCGAGAATGCCTCGCCCACCACGGCATTAGGATCAGCAACACCCAAGGCAGCCAAGCGCTCAAAGTCAGCGTCGGTCATCGCAGGCACAATGCGGTCGACCATGGAGCTTGGAAACGCCACTTCGGCATCAATCCACTCGGCAAGTTCGGCGCTGCGCTGCTGGGCAAGCTTAACCACGGCTTTACGAGTACGCTGACCGTTGTCTGGCATGTTATCGCACGAAAGCACGGTAAACGGCGCCACGCCCGCGGCGTGCCGCCGAGCCAGCGCTTCAACCAGTAAGCCAGGAGCGGTCCGCGGCTCGCCGGGTGAGGCAATATCGCCCGCTACCATGGGATCGTCCAGGCGCAGCTCACCGCTGGCCGGGTTCAGGAAATACCCTTTTTCCGTCACGGTCAGCGTGACAATACGCGTCGCTGGCGCCGCCAGCCGCTCAAGCAGCGCGTCTCTATCCCGCCCCCAGTTGCCCGACGCATCGCGGCCGGAAAACAGCGTTTCTTCAATCACGCCGATCTCGCGTAGCGTCAGCGTCTGGCTGTCAGCATATTCCGCCACCTGATAGCGGTAACTCGCCTTGCGCAGGCTATCTACCAGGTCAACACTCGAGCGTAAATTGGCGCTACATACGCCCCACTCGCCATCGCCTGTGCGCTGGCGATAGCGCTCAAGATAAACCGCTTGGTGAGCACGGTGAAACGCGCCCAAGCCAAGATGGACAATGCTGATATGGCCGCTGGCTTGGCTAGCTTCGATGGTTTGCATGTTCAATGCAGTATTCTCCTTGGCGAGTTATTACACGTCGACATCGAAATAGCGCCGTGCATTATAGAAGCTGATATTGCTAACCAATTCGCCCAGCCAACGCTCATCGCTGGGAAGCTGTCCATCTTCCACCCAACGCCCTAACATACGGCACAAAAGACGCCTAAAGTATTCGTGGCGGGTAAAGGAGAGGAAACTTCGTGAGTCCGTCAACATGCCCACAAAGTGGCTTAAAAGCCCAAGCTGGGAAAGCTGGGTCATTTGCCGCTCCATACCATCCAACTGGTCGTTGAACCACCAGCCAGAACCGAATTGAACTTTACCGGGAATGCCGCTGCCCTGAAAATTACCAGCGGTAGTGGCCAGCACTTCATTAAACAGAGGGTTCACGCAATAAAGAATCGTTTTGGGCAATTGATCATTGCGATCCAAGGCATCCAAAAGCTGATTAAGCGGCGCGGCTATGGGTCTGTCATCCATGGAGTCGAAGCCAGCATCCGCGCCTATCTCCCGCCAACCGCGAGTACTGTTATTGCGTAACGGGCCCATATGGTACTGCTGTACCCAGCCACGCCGATGGTATTCGCGGCCCAGAAAGACCAGCACTGCCGTCATGAATTGCGCCTGCTCGTACTCATCAGGCAGCGTGCCATCCAGGCGGCGCTTAAGTATGCCATTTAATTCTGCATCGGTAGCCAAGGCAAACTGGACACGCTCCAAACCATGGTCGGCAATTTTGCACCCATGCGCGGTGAAGTGGTCCATCCGCTGTTCTAAAGCGCTATAGAGTGAGTTGATATCACTTATTTCTATCCCCGCTGCCTTGCCTAACTTCTCAAGATAAGAGGGATAATCAACCGCAGCCGGCTTAAATGCACGGTCAGGCCTGAAGCTTGGCAGCACTTTGACACTGAAACTTGTATCAGAGGCTATTTGTGCGTGATGGCCAAGGTCGTCAGCGGGGTCGTCCGTGGTACCCACCATGCGGACATTCATCTGCTGAAGGATACCGCGAGCGGAGAACTCAGGCTTGGACAGTAGCGAATTGCCCCGCTCCCAAATGGCATCGGCGGTGGCAGGGGACAGAAGCTGATCGGTTATTCCAAAGGGACGCCTAAGCTCAAGGTGCGTCCAGTGGTAAAGCGGATTACCCAAGGTATTAGGAACGGTAGCGGCCCAAGCTTGAAATTTTTCGTAGTCACTGGCATCGCCGGTGCAAAAACGCTCGTCCACACCGTTCCAGCGCATGGCACGCCACTTGTAGTGGTCACCTTTCAGCCAGATTTCGGTCAGGTTCTCGAAACGGCGGTCCAAGGCAATATCTTGAGGAGACAGATGGCAGTGGTAATCAAAAATGGGCTCTTTGCTTGCATAGCCGTGGTACAGACGCTTTGCCATTTCGCTATCAAGAAGAAAATCCTCGCCAAGGAATGCTGCCATGAAAACCTCCACTGCCATCGTTACGTCTTAGGGTAGAAAGAAACGAAGCTAGCCACCCCCGAATTGGTTAGGCCAAAGAGTCGACCCAGACGCACGTATTGTCAACCCTTCGCCCGCCAACTACGACGAAAGGCTCATTTAACAATCATATTGGTTAGTCCAATTTAGCAGGCTGTTCTTATCTGGCCCAATGACCACAACGTACAAATACTCTTTTAAGCAGGTTTTCAGGAGATGGGGCAACATGCATAAAGGCATAATTTCAGTCTTATCGGGCGCTCTATTCGCGCTTTCGGGCTGCTCAATGCCCTCAGAGGTGTCTTCGGGCGTTACTCAAATGAGGCTCGCTCACAACATGAGCGAGAGCCACCCTGTTCATAAATCCTTGGCATATTTCACCGAACGGGTCCGTGAAAAAAGCGGCGGAGAACTGTCGTTCCAGATTTACGCCAATGGCCAGCTTGGCTCTGAACGTGAAGTCATTGAGTTAGTTCAAACCGGCGCCGTGGATGTTACAAAAGTGAGCGCCACCGCGCTTGAGAGCTTTTCTAACATCTACTCTCTGTTCAGCATTCCTTACCTCTTTGCCAACCCTGATCACTACTATCGCGTCATGGATAGCGATATTGCCACCGATATCTACCAGCAAACCGCCGACAATGGCTTTTTTGGTCTGACCTATTACGACTCGGGCATTCGTAATGTTTATACCATTGATACGCCCGTACGGACTCCGGCCGATATGCGTGGTTTAAAGTTGCGCGTTCAGCCCAGTCAAACTGCGCTGGAAATGACTCGTTTAATGGGCGGCGCACCAACTCCCATGGCATACGGAGAAGTATACACGGCGTTACAGCAAGGGGTGATTGACGGCACCGAGAATAACGAAACAGCCTTGACGTCATCCAACCATGGAGAGGTAGCCAAGGAGTACTCCTATACCGCCCATGCCATCGTGCCCGACCTGTTGATTTTCAGCCAACACCGCTGGGAGAGTTTCACGCCACAGCAACAAACATGGCTTAGAGAAGCGGCAATTGAATCCACCGCGTTTCATAAGGAACTCTGGGCTAAAGAGATCGAACAGGCGGTCACAAAAGCGCAGGAAATGGGCGTTAACTTCCATCACGACGTGGATGTGGAAGCCTTCCGTGAATCGGTTGCCCCCATGCACGAAAGAGTTATGGAAAATCCGGTTCTGGCACCTCTTTACAAGCGCATACAAGAACTAACGGAGTCTTGAAGCCATGGTAAACACGATTAATCGCTGGCTGAGCAAAGTCATCACGGTGCTTACATCAGCAATGCTAGTTATCATGGTGCTGGTTGCACTATGGCAGGTGGTGAGCCGCTATTTGCTGAATGATCCCAGCACGTTTTCGCAGGAGTTCCTGCGCTATTCGCTTATCTGGATCACGATGATCGGAGGCGCGCTCGCCTTTCACACTAAAAAGCACATTGCGGTAGAAATGGTGACTAACCGGTTTTCTCCTGGCCTGCAGAAAGCCGCTCGGTTTGGCGTACTCGCCTTCCTGATCCTCTTTTCTATTATCGTCATGATTTATGGGGGCGTCTGGCTGGTCTCTTTAACCATGTCCCAACAGACCGTCTCTCTTGGCATACCGATGGGATATATCTATCTCTCCCTACCCATCTCGGGCGTTCTAATTCTTTGGTTTTGTATTTCAGAGCTTATTAATCCCAGCGCCGGAATCCCCCACGATTTCGATCAAACCTTAGACGTTTAATACACAATTAAGGCATTTGAGCCATGACAATTATTGCAGGTTTCAGTCTACTCATTTCTTTCTTTATCCTTCTTTTTATCGGGGTACCAATCGCCATCAGTATGGCGGGTGCCTCCATCGTAACAATGCTACTGATCGCTCCGTTTGATGTTGCGGTATTTACCTCAGCACAAAAGATGGTGACCGGTATTGATAGCTTCACGCTACTCGCCGTTCCTTTCTTTTTGCTTACCGGCATCATTATGAACCAGGGAGGGATCGCACTTCGCTTGGTCAATGTGGCAAAGCTCTTCACGGGACGCTTACCCGGTTCTCTTGCGCACACTAATATTGTCGGCAATATGCTGTTTGGCTCACTTGCAGGCTCTTCTGTGGCCTCTGCGGCGGCGATCGGTAAAGTCATGCAGCCACTGCAAGAGAAGGAAGGTTATGACCGTAAGTTCTCTGCCGCGGTTAATATTGCCTCAGCCCCCACGGGGTTAATTATCCCACCGACCGGGCTTTTCATTATTTACTCCCTGGTTAGCGGTGGCACCTCGGTGGCTGCACTATTTTTAGCAGGCTACATCCCAGGCATACTCTGGGGAATGGCAACCATGGCGGTGGCCTACATCATTGCCAAGCAAAGAGGCTATACCACGCCACATAAAGTTCCCTTGCGCGCTGCCATGAAAGTACTGTGGGACGCCGTACCCAGCCTGTTTTTAATCATCATTATTATCGGCGGTATTACAGGTGGCATATTTACCGCCACCGAGGCGTCGGCTGTGGCCGTGCTGTATGCGTTACTGCTCTCTTTCGCCTATCGCAGCTTATCGATTAAGCAACTGCCCGGCATACTCAAGGAAACAGCAGAGCTTACCGTTGTCATCATGTTCCTTATCGGCACATCCGCCATGCTGGCGCTAGTGATGGCTTTCACGGGGATTCCAGCGGCTATCAGTGAAGGTATTTTGTCGCTTACTGATAACCCCATTCTGATTCTCATAATGATCAATATTATCTTGCTATTGATCGGCACGTTTATGGATGTCACGCCGGCCATATTGATCTTTACTCCTATCTTTTTACCCGTGGTGTCGGAATTTGGCATGAGCCCAGTGCACTTTGGTGTCGTGCTCATCGTAAACTTGTGTATCGGCAACATCACGCCTCCCGGCGGCAGCGCGCTGTACGTTGGCAGCAAGGTAGGCAAAGTCAAAATGGAAGAAGTGATCAGACCTCTTTTACCGTTTTATGCGGCGGTCATCGCGGTCCTCATGCTGATAACGCTACTGCCGATTCTCAGCGAATGGCTTCCGCGCCTAGCCGGCCTCATGTAATTTTGAAGGATTGACCTCGATGAATATTCAAGAGCGCTATTGCTTTCACTTAGCCAAGACTCAGCAAAACCACCTCATCTTTGCATCAAGGGATGAAGACGTGAAGGCCCACTTCTTTATCCTTGAGGAGGGCATATTTCGCGTACTTTTTGAAAAACAAACAGGACTTGAGGTTGGTAAGACCTGGAGTATTGCGCCAGGCCAAGACGATCTTCCTCATCGTGGCCGAGACAGGTTCAGTACCGAGCACTTTAGTTTGCCAGGCTACACGCTATCTGAGGATGAACAGAGCTTTGCAATCCAAACTCGCCAGCTAAAAGCCGTCATTCAAAAGGAAGGTTTTCGAATTGACTGGTATCACACCACTCACGGCCAGTGGCAGCTGTTCGCTCAGGACAGACAGACCCAAGCGTATAACTTCAATGGCGAATTAGGCCAGGAACTCAAGCACTACCTGAAAAGAGATATTCAGGAGCAGTATTACGGTTTGGGTGAGCGATCCGGGCACCTAAACCATCATCACCGCCGCTATCGTAATATTACGATCGATGCGATGGGTTATGATGCCGAACATTCGGATCCGCTGTATAAACACATTCCTTTTTATATTACCCGCAAGCCGGAACAAGCGTTCTCCTACGGTCTTTTCTATGACAACTTAGCGCCTGGCTACTTTGATATGGGCCGCGAGCTTGATAACTATCATGGCCTTTATCGTTACTTTGAAGCCGAATCCGGTGACCTGGATTACTACATGATCGCCGGCCCTCATATGCGCGATGTAGTGACCAGTTATACCTGGATGACGGGTAATACGGCCCTGCCACCCAAATGGAGCATCGGTTACTCCGGCTCAACCATGAGCTACACCGATGCTCCCAATGCACAAGAGCAGGTGTGGGAGTTTATTGAGCAGTGTGAAAAGCACGACATTCTCTGCGATTCATTTCAGCTCTCGTCGGGTTATACCTCCATCGATGGCAAACGCTACGTCTTCAACTGGAATACGCAGAAATTTCCCGATGCTAAAAAGCTCTCGGCAGACTTCAAGCGCAAAGGTATCCGCCTTGCCGCCAATATAAAACCGGCGCTGCTCACGGACCATCCGCAGTACGCAAAACTGGAGTCGCTTGGCTATTTTCTAAAAGATGAAAGCGGTAATACAGAGCTTGCGCAGTTCTGGGATGGTGGGGGCGCACATGTCGACTTCACCAATGAGGGCGCCTATACCTGGTGGAAAGAGGAAGTAACCCGGCAGCTGCTTGAGTATGGTATCGAGACGACCTGGAACGACAACAACGAGTATGAGATTTGGAGTAAAGGCACTCAAGCAGACGGCTTCGGCGCTCGCCTTCCCTTTACACGCATTCGTGCGCTCTTCCCACTATTAATGATGAAGGCCTCTTTCGAAGCACAAACAACCTACGCTTCTGAAAAACGTCCTTTCCTCATTTCGCGCTCGGGCGCACCAGGCATGCATCGTTACGTGCAAACCTGGACCGGTGACAATCGCACCGAATGGAAAACCATCAAGTTTAATAACAAGACAGGTATTGGCTTGAGCCTTTCGGGCGTTTATAACTTCGGCCACGATGTAGGAGGCTTTGCTGGCCCTAAACCGGATTCAGAGCTTTTTATCCGCTGGGTGCAAAATGGCATCTTCCACCCTCGTTTTACCATTCACTCCTGGAACGAAGACGCAACGGTCAACGAGCCGTGGATGTATAACGAGGCCGTCGCCCCTATTCGTCAGCTGATAAAGCTACGCTCACGACTAACGCCCTATTGGTATAGCGCGTTTTACAAGGCCCATGTACATCACGAGCCAATCCTCAAACCCACCTTCTTCGATTTTGAAGAGGACACGCGCACCTGGCTTGAGAACGACGACTTTTTAGTGGGCGAATCGTTGCTCGTTGCAAGCGTTGTTGAGCCCGGCGTCTCGACTCGCGATGTCTACGCGCCTGAACACCCAGGTGGCTGGTTCGATTTTTATACGGGCAGGTTCATCGCAGGCGGCACACAAGCCACGCTCGACGCACCTCATCATCAAACACCTCTTCTCGTTAAAGCGGGCGCCATTATCCCCACCAACGAGGCTTCACGCACATTTGCCAATAAAGATGAGGACCAGCGCGGCTTTTTACTGTTCCCGCCGCGGGGAGCAAATGGCATATCTCGGTACACCCATTATGAGGATGACGGCGAAACGAGCCATTGGCGCACCGCTCATGCCTTGGTAGAGCTTCAAATGCATACTAGCGAAGATGCCATCCATGTAACGACAGACGTCATTTCTAATGGCTATCGCCTCCCCTACGAATCAGCGATCTTCATACTGGCTACCGGCGACACCCGCACGCTGTACATAAACGGTGAAGAGAAGCCGAAAAGCAACGAAGTCACTGCCTCCCTATAGCAGGAGTTAAACGCTGGGATAAGAAGCAGGCTCTAAGAGAGTAAGTGCTCTTGAAAAGTGAAGCGAGGAAAGCCCCCTCGCTTCACTCGCCGCGTTTAAGGAAAACCTGTGGGTACAAACGCTTATTACCGTTTGAATGGCCTTCTGGTTCAGCACTTTATTTAGCCTTGGAACACAAAAATGCAACTGCCTACCCCCCAACGTCTCTATCAAAAAACCGGGTTACAACTGAAAGAGCGCATCTTGTCTGGCCTTTACAGCGAGGGCAACCGGCTTCCCGCCGAGCGTGATATCGCTGAAGAGCTGGGCGTTAGCCGCACAGTGGTTCGTGAAGCGCTGATCATGCTGGAACTCCAAGGTCTAGTGGAGGTACGCAAGGGGTCAGGCATTTATGTGCTGCCGCCTCCCAAGGAGCCTATACCCAGTAAAACCGAAGACGAGGATAACGCGCTCAGCGCCGGCCCTTTCGAAATGCTCCAGGCACGCCAGATTATCGAGAGTCAGATTGCAGCGCTTGCGGCCACCCTAATTACCAAAAACGATATACTGGAACTGATGGAGATCAGCAAACAGGCGCGCGATGAAGACCGCTACCAGGATTCAGAATGGGACAAACGCTTTCATTTACAAATAGCCAAGTCGAGCCAGAACGCTGTTTTAGTCTATCTGGTCGAAAAGCTTTGGTATCAACGCGATAAAAATTTATTGTGGCAAAAACTCCATGATCGAATTGATAACCGCCAATCGCTGGATAGTTGGTGCGACGATCATGATGTTATTTTAAAAGCGCTAATTCGACGCGATGCCAGCGCCGCTCACCAAGCCATGTGGCAACATCTCGAAAATACGAAAGAGATGCTTTTTAAAGCCAGTACATTAGAGGAAGAAGACGAACTTGACTACTACCTCTTTGCCGACAAAGTGGTGTTAAAAGAGTAGCGCCGAGTTATTACCCGGCGCTCAGCAACCCATCGTGTCTTGGCACGTTTACAACGCTAGCTCTTAAAAGTCGCTTCAGCCGAGCAATAGGTTCGGCAAAAATAAAACAATATTGGGGAAGAATATAATACAGGAGACGACTACAAAAACAGCTAATACATAAGGTAGTAGCTCTCTGCTATAGTCATAAAAAGAGCAGCGTAAAATACCGCAAACCGTATACATCGAGATGCCTACAGGCGGCGTCATCCCTCCAAATGTCACCAGCGTCATCATCAACAGCCCGAAATGAACGGGGTCCACGCCAGCAGCTTTAATAACAGGCACAAGAATAGGCGTTAGCAGCATCACGACAACGGTTGCTTCAAGCAGCATCCCCATACAAATCAGCAAGAATGCAAGTACAAACAACAAAGCAGTTTGGTTAGTAAAAACGCCCAAGGTAAGTTCCGCTATTGTTTGAGGTACACGCTCGAAAGACACCACATAACCGATAATGCCGGCAAACATGATAATCAGCATGACCATCCCAATGTCTCTTACGCTGGCACGCATGGCATTGAGCAACTCTTTAACACCCATTTCTCGATGAATGACGCAGCCGATGAAGAGCGCATAAGCAACCGCAAAAGCGCCCGCCTCGGAAGGCGTAAATAACCCATAGCGGATACCCACCAATAGCCAGACCGGAAACAGTATGGCCCAAATACTTTCTCGCAGCGCTTTTAGAATCTCCTTGCCCTTCGGTAGATGAGACCTGACAGGCTGATAGCCACGATGTTTGGCCATGATATAAGTGGTGACCATAAACGCGACCATCAATAAAAAGCCAGGAACCAGTCCAGCGATAAATAGGCGCCCGATGGAGACCTCTCCTAGATACCCATACAAGATAAGACCAATACTAGGCGGGATCGTCGCAGTAATGAGACCGCCTATCGAAAGCACGGCACCTGAAAAGCCAGCAGAGTAGCCCCCCTTAATCATACTTTTACCCAAGACGCGCGACTGCATAGCGGCATCGGCTACCGCGGATCCAGACACCCCGCCCATCAAGGTGCTCAATACGATGCTCGCCTGGGCCAAACCGCCACTCATCCACCCCGCCAAGAGCGTCGAAAGGTGAACCAGCCGAGGCGTTATACCGCTGGCATTCATCAAGTGCCCGATAAAAATAAACAGCGGCACGGCTAATAGCGGAAACGACTGAGTGGACGACACAACACGCTGTACAGCGATACTGGTTGGCAGGAATGTATCCGGCAGTAAGAAATACGAAAATCCAGCAATGCCGATCGCAAAAGCCACCGGCATGCCTATCGCCATAAGCAACAACCCAAACCCCAACAATAAAGCGGCCGTCATAGTGTTTCCTCCACCGCGTTATCGTCGTCTGCAACCAGGCTTGCGATAATCCCTATCGATGTTATACGACGCAGTAGCGTTATTATCATTAAGACAGCACCAACCGGCAGCGCCAATGTGATATAGCCATAACTCAACCCGGCAACGCCCATAGGTCTTTGCCAGTTTGAAGTAGCTAAAATAAAGCCATACCAGGCAAGCAGCACGAGAAATAGCAGCATCATCCCTAGGCACAAGCTGGTAATAATTAACTGCAATTTAGCGGGTAGACGAATAACCAACGCATCTATTCTCACCTGTCCCCCATGGCGCAGCGTAATATCCGCACCCAATACAGCAGTCCAAATGAACAAAAACTGCGCAAGTTCAGCGCCACCAGCGAAAGGCTGGCCTACAGCTCTAGCGGTTGAGCTAACTAACATCGTAAGAGAGGTGCCCCCTAGAAGCGATATAGCCAGCCACTCTTCGCCCTTGTCGTACCAGCGCCACATATTGAATCCTTCCTACTAAGGGCATACGGAAAACTGAATTCAGCGGTAAAGCGAAAAAGCGCCCTTACCTTAGCGGCAAGGGCTTTAACGCTACTCTTGACTGAATAGTTGATCGCGATGCTGGTCGTAGCCCAGCTCTTCGTAAACACCGCCCACTCTTTCACGAAATAGCTCCGCGTCGACCTCTGTAAAAGTAACGCCCTCAGACTCCATACGCTCTTGCACGGCGGCCTGAGCTTCGGCTATGGCGATACTTGCCTCATTCCCTGCGCTTAAAAGCTCTTCATCGAGGATAGTGCGTAACTCTTCCGGTAGGGATTGAAACCACTGCTCAGAGGTTGCGATGCCGGTCATTAAATGAATGTGGTTTGTAAGCGCTACATGGGTTATTACCTCATGCAAATTTTGCCCCTCGGCCGCAGTTAGCTGCGCCTCTGCCCCATCAATAGAGCCTAACTGTAGGGCTGAATAAACTTCTGACCAAGGCAGCGGCGTTGCCGTTGCTCCCATCGCTTCGATCGTTTCGACCCATACGGGAGAGTTGATTGTGCGTATGCGTACACCGCTCAAATCTTCTGGCGCGTTGACCTCGCTCTGGGTCAACATTTGGCGAGATCCTTGAAACCAGTTGTAGTTAAGCAGGCGAAGACCACTTTGATCCGCCAGACTTTCTACCCAATCGCTATAAAGCGCTGAGGAGGTGATTTGGTCATAATCTCTATGATCTTCGACGAGATAAGGAGCACTCAAAATACCCAGCTCAGGCTGATATTCGGACAAGCGGCCTGCATCAATCAAAATAGCGATATTGGCGCCGCTGCGAATCTGCTCAACAACATCTTCGTCTGACCCTAGCTGACTATTAGGAAAAATCTGGATAGCCAACTCACCATTAGAGCGCTCTTCTATTTTCTCTTTTGCCGTATCCAATGCCTGGGCAATAGGGTCTTGCGGGCTTAGCGCAATTGATACGTTTAGCTGGTAGTTGGCATATGCAGAGCTACTGGCGAGTACCAACGCTATGGGAAATAATGTTTTAAGCTTCATTTTCATCTCCTTAATCTATCGTTTGTTATTGATGTTGTATTACTGAGTTGTAGACATTAGCTCTACGCCCCGCTTGACTCCATAACGTATGTTTTAACCAACATGGCGCGTTATGGGAGTAGCTGTTTCTTCAAACATGTCGTGAAACCGGTGTTCAAGTTCTGGTAAAGATTGGAGTATTTCGCGTTGGTGAAGTCTCATCGCTTTTGCTGCACCAGGCGCGTCTGCTTCAGCAATGGCGTTTACGATTGATTGATGTTGATCAGCGAGTTTTGCGATAGGCGTGGAATCAGGAATGCTTAGGTAGCGCACTCTATCTAACTGCGCTTTAGCATTTTCGATAACGTTCCACGCCATGGCTTGTCCGGTAGAAAGCGCAAGTCTTCGATGAAACATTTCGTCCAAAATAAAAAAGCGATCATGATCTTGTCTTTCGATACAACTTTTTTGGCGCAAGACAAGTTCATTCAATTCCATTATGTCAGCGGCGGGAAGTTTTGCTTTCGCAGCTTCTAGAACAATTGCCACTTCTACTGCTTCACGTATAAAGCGCGCTTCCAGCACTGCGCGTCGGGAGATCCTGACTACATAGGTACCTCGCTGCGGCCTGACCTCGACAAGTCCTGCTTCCGAAAGCCGAATAAACGTTTCGCGTACCGGTTGACGACTGATTGAGAAAGTACTCGCTACTTCTTTTTCAGACAGCGCTTTGCCCGGTGCCAATACCATTTTGATAATGGACTGGCGAAGGACATGATAAAGACGATAACGAATCGATTCCGTCTCCGGTATATCCTGCCATAGCGCTTGTAGCGTGGTACTCATATCGCTCATTTAAAATACGCCTGAGGTGAGTCGTTAAGCCATCAACTGATATAACTAGTATGGTAGAATGGCAAAAAACGTAAGCCCTGCATTCTATACTTTGGTAGCGCCTTCCAAATCGACCTTAAACCACCTATTGAACTTACACTGCAAGCAACTGAATAATAATGGATTTTATCTTCATTAAACTTTAATTCGATATTCAAAAATCGCCGAATCTACACTAATTTCGAGACTATAGTGGTATGTGGGAATCATGTTATTTACTGAAGCCATGAAGAGAGCGTGCTTTTTTTGTAATTTTCAAAGCGTTTAATGGCCTGCTTAAAGAGCTCAGCGCGCTATGAGCAATAAAAATCACAGCTCATCAGAAAATCAGCCCCTTCTCTCATTAAGCATGCGCTATCGATCAAAGGATTTGCTTGCCACGCCGCAGCAGCGTGGCGCCGATGCAATGATGGTGTTCAAAATAAAAAAGCCTGCCGGGTGCTGAAAAGCACCCGGCAGGCTCGTACACAATATGAGACGGGTTGTCGCTTTAACACATTAAACAGTTAAAGCTAGTTACTCCCCATCAGCAGATTAGGCAGCCAGAGTGAAATAGCCGGCACGTAGGTCACCAGCATCAGTACTGCCAGGTTGCATAGCAGGAAAGGGACAATTGCTCGCGCCACCGAAAGCATGGGCAGCTTGCCGATACCGGCGACGACAAACAGACACACCCCAACCGGCGGCGTGGTCAGGCCAATCATCAGGTTGAGCACGGCAATCACGGCAAAGTGCACTGGGTCGACGCCAACGCCCGTCGCCACCCCCACCAGCGCGGGGAATAGAATGATCAGCGCGGCGATGGTTTCCATAAAGGCGCCGACAAACAGCAGGATCAGGTTGAGAATCAGCAGCACAATCAGCGGGTTTTCACTGATAGAAAGAATCAGCGTGGCGATCATCTGAGGAATCTGCTCGCTGGTCAGAATCCAGCCGAACAGGTTGGCCAGGCCCACCATCAACAGCAGCGCTGACGAGGTCAAAACGGTATCGACCAGAATGCCCGGCAGTTTGCGCCAGGTAAGCCCCTTGTAGACATACATGCCTACCACCAAGGCGTAAAGACTGGCCACAATCGAGGCTTCGGTGGGCGTAAAGAAGCCGCCGATGATGCCGTACAGAATAATCACGGTCATCAACAGCGCCCAGAAGGCTGTTTTCGCTTCGCGCAGAAGCTGCAGGACCGGCACGCGCTTCTCTTTGGGATAGCCGCGACGAACAGCCAGAATGTACACCGTGACCATCATGGCCAAACCCATTAAAAGGCCAGGCACCGCACCAGCCAAAAACATCCGGCCTACGGAGATACCACTTAATGAGCCCGCAATAATCATCGGCACGCTAGGCGGAATAATCGGCCCGATGGTTGACGAGGCGGCCGTCACCGCGGCGGCAAAGGGCTTGTCGTAGCCCGAGCGCGCCATGCCCGGAATCATCACCGAGCCGATACTCGCGGAGTCCGCCACAGCGGTACCGGAAATACCGCCAAAAATCATCGAGCCGCCTACGTTGGCAAGGCCTAGCCCGCCGCGAATATGGCCAAGCAGCGCGTTGGAGAAGCGCACGATATGTTCGGTGATATTGCCCACGTTCATCAGATTACCGGCCAGCACAAAACCTGGAATACACAGTAGAACGAAGGTGTCGATACCCGCATACATACGCTGGGGCACGATAGTGAGCGAAATGCCCTCCAGCAATAGATACGATACAGAGGCGATACCAAGCGCAAACGCGATGGGCATGCCCACCACGAGAAGTATCAGAAAAACACTAAACAGAATAATAACTTCCATGCTTACGACTCCTGTTTACGGGTGGCAGAGGGACGACACATTGCGATAATTCCCTCAAGACACCCCAGCACGCTATAAGCCAGGAGTAGCGCAAAGGTGACTACCGTTGAGAAAAAGATATACAGCATGGGAATACGCAGCGTTGGCGAGGTCTGCCAGGTACCGTTCTGGGCATACTGCCAAGCATAGGGCAGCACCAGAAACGCAAATACCCCAATCATCAAGCAGATCAGCGCCTGAAACGCGGCTTTCACGCGTGGGCCAAGCATATGATGGAACAGCTCGACACTGATATTGCGGTGCTGGCGCATCACCACGCCGACCGAGAGCGCCACCATGTAGATAAACAGATAGCGCGAGAGCTCTTCTGTCCAGGCAATAGAGAACGGCAGAAATAGCCGAGAACTCACCTGCAACAGCACCGTGCCCGCAATAGCGACCAGTGCAAGCACAGCCAGGGTTAGAAAACAGGTATCCACCCAGTCAATCATGCGCCCAATAGGACCTTGCAGCCTGGGTACTACCGACATCGAATCCAAACTCTCCAACGCTTCTTGCTCAAGCGCTTTTTGATCCGAGCTCATAAACGTATCCTCATGGGATAAACCACTCTTGCAGATAGACGATGGGCTGGCACACGGCCAGCCCACCCTCATTACTAACCGACTTACAGGCCTTGAATGGCGTCGAAAATCTCACGCTGTTCAGGGGTCAATGCTTCGAGTACCGCTGGACGGGCCGCTTCAGCAAAGGCATCAACATCCACCTCAATGAACTCCATGCCCCGCTCTTGCAGTGCCTGTTCAAGACGCGTTTGGTCTTCGATAAACAGCTCCGACTCATACGCTTGCATGGTCGCTGCAGCATCACGTACCACCTGCTGAAGATCTTCAGGCATGTTTTCCAACTGGTTACGGCCAATCACAACGTAGATCCAACTGCGCACATGACCGGTCATGTTGACGTAGTCCTGCACCTCGTTGAAGCTGGCGCTTTCGATCAGGCTAAGCGGGTTTTCCTGACCTTCCAGCGTGTTCTGCTGAAGTGCGGTGAACACTTCACTGAACGCCATGGGTGTTGGGCGTGCGCCCATCGCCTGCCAGGTATCCACGAAAAGCGGCACGTTAGGGACGCGCAGGCGTAAGTCGTTTAAGTCCTCTGGCGCGCGGATCGGACGGTTGGACGTCAGCTCGCGGGGGCCACGCTCAAACCAGGCCAAGGGCACCAAGTTGGTACGCTCTGTGATCTGCTCTTCAATCTCGGTGCCGATCTCACCATTAACGGCTGCGTGCAGATGCTCGGAGTCGCGGAAGGCATAAGGCACGGCCATCATGGCCGCCTTGGGCGCCCAGTTTTGCAGGCTCTCGCCGGTAATCGTCATGTCCGCTGTGCCCAGCTGAATGCTGTTGATCACATCCATTTCATTACCCAGCTGCTCGCTGGGGTAAAGGCGAACTTCAATACGACCGTCAGAGTTGGCTTCTACTTCTTCTTTGAACTTCTCGGCCGCCTGGTGCCAGATATTCTGCTCGTTGGCCAAATGGCCAAAGCGTAGCGTGTAGTCGGCGGCCAGCGCGGATTGCGCACTGAGAAGAACCGTTCCAAGTACCGCACTGGTTAATAGCTTCTTGATCATTTTTATCGCTCCTGCACTTTGCATTGTTGGTTGTTAGTGCGCGTGGTTAATGTGAGTGGGCGTGGTCGTTAAGCACTGACTTGAATCAGCACCTTACGGGCTTCTTCAGGACGGTGATCAAGCATATCGATAGCACCCGGCATATCGCTTAGCGGTAACCGATGGCTAACCAGCGCCAACGGGTCCAGCTTGCCACTTGCCATTAACGCTAGCACCTCCGGAAACTTACGATTATTAAGCCGTGAACCGACCAGCGTCAGCTCTTTTTTGATCACTTCAAGCTGCACCAGATCGCTTGGCTGAACGCTGAACCCGAGCAGGCCAATACGGCCCGCGGGCGATGCCAGCCGCAGCATCTGGGGAAGCAACGCCGGCACACATGCAGCGTCGGCAATCAGCGGTACGCCTTCACCCTGGGTTAGAGCCAGCACCTCTTTTTCGACATCCTGCTCACGGCTGTTGAGAACGTGCGTGGCGCCCAGCGCTTTAGCGGCCTCCAGGCGCTCATTGATAACATCGGTGACGATGATCTCTTCAATGCCCAAGGCCCGAGCCATTTGCAGGATCGTCATGCCGATCACGCCTGCGCCCAAAATCAGCAGCCGATCACCGGGATGCGGCTGCATGCGGTCCAGCACGTTGGCGGCAATGGTGTAGGGCTCTACCAGGGCAGCGGCGTCCAGACTGATATGATCCGGCAGCTTGTGAACATTCGCTGCGGGCACCGCCACGAACTCTTCAAAACCGCCGTTACGGTGTACGCCAATGACTTCAAGGGCGCCGCACACGTTGGGGCGGCCAATGCGACAGGGGTAGCAGGTGCCGCAACTAATCACCGGGTCAACGCAGACGCGATCCCCCACCGAAACATCAGCTACGCCCTCGCCAACCGCGTCAATAACGCCCGCAAATTCGTGGCCTGTGATACGTGGAAAGCGCACAAAGGCGTTATCGCCGTGGATAATATGCATGTCCGAACCGCAGATACCGGCAAACGCTACGCGTACCCGTACTTCACCTGCGGCGGCGGTGGGTACTTCAACATCGGCGACCTGGTAGTCATGGGGCGCCTTGACCTGAAATGCTTTCATGGATGCAAAACTCCTTACCCGTTCGTTAGGTCACCAATGCCAAAGAGTGCCGTCTTCCAACCGGTTAACCGGCAGGCTGGCACGCTTATAGGGATATTGCTTGGCAAGCTCTTCGTCGATATCCACGCCATGCCCAGGCGTTTCGCCCACGATAAAGTGGCCATCCTCAAAACGGTAATCGTGAGGAAACACTTCATCAGTCGCGCTGGTATGCGGCATGTACTCCTGAATACCAAAGTTAGGCACCCAGGTATCAAAGTGAATAGCTGACCCCAGGCACACCGGAGAAAGATCGGTCGGCCCGTGGAAACCGGTACGCACGTGGTAAAGACCCGCTAAATCAGCAATACGGCGCACATGAGTGATGCCACCAGCGTGAGTCAACGTGGCACGAATATAGTCGATCCACTGGTTTTCGATCAGCGCTTTGGCGTCATGAATGCTATTGAATACCTCACCTACCGCTAGCGGTGTGGTGGTGTGCTGACGTATAAGGCCAAATGCTTCCTGGTTTTCAGCCGGTACGCAGTCCTCAAGCCAGAAAAGATGATAAGGCTCAACTTCCTTGCCCAAGCGGGCTGCTTCAATGGGCGTTAGGCGGTGGTGAACATCGTGCAGAATATGCAGATCATCACCAAAGCGCTCACGTACAGCGGCAAACAGTTTAGGCACGTGGTTCAAATATTTGCTGGTGCTCCAGACGTGCTCGGCGGGTAAATCGGCATCCGCAGGCTCGTAGGGCTCGCCGTCTTTCTTGGCAACGCCATAAATACTTGCGATACCCGGCACACCGGCCTGCACGCGCACGGCTTTATAGCCTTCGTCTACATGGCGGGCGACTTCTTCAAGGCACGAATCGATATCGCGCCCGGTGGCATGGCCATACACCATCACGCGGTCGCGGCTCTTGCCGCCCAGCAGTTGGTAAAGCGGCATACCCGCGAGTTTCGCTTTGATATCCCAAAGGGCCATGTCGACAGCGGCAATCGCGCTCATGGTAACCGGGCCACGGCGCCAGTAAGCGCCACGATACAAGTAGTGCCAAATGTCTTCGATGCGCTGAGGGTCACGGCCAATCAAGGCCGGGATTACATGCTCATCCAAATAGGCGACCACGGCCATTTCCCGACCGTTTAGCGTGGCATCTCCGATACCGTAGGTCCCCTGGTCGGTGACGATTTTCAAGGTAACGAAATTGCGCCCCGGCGAGGTGACAATGGTATAGGCGTGTTCGATTTTCATGGGGTTGCCTCCTCAATGAGGGATACCGTTTCCTGAGTATCGAACATCTCGGGAAACCGCTGTACTAAATCGGGAAGTGAAACAAAAATTTCACGTAAATGGCGCCGCATGGATTGCTCGGCAAGTGCTACGTCGCGGGCTTCAATCGCCGCCATGATATCGGCGTGCTGTTCAATCAAACGGGCAATCGGTGTGGTGTCAGGAACACTTAAGTAGCGTACACGGTCCAGCTGCGCCCTCACCTCTTCGATAACCTTCCAGGCGGCCTGTTGGCCAACGCCCAGCGACAGCGTTTTGTGAAAACGCTCATCAAGACGGTAGAAACGAATGGTGTCGTGCGGCTCAATACAGCGGCGCTGGCGCTCCAGCAAGTCGTGTAACTCGGTGAGCACTTCGTCGGGAAGCCCTTTGACCGTTGCCTGACGCACTACCGCTACCTCAACCGCCTCACGTACAAAGCGCGCTTCAAGCACTGCTCGCTGAGATATTCTGACCACATAAGTACCACGCTGTGGCCGGACTTCAACGAGCCCTGTTTCAGAAAGACGGATAAAGGCCTCGCGCACCGGCTGACGGCTGACCGAAAAAGCGTCCGCCACCTCTTTTTCAGACAGCGCTCGGCCAGGTTCCAACACCATTTGAATAATCGACTGGCGTAGTACCTGGTAAAGACGCTGACGCACCGACTCGGTCTCCGACGTCTCCTGCCATAGCGCTTGTAGCGTAGTGTTTGTATCACTCATCTGCCGCCGCCTGGGTAAAGGGGCATGACGCCCTTATCTGATACAACTAGTATGGTAGTATGGCGAGATAAACAAAAGCCTAAACGCCCTATACTTTGGTTGAAGGTAACGCACATGAAACGCCAGCTTTACACGGGTTCAAACTATAAGAAATCAATAAACATCAACGACCTTGAACGCATCGCCAAAAAAAGACTGCCGAACTTCGTGTTTGAATATGTGTATGGCGGAAGCGATGACGAACATACGCTGCATCATAATCGCACTGTGTTTGATCAATACCTGTTTGAACCCAGAACAATGACAAAGGTGGGTACGCGGGATTTAAGCACGACACTGT
This sequence comes from Halomonas sp. AOP43-D1-4, assembly GCF_052446175.1. Classification (NCBI taxonomy): domain Bacteria; kingdom Pseudomonadati; phylum Pseudomonadota; class Gammaproteobacteria; order Oceanospirillales; family Halomonadaceae; genus Halomonas; species Halomonas sp. AOP43-D1-4. The sequence goes on from NZ_JBQSVY010000001.1 coordinate 302,966, forward strand.
TTGGCCGCTCTTACCAAATGCCAGTAGCCATTGGCCCAACAGGCTTTAACGGTATGCTGACGCGTGATGGCGACCGAAAACTTGCCTGTGCCGCCCGCGATGCGAATATCCCGTTTGTGCTGAGCAATGTCTCTACCACCGCCATGGAAGATATCCAGGCCATTGAAGGCTTGACGGCGTGGATGCAGCTTTACTTCTATCGTGACCGAGCCTTCATAAAATCGCTTATCAAGCGCTGCCAGGACGCCCGTTTTGAAGCCATTGTGATCACTACGGATAGCGCCATTTACGGCAACCGTGAGTGGGACGTGCGCAATTTCCGGCGGCCCATGAAACCCACCTTCGCCAACCTGGCACACATGATGACCAAGCCTCGCTGGATGCTGGATGTGTTGCTGCCCGGCCTACCCACCTTTAAAAACCTGGATGAGCTTCTGCCACCGGAAAAGCGTGGCGCACAAGGCGCATCGCAAATTATCGGCGCGCAGTTGGACCCGTCGCTTAACTGGGAAGACATTGCCTGGTTACGTGAGACGTGGCCGGGCAAGATAATTCTCAAAGGGATTCTGGCGCCGGAAGAAGCCGAGCAGGCCGTAAAACTTGGCGTTGACGGTATCGTGCTTTCCAACCACGGTGGAAGGCAGCTCAATCACTCGCTCTCGCCCATGGATACCCTGGCCGACGTAAAAGCCTGCGTAGGGGAACGCTGCCATGTGTTTGTGGATAGCGGGTTTCGGCGCGGCACCGATATTATAAAAGCACTGGCGTTAGGCGCAGACGCCGTTTGGCTTGGAAGAGCGACGCTTTACGGGCTTGCGGCGGGTGGCCAAGCGGGTGCGGAGCATGCACTGAACCTGCTGAGAGGAGAAGTAGACAGAACATTAGGCCTATTGGGTCACACTAATATTGAGGATTTAACCTCAGCATGCCTGGTCAAACGACCACGTTGAATTACTTAAGCAACCTCTGATTACCTATGAACGCAATTGCGCATGCTCAGCGCTTGCAATTGCGTTTAAAAAACCAGGTTACTGACACAACAACGTTAACGATCCATACATAAAAACCCTCTCTATTACGCTATTGCCTATCTTCTTTCATGCTGCATAAACCAAGCCAGAAACATTAAAAGAAAAAGAGCAACCTGTGCCACAGGGTTTAAAAAATATTAAAGATCCTCTTCACCTACGCAAAACACCCACTTAGATCCTATTATCAAACAATGGCTAGCATCATCAACTACTTATTAAGCGTAAACGCCTTTTCCGGCTATTCTTCAAACTAATTGAGTGTAAAGGCGCATCTTCATAAAGGAGGTACTAACGTGAGTATACCGAAATTTAAAGAGTGCATCGAAGCCTGTAATATATGTGCGGTCTATTGCGATAACTGCGCGGCCTCCTGCCTTCAAGAACCCAACATTGAACACATGGCTGAATGTATTCGGTTAGATATTCAGTGTGCACAAATTTGCCGGTTGGCCGTCTCCTTTATGGCCCAGAATAGCGAATATGCTCAGGATGTCTGCCAGCTGTGTGCGGATATCTGTCAAAAGTGCGGTGATGAATGCGACCAACATGACGCAGAGCACTGCCAAGAGTGCGCCCAAGCATGTCATCTGTGCGCCAGCCTATGTGCATCAATGGTGGCATAAAAAGGCAGCGCTGCTAAACCCAGCCCTTCATTTGGAAAATAGCTGATTACGCCTAATGTATAAAGTGAGCAAGGCTTGAGCGACCCTATGCTCACTTTTTTGTAAGCCTTATTAATGAGCGGTTATCTACATCCCCTTAACGGGAGCGGCTATACGATGCAAAGCAAGGATAGCTTTATATCATGCGTTTTTCGGACCCACATGCTGCTCATTTGTGCAGTTTTCGCTTTGGCAGGTTGCCGTTATCCAGCCAATATTGAACGCCCCATGACAGAGATGCAGGGCGGGGAGCTGAACGTTGGCCTTTCCGAGAACCCGCCTTGGGTCATACATACTGACCAGGGCCCGGCAGGGCTGGAAGTCGACATCATTCGTGCGCTTGCAGAAGATATGGATGCCACCGTTAACTGGCACTGGGATAGCGAAGGAAACCTGTTAGCGGCGCTCTCCCAATACCAGCTTGACCTGGTGGCCGGAGGGCTTACTCAGGATTCAAATGTGAGCGCCCTCGCCACCCCCACCAAGGCCTACTATGAGAGCCGCTATTCAGTCGGGGTACCCAGAAGCACTTCCTTACCCAGCCATCTTGAAGGTGTTGAGGTCGCCCTTCCTGCCGTTAATCATATCGCCCATGCGCTTAAAAAAGAGGGCGCGATTCCCCGCCCCACTTCAGATATTGATGCACTAAACCAAGCGGTTGCCAACCCCTCCTGGTGGCTGCATGCGCACAACTATCAGGTTGGAGAGTGGGAAATCGCCACCGACCAGCATGTTATGGCGCTACCCAAAGGAGAAAATGCCTGGATGCTGGTCGTACAGCGCCATTTAAATAGCTACCCCGGTATTGAACAACGCCTTCAACAGCTGGAGGCTGAACAATGAAAATACGCAAGCTTTATCACCTGCCTCCAGAGAAACAGCAGGATCTCGACTATCTGATCCGCCTTGAATGGTGGAATTTAGCGTTTCGTCTTTCCATTGTAGCGGTACTGGGTTCGGTACTGGGCAGCAGCCAGGCAATGAAAGTCGCATGGCTGGAAGACATGCTTTCGCTCATTCCGCCTATCGCTTTCTTGCTGGCCGTCCGGTTGCGCAATCGCCCGCCTAATAAAACCTACCCTTATGGGTATCAACGCGCCACGATCATTGCCTTTTTATGCACCGCCACTGCACTAAGCGCGATGGGCCTGTTTTTACTAGGAGACTCGTTGCTAAAGCTTGCCCACCAGGAGCACCCCAGTATCGGCGCCATCACGCTGTTTGGTGAGACGGTATGGATGGGCTGGGTGATGGTTGGCGTGCTTATCTACAGTGTCATTCCGCCGGTTATTATCGGGCGCTTACAGACCAAAGCCGCCGCCAAAGTGCATGAAAAAACCGTCTTTGCGGATGGCAAAATGAGCAAAGCTGACTGGATGACCGGGATGGCTGCCATTGTAGGCGTGCTGGGCGTAGGGGCCGGTTTTTGGTGGGCAGACGCAGTTGCTGCGGCCATTATTGCCCTGGATGTTACCAAGGATGGCATTACCAATTTAAAAGAGGCCGTAGGCGACCTGCTTGATCGCCGCCCTCACTTTACGTCTCGCGAAAAGCCGGAGCACATGGAAGAAGCACTTGAGACCGAGCTTTGCGCCATGCCTTGGGTAGCCACCGCCTCGGTACGCTTACGTGAAGAAGGCCCCATCTTCAGCGGCGAGGCCTTTGTCACCCCGCATAGTAATGATGATTTGGCGCAGCATCTGAAAGAAGCCTCTCAACACCTTAATAATTACGACTGGCGCATTTATGAAGTTGTCGTTACCGCATGGCCCAATGAAGAGCACACACCTTCCCCCGCCAATGCCACTCCTTCATAACTGCTTTTTCATGACTCTTTTTTCATAATCCTTTTTTCATAACCCCTGTTCCAGAACCGCTTTGGTCCAGCGGATTAACGATGATCTAAACCCAAGGCCGCCTCTTTCGCATTCACCCACGGCGAAGGAGGCGGTTCGGTGCTCTTCGACTAAGCGATGTCTAACGCCTTCGCCGGGCCGAAGTGTTCGAAGTGGCGGTGTGACTCGGGCACACCCAAGCGAGTCAGGCTTTTATCCACCGCACTCATAAAGCCATGAGGCCCGACAAAGTAACAGCGCTCGCCGGACACGATATGTTTCGCCAAGAGCTCATCACTGATACGCCCCTGGTAGTCACCGCTGTCATCCTGCTCAAATACGGTGACGACGCTTAACTGCTCAGGATACGCGTGCGCCAATTCCTGTAGCGTGGTCGCAAAGGCACGGTGCTCAGCGTCTATCGCGGCATGCAGATAAGCAACCTTACGGCCTTGCTGCAGCGCCTCTTGAGCAATCGGCAGTAAGGGCGTTTGACCGATACCGCCACTCACCAACAACAGGGGCTCATCGCCCGGTACGAGTGTCATTTCACCCGCTGGCGGCAGCAGCTCAATCGTATCGCCTACGTTGAGTTGGTCATGAAAATAGCGGCTGGCAAGCCCGTGAGGTTCACGCTTGATAGACAAGCGATAAGAACGCCCATCCGGCATACCTGACAAGCTGTAATGGCGATGTACCGGCTCGCCATCAATCATAAGCTTCACGCCGATATACTGGCCGGGCGTATAGTTTGCGACTGGGCCGCCATCTTCAGGCACCAGGATGAACGAGCGAATAACGCTACTCTCCTGCTGTATTTTTTCAATACGAAAACGCCGTGTGCTGCGCCAGCCGCCAAGGCGCTGCTCGAACTCCTGGTAACGCTGCTCTTCAAGCTCGATCAACAATTCGGCAAGCTCCTGGTACAACGCCCCCCAGGCATCCGCAACTTCAGGCGTCACCGCATCGCCCAGCACCTCACCGATAGCCTCCATCAGGCACTCCCCAACAATCGGGTACTGGTGCGGCTGAATATCCAGCGAGATATGCTTATTAACCACGGTTTCCATAATGTGGCGCGCCGTTTCAGGATTCTGGCGAACCTGCACATACGCCAGAATGGAACCTGCCAGCGCCCGTGGCTGCCCGCCATTTTGCTGATGCGTCTGATTAAAAAGCGACTTTACCTCAGGATAGCGCTCAAACATTAACGGATAAAAGCGCTGGGTAATCGCATTGAGATGTTCAGCCACAACGGGGGCTGTAGCAGCAATGACCTGTTCTTGTGCCGGAGTGAGCATGGCGGCCTCTTCCCTATAGCTTAAAGATTCATTTTAAATGCACCTTTAAAATATCAGGTTTCAGCAAGCCTTGGCATGAGCTGCGTCAATAAATCGCTCCTCATGGGGAAAAGAAAAACGCCAACAACGCTGATGCCACCTATTGAACACAGAATTTAGGCAATGCACGCCCAGCGCCTTCCCTGCGATTAACAGGGCTACTTTTTATCAGCGCGTACCCGGCGTTAGATCACCGTAATGCACAGCGGTAACCGCATTTTTTGGCGAGCCATCCACCAGCTTTGTGCTATAGGTCAGATACACAAAGGTTTGTGTTTCAGTATCATGCATGCGCACTACGCGCATATTCTTGAAGAGCACCGAGCGGCGCTGGGTGAACACCACCTCTTGCGAATCTATCTCATCGGGATTAAAAACAATCTCGCCCGTTTGCCTGCAGGCCACGCTTGCTTCGCTGGCTTCTTCAGCAAGCCCAATCGCGCCTGAAATCCCACCAATCTGGGAGTAGGAAATATAACAGGAGATACCCTGCACTTTCGGGTCATCGAACCGCTCGACTTCAATGGTATTGTTAGGCCCCAGCATTCTGAACTCGGTGCGCACGCTACCAATATGCGCCTCCTGAGCCAATAACGAGGCAGGAAGCAGAGCAAGTAAACCCGCCAACGATGCACTGGCGATACGGTTAGGCGACAACATGGGCAGTGTCCTTGAGAAGCGACGAGGTAATAAGTAGGCGACGAGCATACCTGAGTGCGCCTATTCAGGGGAGCCGCATTAACCCTAATACCGAAATGGGCCAGCAAAGAGAACGCCCGCCTTGTGTATCAATCGTTTCTCAACCCTTCGGTTCGATACAGCATATTCACTTCAACAACGCGGCCTTCAACTAAATGGCAGTAATCACGTTGAGTACCACCAGATTCACGACTGCGCACTTCCCCACCCTCACGTTCGCAGTACTCAACGGCATAGCGGTGTGCTTCTTGTGCACCATCCGCCGTACCTTGCGTTGAACACCCAGCCAGTGCAATGGCTATCAAAGCCAGCAGGCCATAACGAGCCATTCGCACCTCCCTTTGCGTCAATGTGTTGAACAGCCTTCATTGGCGTCCAAGAACGCCTGCGCCTGGTTCACTATAGTCAATATTCTGGCTTTCCCGGGCCAAAGGAGAACAGCCAAGGCCGTTATACCGCCGCTGCCATCAAGGCGCTGCCCGCGCGTGACCGGTTAGGGGCGTTGATCGCTTGCGTGATCCACTCCCCCGTTCTTGCTAGCGCGTTTAAATTGATGCCTGACGCAATACCCAAACCTTCAAGCATATACACCACATCTTCGCTGGCCACATTGCCAGAAGCCCCTTTGGCATAGGGGCAGCCACCCAAACCGGCGACAGAACTATCAATAACGCTTACGCCCTCTTCCAGCACCGCATAGAGATTAGCAAGTGCTTGGCCGTAGGTATCATGAAAGTGGGCGGCCAGATTATTCACCGGTACTTGGGCGGCAACAGCCCCCAGCATACGCTTGGCTTTGGATGGCGTGCCGGTGCCAATCGTGTCGCCCAGCGACACCTCATAACAGCCCATCTGGTATAGCGCCTTGGCCACCCGCGCCACCTGTAAAGGCTCGATTTCTCCCTCATAAGGGCAGCCAAGCACGCAGGAAACATACCCTCGCACGCGCAGCCCGGCCTGGCGCGCACGGTCGACCACCGGCTCAAAGCGTTCGAGCGACTCGGCAATAGAGCAGTTTATGTTCTTGTGCGAGAAGGCTTCGCTCGCCGCACCAAATACAGCGACCTCTTCAACACCACACTCAATCGCCGCTTCCAGGCCTTTCAGGTTAGGCGTCAAGGCTGAATAGACAACGCCGGGGCGCCGCTCAACACCCTGCATTACTTCCCGGTGATCAGCCATCTGCGGCACCCAGCGAGGCGACACGAAGCTCGCCGCCTCGATATTGGCACAGCCCGCCTCCACCAGGCGCTGGATGAACGCAAGTTTCAGATGAGTCGGCACGCGCGCCTGTTCATTTTGCAAACCGTCGCGCGGGCCGACCTCGACCAGACGCACAGAGGATGGCAGGGTCATGTCTTCTCCTTATCCGTGACGCAACTGTTCAAGAAGCTGTTGGGCGATATCCACACGCACCTTACCGCCATCCACAAGCAGAGCCGCGATCCGGTCAACTTCCTCATTTTCGGCCCCGGCCATCACTGCGATATTCTTGGCGTGCAGCGCCATATGGCCTTTCTGAATACCTGTGGTTGCCAGCGCCTTCATGGCGGCAAAATTTTGCGCCAACCCTACTGCGACGATAATACGCGCCAAGCGATCCGCCGTTTTTACACCCAGAATATCCAGGCAATGCCGAGCACTGGGATGCGAGCGAGTAGCGCCGCCCACCAGGCCTACCGGCATGGGCATTTCCAGCGTACCGGTCAGGTTCCCTTCGCTATCAGCCTCCCAATGTGTCAAGGAACGGTAGCGCCCGGTACGCGCGGCGTAGGCATGCGCGCCCGCTTCCACCGCACGAGTATCGTTACCGGTTGCCAGCACAACAGCACTCACCCCGTTCATGATGCCTTTGTTGTGGGTGGCTGCCCGATAAGGGTCCTGATCAGCAAAGCGATACGCATTAAGCATGCTGTCACGTACCGACTCGCCGCCAAGATCTTCGAGCTTCCAGGTAGCACGCGCACGCGCAATGCGCCGATCTGCAAGATTGGAAAGAATACGCAGGCAACTGCGGCCACCGCTCCACTCTGCCAGAGAAGGCGCGACGGCTTCCGCCATCGAGTTGACGGCATTAGCGCCCATGGCGTCACGCACATCCACCAGCAGATGCACGATCAGCATGTTGTCGAGCACGCGCACTTCCAGCTCGCGAAAACCGCCCCCGTGCTGCAGCAACACCGGGTCGGTTGCATCGCAAATGCTTTTTACCTGCTCAAACTCGGAAAGCAGCCGGAGGCGCGCAAACTCAGGATTGGGCACATCCAGTAATTGCACCTGTGCAATCATGATGGGTTCTGACGTATCGGTATAAAACCCACCCGAGGCGCGACACTGCCTGGCCGCATTACACACAGCAGCGACCACGGAGGACTCCTCGGTCGCCATGGGCACCAGCTGTTCCTCGCCATCAATGACCAGATTGGTAGCAACCCCGATGGGCAGGTTCAGCGTACCGATAACGTTCTCGATCATGGCATCGGCAGTGGCTGACGAAATATTGCCCGTATCGGAAAAATGCGCGCGAACCTCGTTGCCAAGCCCGGCTATTTCAATGACTTTATCGAGCCGCTCGCTGGGGGGAAGTTGATAAAAACCGGGAATGCGTGATGTGCTGTGTGCCATTGATAATGCCTCTGATCAATTGAGGTTGAATAAGTAAATGTGCCTGAAGCAGGCGGTTTACCAGGACGCTGCATATGCTTCAGGCATGAACCAAACGTATTAAGCAAGCAGCCCTAAAATCCACGGTGCGGCATATAGCGTCATGAACTGCACACCGTAGTTGACGCCCCACCGGTTGAGCAGACCCGCCATCAGTGCCAGCACCATCACGCCCAAAATGCCCATTACGCCAGCATCCATATAAGCGAGCAGCATGACCAGCGAGAAGAACATCGCCAGAAACGCTTCGTGGGGAATGTGCTTGAACACAAAGATGCAGATACGCCGCGCGTACCGAACCGCAATCGGGTAAGTAATCAGCAAAGCGACACCGGCGCCCAAGATGCTGGCGATGGTAATTTCAGAAAAACTCATCAAGTGGTGAGCGTTCTGCTCAAGCGTCAGCACCGGCGGTGCGTTGAAGAAGGCATTGCCCGGACCAATCGCCATCGGGCTCATGGGAATGCCCAGCGCCGCCAAGGGAATCAAGATGCCCGCGATGTAAGAAGCATTGGTGACCGCATCCATTGACGAGAGCGCTCGGCTGGCCTTATTAACCGTGCCCTTCACCCAGCTCGACATTACTTCGCCCAGAAAGATCGTGATGCCCACTGGGCTCATGAAGAACGTAACCGAGCCCAGTACGGAGCTTGCCGCGGCCGAGGCGGTTTCCTGGCGCGTCAGGATACGAAACGGATTAGGTAGCTGCCCTTTTTCATCGTCACCGTAGATCTGGATCTGCTTGGGCTCAGACTCCACCATTTTATGGCGCTCACTGTTGACCGTAAGCTGCGCCAGATTAAACATCATCGGACCAATGGTGATGCCCAAAAAGAACGAAATGAAGACCGTCTGTCCTTCTGGAATGACGCCCATTCCCCAATACAGGTGCCGTAACCCCTGGATCAGAGCCGCCAACAGCACAATACTGATCAGACTGATGACTTTCTCCTTGCTCATCAGCGCCAGAAATACGGCACCGCCAAAGAAAATCTGGCTGGCGTACTGGCCAAGCACATCGGCTAGCGGCGTTAACAGAAAGGCGAGGAACAGGCTGATGGGTATTGCGACGAGCGTGCCGATGACCGAACCGGAGGCCATTTTACGAATCGCCAGGGTAGCGTGCCCTTCCCGCTTTAGAATCAGCGCGTGCTCGACCATAGGGGCCGACATCACCCCGCCCGGTATACCGGCTACCGAAACGGGGATAGAGTCGGTCAGCTTCTTGGCAACGATTGCCGCCATAAAGAAAGCCAGCACCACGGGAAGCGGTATACCTGCGACCACCAGCGCCAAGATTACGGGGGCCAGTACGGCGGTTTCATCAGTACCCGGCGCAACGCCAATGGCGGTATAAACGACGACAGCAATAATAGCGGCCGCCAGCATTTGAAGTAATAAGACGGGATCCATTACTACGTCTCCTCACCGGTTTGCAGCTGCCGCTTAGGGCGAAACAGCAGCGCATTGATGAAGAACCCCAGAATAGCGCCGCTTAGCCCCAGAATAAGCGGAAGCGGAGGCTGCGCCGGGGCAAGCAGATAGCCGCCTAGTGTTAACGGCGTGGAAATACACAGTGACAGCAGGAGGTCTCTCCCACTCACCGTGTCATCCCACACATTGAGAAACCGGTTCTTTTGTTCAGCCATAGCGTGTCTCCTTGAATTTATTATGGATGTTTCTTTTTTAATGCCGCTCATGATGGGTAAACTTGCTGATTACTGACAGGTACAGTTAGCGAGATTGTACGAGGTACTGTACCTATCAAAAGAGAGGTACACTGATTTCACCGGGTTGGGTTTAGCCCATTTACGGGAGGCACCTACCATGTCGAAATCCAGACGCGTGGCTGACACCATCCTCAAGGCTATCGAAGAAGGCCGCCTGGCACCCGGTGCCAGGCTCGCCTCTATACGCGAAGCCGCCCGCCAGCATGGGGTTTCGAAAAACACGATTGTTGATGCCTATGATCAGCTGATTGCACTGGGCAGGTTGCGCGCCCGGCAAGGAGCCGGTTTTTTTGTTACGCAGCCACCCGCGCTTGAAGCGCTGGAAAAGACCCACGAGCTCAATGAAGCTGTTGATAGCGTCTCGCTTTTGAGAGAGCAGTTGGTAGGTAATTTTCAGGTGCGGGTAGGCGACGGCCGAGCACCCGCTAGCTGGATGGGCGGCGCGGCGCTTGCACGGCAAGCCAAGCGGCTAACATCCATCGGCAATGATGATATCGAGTACGGTGCCCCACAAGGGTATCTCCCACTGCGTGAAACGATTGCCAGGGTATTGGCCGGGCGCTCTATTCATGCTTCCCATGAACAGGTACTGCTGACCTTCGGCGCCAATCACGCTTTCGATCTTATTATTCGCCACCTGATCGCCCCGGGTGACCGAGTTCTGGTGGAAACACCCGGCTATTACCCGTTGTTCGGCAAGCTGCGCTTGGCCAAGGCGAAGCTGATTGGCGTTTCGCGCAGCCACGAAGGGTTGGACCTTGATGACCTTGAGCGCAAAATTATTCAATACCGCCCCAATGTTTTCTTTCTACAGCCCAATGCTCACAACCCGACGGGCTCTACCCTTTCACTTAACCAGCTGTACCGGCTACTGACTCTCGCGGAGCGCTACAACCTGATACTGGTAGAAGACGACGCCTTTGCCGACCTGCTCCACCGAGGAAGCGCCCACCTGGCGGCCCTGGATGACCTGAGTCGCGTGATTTACGTAGGCACGTTTTCCAAGACGCTTTCCACCGGCATTCGCTCGGGCTATTTAGCGGCAAACCCTGCGCTGGTTAATGCACTTACCGATATCAAAATGGTCACCGTCGTTAACAGCTCTACCTTCAGCGAGCGCCTAATTCACGACATGATTAACCACGGGCGTTACCGCCGCCATCTGGTACAGCTGCGCGAACGCATTACCAAGGCCAGCGCCAGTACCATTACCGCGCTGAAAGAGGTGGGGCTTGAGAATATAGAGGGGCCAGGGGAAGGTTATTACTTATGGGCGCGCCTGCCGAACAACATTGATGCAATGCAGCTAGCCAAAAAAGCCTCGGACGAAGGTATTTTCATCGCCCCTGGCAGCATCTTTTCACTACGCCCCAATGGACCGGATGCATCGTCCATGCGTATGCATATTGCCTACGCTAATGATCATCGGTTTTTGGGGTTTCTTGAGCGTTGGTTGGGGTAGGGTTTGGCGGCTATAAGGGGCACAATTCATCACTTAAGCCACTTATAAATAAAATTTTATCTTATTATAAAAGTCTTCCGCATACCTTATCGCATACTATACGTAATGTGGTAGGGCCCTTCTATCACTCTGCTGCCGAAAAGCCATCTACTTTTCATAGGGGCTGTTACCGCCTCCTTCGCTATAAATAATCTCAGTCTAAACACTTCAGGCGCTTCCCGAACACGCTAACAAAAAAGCCTCAGCGCAATGGCCAGGGGTTCTTCGTGCTTAATGCCACTGCCTTAGCCAGCTCACCACTTCGCAGGCAACACTTTCTTTGAGCACGTTTCAAACCCTACCTTGCCATCGATAAAAGCAGGCGAGCGGGTTAGTTGGGGAATGAGAACTCCTATCGGCGAGCTTTGTGATAATGGCATGCATTAATGGATGAATCACATATTCCCCGAGCCCTATCACGAATGGAGTCAGGTAGCGGTACTACTGCAGCCGGTATTCCTATGCGGGATCAGCCTGACATCAGACCATCATAGTTCTGTCACGCCTCTGACACTTCTTATCCCTAGCCTCTTGTCCACTGAACAATGAGTAAAAGGGGCTCCAACCATGACAGACAGCGTCGTGCTTACGAACATTACCAAGAAATATGCCGACAATGTCGTTCTGAATGGCATCTCCCTCGACATCCGCCCAGGAGAATTCCTATCGCTAGTTGGCGCGTCAGGCTGCGGTAAGTCGACCCTCCTGCGTATCATCTCCGGCCTAGAGGAATCGGACAGCGGCACCATCTCTATCGGTGAGCGAAATGTTACCCATCTAGAGCCGCAGCAGCGCGATGTGGCAATGGTCTTCCAAAGTTACGCCCTCTACCCACATATGACCGTGGCCGAAAACATCGCTACTCCCCTGCGTATGTCCCGTCTGAATGCTCTCTCTCGACTGCCGCTGATCGGCATGGCCACCCCCGGACGTCGCAAGATACTGGCAGCGATCAAAGCGGAGGTCCATGCAGTAGCCGCCCAGTTGCAGATTGAGGCTCTGCTCGGGCGCAAGCCAGCTCAGCTCTCCGGCGGACAACGGCAGCGCGTGGCACTGGCTCGTGCCATGGTCCGTCGGCCAGCCGTCTTTCTTATGGACGAACCGCTCTCCAATCTAGATGCCAAGCTGCGCGTGCACATGCGTACCGAGCTCACTGAACTGCACCGCCGTCTGGACACTACCTTCATCTACGTCACCCACGACCAAGTGGAGGCGATGACCATGTCTGACCGAATCGCACTGATGGCGGACGGCAATATTCTCCAGCTCGGCACGCCCAATGAGCTCTACCACCACCCAGCCACTCTGCAAGTGGCGCAGTTCATTGGTTCGCCAGCAATCAACTGCTTCGAAGCGCCAGTTGCCAACGGCGCAGTTACGTTGCAGGGCCAGCCGATGACAGGCTTAAGCGTGGGAGAGCATCGCAGCGTGGTAGTGGCAGTACGTCCCGAAGCGCTGCGTCTGAACGCCGAACCGGGTGACATGGCACTGCACACCACCGTTCGACGCCTAGAGCTCCAAGGCGCCGACTGTTTCCTGATCGCCACGCAGAAAGATCAGGACCGCATGCTGCATGCCCGCCTCTCCCCTGAAGAAGCGGTCAAGATTGATGTCGGCCAGAAGATCATGCTTTATTTTCGTCCGGCGCTAGCGCACTTCTTCACAGAGGATGGCTTGCGCATTGAGCCTACCGTCGAAAGTCTGAAGACAGCGGCTGAAGAGTCGCGTGCCGAGGTGTTTGCATGAGCGGTATTGTCGAGACTACTGCCGTACCGGCGACACGGTTAGCAGACGCGGCGGGGCTGCCCCAGGCTCGCCGGCGCCAGCTCAAGGGCTATGCCTTCGCCACGCCGGCAGCGCTACTATTACTGTGCATTTACATCGTTCCACTGATCACCCTGCTGGTAATGAGCCTAACGGATTATCGCCTGGGCGCCGTGGTCACTCAGTTCGTCGGTCTGGATAATTTTTCGCGAGCCTTCTCAGACCCAGTGTTTCGCCGAGCTTTTACTAACACCCTGCTCTATGTGGCGATCGTAATCCCTCTTGGTGTCGGACTGGCGCTGCTTATCGCCACGCTAATCCACAGCCGCGTACGCAGCCGCTCCTTCTACGAGGTGGTCTACTTCCTACCAGTGACCTCAACTCTTGTGGCGATGGCGGCTGTGTGGCAGTTTATCCTACACCCACGCCTCGGCCCGGTTAACGCCGTCCTAAAGTCGTTCGGGATCGGCGAGATCGCCTTTCTCTCGAACCCAGCGCTAATCATCCCCACTCTCGCCATCATCGGCGTATGGCAAGTCATCGGTTTCAACATCATCCTGTTCCTCGCTGGACTATCGGCGATCCCACGCGATCTATACGACGCTGCCCGAGTAGATGGCGTGAGTCGTCCTCTTGATCGTTTCCTGACAGTCACTTGGCCTATGCTTGGCCCCACTGTGATGTTTGTCGCGGTGACCACCTCAATCACAGCCTTCAAGGTGTTTGAAACAGTAGCAGTGTTGACCCGGGGCCGAGACGGATCAGAAGTTTTGCTCTACGCACTTTATTTAGAGGGGTTCGAGTACTTTCAGATGGGCTACGCCGCAGCTTTGACTCTAATTTTCCTAGCCTTCGTGCTGTTCCTGTCCATCGGGCAGGCACTTCATCTCGACCGTAAGGTGCACTACTGATGACTGATGTTCGTCGCCCCCTAACTGGGTATGCCTGGCGCCAGCTGTTACCCCACGCGGTGCTGATGACAGGCGCTCTGTTCATACTGCTGCCTTTCTATTGGATGCTACTGACCTCGCTACGCGCACCGGCTGAAATTTTTAGCGTTAGCCTATGGCCGATCCCTCAATCCTTCCATGCTTTGGATAACTTCACTTCGGCCACACAGGCAGTGCCACTGTTCAGATTCATGCTCAACGGCGTTATCGTCTGCTGCAGCATTCTCATCGTGCAACTGCTGGTGGCTATCCCAGCCGCCTATGCCTTAGCCAAGCTGCCGTTTCCCGGCGCTAAATTGTTTTTTTCATTGGTTATCGGTGCGCTGTGCATCCCGATGCAAGTGCTGGCACTGCCGATGTTCATTGGTCTGGCATGGGCCGATCTGCTCAATACCTATTTCGCTATGATGGCTCCCTTTTTCCTCTCAGTGTTCGCCATCTTCCTTTTCCGTCAAACCTTCAAATCCTATCCAGACGAGATCATCCAGGCGGCGCGGCTCGACGGCATGAGCGAAATGAGTATTTGCTGGCGCCTTGTGGTGCCTTCAGCGCTACCGGCGATTGCAGCCTTCACCGTATTCTCCATGGTGGCGCACTGGAACGACCTCTACTGGCCAATGATTGTCATCTCCGACATGCGATTAGCCACTCCTCCACTCGGCATGCTGTTTTTCGCTGATGCCGAGGCTGGAACTAACTACGGTGCCCTCATGGCCGGAGCCACGGTACTAACCATGCCACTGGTGATCTGTTTCCTACTCGCGCGCCGCCAGTTCATCGAAGGAATCACGATGACCGGTGTGAAGTAGGCGTTATACCCAACCGCAACTGGAGATTAATTAATGAAATTTCGTTATCTCGCCGCCATGGCTACGCTAGGCACCGGCTTGGCTCAGACTGCTGCCGCCGAGACCGTCACCCTCGACGTACTGCACTGCAACGCCAGCTTTTCACGCTTTCACCAGCCCATCGCTGACGCCTTTATGGCCGAGAACCCGGACATTCATATCAACTTTCTTGCGCCCTGCGCCGACTATGACGCTGGCCATCAGCAAATGCTGCGTTTTGCGGTGACCAATAATCTGCCCGACCTCTACTTCTCAGGCTTCCACCTACTTGAGGAACTGACCCAGTCGTTGGCGGAACGTGGTCAGATACAGGATTTGCAGCCCTATCTCGACGAGCTGGGCGAGACATTCATCGCTGAAAACTACGACCCTAATATCTTGGCGTTGGGCCATGTCAATGGTTCCCAGTACGGCCTTCCGGTCAACGCCTCTTCGCCAATCATGTACTACAACATTGAGATGGTACGCGAAGCTGGCGGCGATCCCGACAACATGCCCGATAACTTTGATGACCTGATCGAACTAGCGGCCCGCATCGACGCGCTAGGCGACGATATTAGCGGCCTTTCTTACGACGTACATGGCTGGAGCGATGACTGGCTCTGGCAAGCGCTTCTCTACCAGCAAGGGGGTTCGTTACTCAACGCAGAACGCGATGGTGCCGGCTTCGATAACGAATTCGGACTCAACGCCTTGACATTAACCCAGCGCTTCGCCACTGAGGCCGGCATGGAGGTAATCGACCCAGACCAGTCACGGCAGCAGTTTGGCGCAGGACTCACCGGCATTATTTTCGATACGCCAGCCCGCCTGCAGACCCTTAACGGACTCGTAGGCGAACGTTTCGAGTTGGGCACAACAACGTTCCCTCTTAACGATAAAGAGCAAGGAGGGGTCCCCACCGGCGGCAATGCTGTTGTGGTTACATCCCAAGACGAGACACAGTTAGAAGCGGCGCGAAAATATGCATTATTCGTCACCGGTCCAGAAGCACAGGCCATCGCCGTCAAAATCACCGGCTACCTGCCAACGAACCAGCTTGCCTTGGGCGATAACTACCTGGCTCCCTACTATGAAGCCAACCCGAATGCCGCTACCGCCACCCAGCAGGCCGACCGTTCACTGCCTTGGATCGGCTATCCGGGTGGCGAGTCGGTGCGTATCTGGCGTACCCAGCGCGATATCATCAGTCAGGTGATGCGCGGCGAGGTAACTCCGGAAGAGGGTCTAGACCGCATAGTCAGTGAAACCAATGCATTGATTCGCTAAGCACGCTCTGCGCTAAGCCCGGACGGCTCGCCAAGTATTAGCTTTGGGGCGTCAGGAATCCCACAATTGGGAGCGCCAACGCTCCTCTTTATATTGAGAAGAATACTCCTATCATGAAGATTATCCAGATCACCGATACCCATTTCGTACCACCAGGGAATACACTCTATGGGCTAGATCCTGCCGCCAGCCTGCGGCGCGCTGTAGCAGATATAAATGAGCATCATGCCGATGTCGACCTCGTCGTCGTTACAGGCGACCTGGCCAACGACGGAGACGAGAGCGCCTATCGGTTGCTGTGCGATACTTTAGCTCCGTTGCCCTGCGAAGTAAGGTTGCTGCTAGGCAACCATGACAACCGCGAAAACTTCCGCCGCGTTTTCCCAGAGGCGCCGGTAGACTCTCAGGGCTTTATTCAGTCAGCACTCACTACATCAGATGGTACATTGCAGTTACTATTCCTTGATAGCCACGAGCCAGCGACTATCGGTGGAAAATACTGCCACCTGCGTCTTGATTGGCTTGCGACTGAATTAGCCAAGACCCCAGATATACCAGCGGTGATCTTCATTCACCACCCCCCCTTCGATACTGGTTTTGCGCATTTCAAGCATATCGGCTTCCATGATCCCGAAGCGCTGCTAGAGGTATTACAAAACCACCCTGCTGGTATAAGACATATGTTTTTCGGACATATTCATATCTCGCTTTCCGGTATTACCGAAGATGGTATCTCCTATACTTCGGGACGCGGCGTAAGCCACCAATTTATTGTTGAGCCCAAGGACCCAGCCCCCTATTGGACCGCTGGCACAGGCCCAAACTACACAGTCATAACCCAGCGGGGTAAGGAGCTACGCGCCATGCACGTAGATACGCTGGATGCTCAATCGCTAGTCAGGTCCAGCGAATGTTCCGGCCCCTGACATAATCCCAATGAGCACCAAGGTTTGTTAAAAAAACCGAAAAACCAGCGATAGGTGACGTTGGTCTGAATCTCGCGCATCAACTGGTGCTCACTTCGAATACCGAACAGGTAACCGATAAGCAACGCCTTGAAGAGCAGCACGCGGCCGGGCGCAGGCCGACCGTTATCTGCACAGTAGAGATGCCGCGTTTGATCAAGGATGAAACCAAAGCCAAGGACTGCCTCGATCTGACGCAGCAGATGGTTCGATGGCACGATTTCTTCAAGCGTTACCATCTCAAGCTAGTACTGATGCGGGGAGACTAGAAGAAGTGGCATAGCCCAAACGCCACTCACGGCGGCCATCGGGCCAGATCCTAAGTTCTAATCCCATGCCATCTGAGAGGGTAACAATTTTCGTGCCAGGCTTAGTTGCGTTTATCTGACGGATAGTTAGCGCCATACGGGTATACCGAGCGTCTTCGAATGGAGGTCTATACCGTACTGTATACCACTTGGAAGCGGGATTTGGAAGGAACACCGAGGAACAACGGGGAGCTAAAAATCTATGTCTTTCAGAGTATTACACTCTATTTTTGGCCTTCTCAGGACTGCTCAAGAATGGCCGTTGGCGTCCCTGGCAGGAGTCGAACCTGCGACCTGCCGCTTAGGAGGCGGCTGCTCTATCCTACTGAGCTACAGAGACTTTGCTTGCAGAAGGGGCGCACAGTATAACGTGTTACAGATAACACTCCAACCCGCCTCTGCCCTTCTTACACCCAGCCCAACAAACGCAGCGCAAAAATGCCCAGTGTTACCGAAATACTGGCCATTAAGGTGGTGATCGCAATGATGTTGGCGGCCAGGCCTGCGTTGCCGCCCATGGCTTTTACCATGACAAAGCTGGCGGCGGCGGTGGGGCTGGCAAAAAAGAGGAACAACAACCCCAACTGTTCGCCTTCAAAGCCTAACAGCCAGGCAGCTACGGTAGAGAGCACAGGTAAGACGGCCATCTTCATAATGCTGGAGCTCACCGCAATGTCGCTTTTATCTCGAATGCTGGACATCGAGAGCGTTGCGCCAATACAGATCAACGCCAACGGTAGCGTGAGCGACGCAAAATAATCCCCAGAGGTCATCACCCAACTGGGGAGCGAAATGGAAAAAGCGGTAAACGGTAAGGCCACAATCACTGAAATAATCAGCGGATTCGTCGCAATATGCTTGAGAATGCTGCGCCAGTTAGCGGCTTTTTCCGCTTGATAAGCAGCCAGTACCACCACTGAGAGCGCGTTGTACATAATAATGACCACACCAACCAACAGGCTGCCCGTTGACAGCCCATAGTTGCCGTACATGCCCGCTGCCAGCGCCAGCCCAAGGACACCGCAATTACCGCGAAAAGCTCCTTGAACATAAATCCCGCGTTCGGCATAAGGAATGCGAAAGCGTGCCCATAGCCAACTCAACACAAACTGCCCCAGTGTGGCGATGGCAAAAAACACCATTAACGAGATATCCAGCGCAACGCTAATATCAGCTTTAATCAAACTTAAAAAGATCAAGGTGGGCAGCGTGGCTTTAAATACCAACGCAGACGCGGTGGTGACAAAGGTGCGATCAATCCACCCCAAGCGCTTTAGGCCAATCCCCAGAAAAACCATGGCAAACACGGGTAAGGTGATATCAAGTGTTTGAGTAAACAATTCAAGTAGGTTCACAGTGTTGCCTCAGCCAATTCAGCGTGCCCTTACAGTTTGCGGTGGCGGGTAGTTTATCGAATGCATATCAAGAAAGGCAGACGCCGGACAGCGTAGCGTCGTGACCTAATAACGTAATCAAAGAGTTGGAAGGATCTTCTCGGTCACTGCGTTGACTACCACGCTGTTGCGCCCTTTTCCTTTCGCTTCATAGCTTGCGGCATCTGCCCGCGAAAGTGCGTCATCGACGCTGGCATCCCGCTCATCAAAACTGGTCACGCCAACACTCGGCGTTACCCGATACTCTTTGCCTGAATGGACAACCGTCACCTCACTGATCGCCTGGCGTAGTGCCTCCGCAATGGTTTGCGCCTGCCCCAGTGTACAGCTTGGCAGTAACACACCAAACTCATCGCCCCCTTGGCGGGCAACGTGGTCGCTACGCCGTACTTTCCACGCCACTATTTGAGCAATTCGGCGTAGCATCTCATCCCCCAGCGCATGGCCACCTTCATCGTTAATGGGCTTGAAACGGTCCAGATCAAACATTAACAAGGCAGCAGGTTTGCTGGTTTTTAGGAAATCGGCAAAGGCTTCTTCCAGACGACGCTCAAACCCGCGGCGGTTTAAAAGCCCCGTTAACGAGTCGTGTTCGGCCTCCCAGCGCTGAAGCGCTTCCTGCTGACGACGTTCGGTAACATCCTTCACCACCCCGACTAGACCCAGCGAATGGCCGCCCTGAGCAAGCACAACGACTCTGGCATGAATATCCAGCCACAGCATTTCGCCTTCAACGTGGGTAAATCGCATTTGGCGGATAAAGTCATTGCCATTTTTCAAGCTGTTGAGCCACATATTCCTGACGCTCTCGCGATCATAGGGGTGGATCTGATGTAACAGGGCTTCCATCGTCCAGTCAGGGGTAACGCCCAGCATTTCTAACAGCGCAGGGTTTATATAGGTAATCGTGCCATCGAAGCTGGCCACAAACATGCCTTGTGGAGCAGCGTTCAGCACGGAGTCTAAAAACGCCTGGCGCTCCTGCAGGTGGTCAACCAGGGTCTGGCGCTCCTCCTCGACGCGATTAAAGGTCGTGGCAACCTGCTGTAACTCTTGCATAGTGGTCGCAAGGCTTACGCTCTTGCGCAACCCGCTTCCCACTTCACCAATTTGAGCCTCAAGATGGTTAAGGGGCGTCAAGATACGCGCCAATATCCACCACAGTAGAGGCATGATGAGGACAGCTAAAAGTAGCCACATCCACCCTAATTTACGGATAAACCCGGAGAGCGGCAGCTGTGCCTGCTCATTAGGTAAATAAAGCCCAATGACCCAATTGGCAGGCCAAACTTGAGCATACGCCTGGAGTCCTACTCGCTCACTCAATAGGGTGCCAACGCCATCACCCTGCCAACCATCAAGCGCCAGATCCAATAACGGGTTAAGGTATTTGCGATCAATGGAGGTGTTAACAAGTTGAGAATCGGGGTGGTAGAGTATCATTTCAGAGGCGGTGACCACCGCTGCATAGCCTTGTTCGCCTAAACGTACTTTTGCCAATCGATTAAATAATCCACCCGCATCCAGGCTTAGTACGCCACTGGTAACGCCCATGAACTCTCCCCGCTCATCAATGCGAGGCACACTTACCAAAACGAGAGGCGCTTGGCTTGCACGTCCTATAAAGGGTTCACTGACATAAGGTTGCCGCGTACCGCGCAGCATTTTGAAAAACTCTGTATTCCTGTTATCAAGCCCTACGCGTCCGATTACGGCAGGCCAGTCAGCAATTATATCTCCATCACGATTGGTGACCACGATGCCTTCAAACCATGACAGTAGCGTATCGTTATTACGAAGTTCATAACTTAGCCCGCTCGGGTCATCAGCGTAACCGATAATATTGTTTAGCCGCTGCAATGCATCGAAGCGAAGCTCAACCTGCTGAGTGATCTCATCCGCCAGCAACCGTGCTTCATAACGCAGGTGGGCCATGTTGGTTTCAAGAACCATAGTCTTACCCACCTGCCAAGCCAAGCCAAGCCTAACAGCAGGGTAACCAGCAACAACAAGGTAGCCAAAAGCCCCAGCAATAGCCGGCCTTTGAGCGTCCCGAATGAAATTGTTTTTCTTAGCAGGCGAAACAGAGGCACTAACGATCCTTTTTTAAAAACTTCTCTATGCCATACAGCTCTAACACTCTGTTTCTACTACAGAACCTAATCAAAACAGAAAACCTTCTCGCACCGCATTAAATTTAATTAAAGCGATTATTAAGCTTCATGACTATAAATACAAATTTCTATAGTCATGTAAGTACTTGCCGTGACTAATTGATAAGCAGGGCTGTTTCACGTATGTTCGCTCGCCTAACTTCTTGCTCCGTTACGAATGACAATATTTATGGCAAAAAGAACAGCAGGTTATTCATCATCCGGTATTGTTAAAATTAACGCGCTCCCCGCCTTGCTGTCTGAATTTAGCCACTTTTCACGTTTACAGCCACTGCAAAAAAAACCAGATGCAGTTATTGGATGGGGCTTAAAGCCCTCTAGCCTCCGGGCGCGACGTTATGCAAAACGCCATCAGCTACCCTATATTGCCTTGGAAGACGGCTTTTTACGCTCGCTTGGCTTAGGGGTAATGGGCTACCAAAGGCATAGTCTGGTGGTCGATCACACCGGTATTTATTACGATGCTTCAAAACCTTCCGATTTAGAAAACTGGCTGAACAACGCCACTTTTACTATCGACGAAATCAACCAGGCTGAACGGTGTATTCATCAGCTTACCCGCTACCGCCTTTCAAAGTACAACCATGCGCCAGATGCTGCTTCAAGCAATTCACCCCAGGAGAGAGTGCTGGTTGTTGATCAAACCGCAGGCGATGCCTCTATTGAGTATGGGGGAGCGAATGCGGATAGTTTCGAGCAAATGCTGGCAACAGCGCTTACCGACCACCCTACGGCTGAGATTCTGGTCAAGATTCACCCGGATGTTATCGCAGGCAAAAAACAGGGCCACCTGCTCAGCGCGCAAAACCACCCCCGCTGCCGCGTGATCAGTGAAGACATTAACCCTTGGGCATTATTTGATCAGGTTGAAACTGTATATGTCGTGACCAGCCAGCTCGGTTTTGAAGCGTTGCTGGCGGGCAAGTGCGTTCACTGCTTTGGCCTGCCCTTTTATGCAGGCTGGGGGCTCACCGAAGACCGGCTAACCTGCTCGCGACGACATAAAAAGCGCACGCTTTATGAAGTATTCGCGGCAGCTTATCTGCGTTATACGCGCTATGCCAATCCGTATACGCTAAAACCTGCCACGCTAGAGGAGACCATTGCGCTAATTGCCGACCAAAAGCGCCAGCAGGAACGGCTACGCGGCAAGTGGATAGGCTGTGGTTTCTCCTCGTGGAAGCGACGCTTTATTCATGACTTTTTAGGCGGTGCCGCACAGCTTACATACCAGAAAACGCTGCCTGAGACGCCACCTTCACAAAAGCTTTTAGTGTGGTCCAGCCGTATTGATCACACCTTCGAGCAGCAGCACGCCGCACTGATGCCCCATTTATGGCGCATTGAAGATGGCTTTATCCGTTCGGTAGGCCTGGGGGTTGATCTTACTCAACCGCTTTCACTGGTCATTGATGCTCAAGGGATCTATTACGACCCAAGCCAACCCAGTGACCTGGAGTCGCTGCTTGAATATTCCGATTTTAGTGACGACCTACTAGAGCGTGCCGACCAACTACGAGAGCGTTTAGTGGCATTAAAGCTCTCCAAATATAACGTGCGCGGCCACGACACTCTTGAGCTGCCCAATAACCGGCTGATAATACTCGTACCCGGCCAGGTCGAGAGTGATGCGTCCATTGCCACTGGATCGCCGCATATTCGTACCAACAGCGCGCTTTTACGTGAGGTGCGCCGTACTCACCCCCATGCGTTTATTATTTATAAGGCACATCCCGACGTGGTCAGCGGTGCTCGCATCGGAGCACTCGAACCCGATACTAAACACCTGTATGATCTGGATGCCAGCCATGTGGAAATCACCACGCTACTTGAGCGCGTCGATGCGGTTCATACCATGAGTTCGCTGACAGGCTTCGAGGCGCTATTACGTCACCGCAAAGTACATACGTATGGCATGCCGTTTTACGCAGGCTGGGGGTTAACACAGGATGCCATGCACTGCCCGCGCCGTTCTCGTGCATTAACGCTTGAGGCGTTGGTGGCAGGCACGTTAATCCTTTATCCATGTTATGTAGACCCATTGAGCCACCAGCTTTGCAATGCGGAAACCGTCGTTAGCCTCTTAGAGCAGGCACGCACACAGCAACCGACGCTGACATGGAAGCAGCGCCTCTACCGGCTTTACCGTAATTTATTGATTGGAAGACACTGAGTTGAAGTCAAAGCGCGCATTCTTATTCTTACAAGGGGTCTGCTCGCCCTTTTATCAACGTTTAGCACGTCGCTTGACAGAGGACGGGCACCGCGTCGTAAAGGTTAACTTCAACGCTGGCGATATTGCTTACTGGCAACGTACCCACAGTGAAAGCTACCTGTTTCGTGAATCATTAAGTGAACTGCCTGACTACATAGCATCGCTCTGGCAGCGCCATGCGATTACCGACCAAGTCATGTTCGGTGACCGCCGCCCTATCCATCGGCCCGCGATAGAGAATGCCCCTGCGGCAGGGGTACGCACCCACGTGTTTGAAGAGGGCTACTTTCGCCCATTTTGGGTAACGCTTGAGCGCGACGGCGTAAATGGTCATTCGCTCTTACCCCGCGACCCCACCTGGTTTTATGAAACGGGTAAGGCGCTACCCCAACTCCCCCCACCGGTGCGTTTTAGGTCATCCTTCAAGATCCGCGCCATGCACGATGTCAGTTATCACTTGGCGGGGTTAGCCAACCCCTTGGTGGCACCACACTACCGAAACCATGCACCGATTACTGCGCCGGTTGAATATGCAGGCTATATCAAACGCTTTACGCTACTAAGGAAGTGGAAAAAGCAGGATGCCCAACGCATAAAAACCTTGATTGAAAGCGCCAAGCCCTACTTTATGTTACCGCTTCAGCTCAATACCGATGCCCAAATTCGTGATCACTCACCCTATGCCAATATGCAAGAAGTGATGGACCATGTGATGGGCTCGTTTGCCGAACATGCACCAAGCGATGCCCTGCTTTGCATCAAGAATCACCCACTGGATATGGGGCTGGTCAATTACGCCAGGGTGATTGAACAGCTTGCCCAGTTTTACGGCTTGCAAGGTCGTATCGTCTATTTGGAGTCCGGCAACCTGGACTTGCTGATTAAACATGCAGTGGGCACCGTGACGGTTAACAGTACCGTCGGCTTTGTTTCTTTGGAAAAACAGTGCCCTACGTTTGCGCTAAGCGACCCCATTTACAATCTCGCCGGGCTTACCTATGAAGGCAGCCTCGACGAGTTTTGGAATCGGCCGCCGCCGCCAAGCCAAACGTTTTTCACTTACTTCCGTAATACGGTGATGCATAGCGTTCAAGTAAACGGCGGTTTTTACTGCCAGCCTAGCATTGACCTGGCCGTTAACAATGCAGCGCGCATACTGGAAGCCTGCCCATCGCCGCTGGAGAAACTACTTTGAGTGCCGCTCCAAACCTCACCACAGCTGAGCGCTGCGTGCTGATTACAGGCGCAACCGGTGCTATAGGTGGTGCCTTGGCACGCGCCTATGCCGCCCCGCGCACTCACCTGGTGTTGCATGGCAGGCAACAAGACGCACTATCCCGCCTGGCGGATGCTTGCCAGGCGCTGGGCGCTCAGGTGACAACCAGCTCGGTTGACCTGGTCGATGAAGAAGCACTCAAGCAGTGGCTTCATACACTGCGTAAAGATCACCTGCCCGATATTGTGATCGCCACCGCTGGCAAGAACACCCATCCTCAAACAAACGGGGCATTAGAGCCCTGGGAGGATGTTCAAGCGCTTCTGGATATCAATCTGAAAACACCCATCGCCATGGCCCAGCATTTGGTGCCCGCCATGCAAAAACGAGGCAGCGGGCAGTTAGTGTTGATTAGCTCGCTCGCCGCTTGGCACGGCCTGCCTACCACTCCTACTTACAGCGCCAGCAAAGCAGGGATTAAGGCTTATGGGGAAGGCTTACGCGGGCTGCTGGCCCCTTATGGTGTGGGGGTAACGGTCGTAATGCCGGGCTATGTAACCTCGCCCATGTGCAATGCCATGCCAGGTCCCAAGCCTTTTGAATGGCCGCCAGAACGAGCTGCCAAGGTGATGAAGCGGGGCATTGAAGCGAACCGGGCTCGTATCAGCTTTCCGTTCCCACTCAATTTTGGCTCCTGGTGGCTAGCCGTACTTCCGGCCGCTATTTCACAATGGCTCATCAAACGCCTGGGCTTTAACCATACTGACCATTCGGGGAGCGATTGATATGACGACCTCGCTGCCCTTTGCGCTTTTTTGGCCATTGCTGGTTGGAGGGATGGGGACGATCATCTTCGAAGCCCTCCTTAACCCTCGCCCTCAGCCGCTTTGGCGGCGTGGTCTGGCGGCCAACTGCGTCCATTTAGGCAGCTGGCTATTGCTGTTTGGCGCGTTTATTCTGGTGCTTCAGCGGCCCTGGTTTACGGTGGTGTTTATTCTGGCGCTTCAGTTGGTGCTCGTTCAATCCAGCAATACAAAATCTCGCACACTCTGTGAGCCGTTCATCTGCCACGATTTTGAGTACTTTTGGGATGCCATTCTTCACCCTCGCCTTTATGTGCCCTTTTTTGGGACCGGCCTTGCCATAGCCGCCATTGGCGCGGGAGCCGCAGCCATCGGAGCGTTTCTGTACTGGGAACCTTCGCTCGTATCTCAGTGGGGCGGGCAACGCTTTATCACGCTCTGCGGCTTACTCGTCGCAATAGGTGCGCCGCTTATCGCCTTGGGCTGGCGGGCACTCGCTCCCACCACATTGAACCCGGTAGATGACATAAATCGTTTGGGATTATTTGCAAGCCTATGGGCCTATGGCATCGCCCTTATGCGCTCATCTCCTCCCGCGCCTGAACAATCCCCGTTTTATCTGTTAACCCAAAAGATTGAAGCCAGTCGCCTCACCGCAACATCGAACGTACGTCCTAATGTCGTACTGGTGCAAAGCGAATCCTTTTTCGACCCACGCCCCTGGCACCCTGACATTAGCGACAGCTTATTAAAGAATTTTGATGCTACGCGCTTACAAGCGCAGCTGCATGGCGAGCTGAAGGTGCCCGCATGGGGTGCTAATACCGTGCGTACCGAATGTGCTGTACTTACCGGACTTTCACCGGCCGCGTGGGGCCCGCGCCAATTTAACCCCTATCGCACGCTGTCGCGCCATCCACTGCCAAGCCTGGCCAGTGCATTTAAGGCAGCGGGGTACCGTACGGTATGCGTTCACCCCTACCCTGCCAGCTTTTATATGCGCCATAAAGTGATTCCCCCGTTAGGGTTCGACCAGTTTATCGATCTCACCGGTTTTGAGAGTAGCGACAAGCAAGGCCAGTACATCGGCGACCTGGCCGTTGCACGAAAGGTTGGACGCCTGCTTGAAGATAGCGATAATGGGCCTCTTTTTATATTTGTGATTACCATGGAAAACCATGGGCCGTTGCACCTGGAAGCACCTCACCAGGAAAGCCTCGCAGCTGCACTGCCCACAGCGCCTTGGCCGCTACCTGCACATTTACACGATTTAGCCGTGTACTTGCGCCATTTAGGCGAGGCCGACAAAATGTTGGCTAGCGTTAAAAGCACGCTGGATGAACATAAGCGGCCAGGATTGCTGGGCTGGTATGGTGATCATGTACCTATATTGCCCGAAGCGTATGAGCACTTCTCGTTACCGGCTGGCACGACGCCGTACATGATATGGTCGACGCAGACTAAAGAGTGGTCGAACGACTTTATGCCCGAACAGCATGACACGTGCGCGTTAACCGCCAGTGAACTTGGCGTCCAGCTATTTAAACAAGCGTTTGGACACGATATAAGTAGCGATGTGATCAAGGCAGAACCAGAACCTCAGGAGCAAGAATGACTAGACGCGTTGCCATTATCGGCGCCGCCCATCGTTTCCCCGGCACCACCCCTGAAACGTTCTGGCAGGACCTGCAAGCCGAAAAAGATCTGGTAACCCAAGTGGCCTCTGACCGCTGGAGCCATGAGGCTTTTTTGCACCCCGACAAGCGCCACCCAGGCACCAGCGTTACCTTTGCGGCAGGAAGCCTTGGTGACATCAGCGGATTTGATGCCGAGTTTTTTGGTATTTCGCCCCGCGAAGCGGCCAATATGGACCCACAGCAGCGCATGCTGCTAGAGCTCGCTTGGGAAACCATCGAAAGCGCCGGCATCGTCCCCAGCAGCTTACGCGGCAGCCAGTGCGGCGTGTTCCTGGGGGTCGCCAGCCTTGACTACTCGTATCGCATGGCGGATGACATGGCGGCCATTGATGCGTCAACCGCGACGGGTAACACGTCAAGTATTGCCTCCAACCGTCTCTCTTACGTGTTTGACCTGCATGGCCCAAGCATGTCGCTGGATACCGCCTGTTCGTCATCCATGGTGGCGTTCCACCAAGCCTGCCAATCCATTCGCAGCGGCGAAACGACCATGGCGCTGGCGGGGGGTATCAGCCTTCACCTACACCCTTATGGGTTCATTATATTCTCCAAGGCGAGCATGCTCTCGCCAACGGGCCGCTGCCAGGTGTTTGATGATTCAGGCGATGGCTACGTGCGCTCTGAAGGCGCGGGGCTTTTCCTGCTCAAGGATTACGACCAGGCGATCGCTGACGGCGACAATATTCTCGCGGTGGTCGCTGGCTCGGCGGTGAATACCGATGGCCATAAATCAGGCATTACGGTACCCAACCCCAGCGCACAGATTGACCTAATGCGCCGTGCCTACGAACAGGCGGGCATCAGCCCCGACGAGATCGACTATCTGGAAGCCCACGGCACGGGCACCGCCGTTGGCGACCCAATAGAAACCCGCGCCATTGGTGAAGCCTTGGGCAAGTATCGCCAGGCCCCCCTGCCGATTGGCTCTATAAAAAGTAACGTCGGCCACTTGGAAACGGCGTCAGGGGTCGCGGGGCTTGCCAAAGCGCTTTATAGTCTGCAACACCGTGAAGTGCCTGCTACCATCGGCATTCGCAAGCTTAATTCACGCATCAAATTTGATGAATGGAACCTGCATGTCGTTACCAAAGCGCAGCCTCTTAAAAAAGAGGGCCGCTTGGTCATCGGGATTAACTCGTTTGGCTTTGGTGGCGCCAATGCCCACGTTATTTTAGAAAGCGCACCCGAAAAGCCGACAGCACCTGGCCACACATCCGCTCATGCACTGCCCATCCGACTAAGTGCTAAAAGCCAGGACGCACTTACGGATAGCGCTCACTTATTAGCAGAGCATCTCATAGAAGGCAGCAGCGCTTTCTACAATGTTGCCCATACACTGTTTAACTACCGTGAACAGCACACCTTTGGCGCATTTTGCTTTGCGCAAACGCCAGAAGAAGCCGCAGCGGCGCTGAGCCAATTTGCCAAGGGCGAAGACACCCCGCATGTGATCACGCTGGAACGACTGCCCAATGCGCGTGGCCCGGTATTTGTTTATGACGGCAATGGCTGCCAGTGGGAAACCATGGGCCGTGAATTGCTCAATACAGCCCCCGTTTTTGCCGATGCTATTGACCGCGTGGACAGCCTATTTCAGCAGCACGGCGATTTCTCGCTACGTGCTGAACTTGAGGGACAGAACGGAGAGAACCGCTTCGAGCTTACCGAAATCGCTCAGCCAGCCCTGTTTGCTCTACAGGTCGCGCTAACAGAATGGCTAAAAGCGCAGGGCATTATACCTACCGCTGTGTTTGGGCATAGTGTCGGGGAAGTCGCTGCAGCCTGGGCTGCAGGCGCACTCAGTCTTGAAGACGCCGTCAAGGTCATTTATTTCCGCAGCTTTTATCAAGGCAAAACCCGCGGCAAGGGCGAAATGAGCGCCGTCGCCATGAGCGCCGAAGACATAGCGCCATGGCTTGCCAAGCCAGAATTTGACCAGGTTTGCCTCGCGGGTATTAACAGCCCTAAAGGCATCACGCTGGCAGGTAACCGCGATCAACTGGCCGAGCTTGAAGCCGCGTTAAGTGAACAAGGCACTTTCGCTAAGCGCCTACCGTTGGACTACGCCTTCCATAGCCCCGCCATGGATAGCATCCAGCAGGGGGTTATTGATGCCCTGGCCGACATTACCCCTTGTAAAACACAGCTGCCCTACTACTCAACGGTTACCGGTGAACTTAGCCTGGGCACTGAGCTTGACGCCACGTATTGGTGGAAAAACATCCGCGAACCGGTCCTGTTTGATAACGCAGCCACCGCGCTGATACAACAAGGTTATAACGTATTTGTAGAAGTTGGCGCGCATCCCATTTTGCGCCGCTACCTCAATGAAACACTGCGCCAGCAAGAGCGTAAAGGGCTGGCAATTGGCACTATTGAGCGGCACAAGCCTGGTCTTGAACAACTGCAACAAAGCGTTGGCCAGTTACTGTTGAGCGGGCTCTCATTTGATATGCGTCATGTGTTCCCCGTGGAAGGCCAACGTACCTTACTGCCCCGCTACCCATGGCAACGCACGCGGCACTGGGTCAGCAGCACACAAGACAGCCAAGGACTACTGTCACGCTATTACCAGCATCCTCTACTGGGCTACCCGCTGGCGCAGCAAGAGCACACCTGGGAAAGCCAGCTGGACATTAAACGTCAGCCTTGGCTTGCCGATCACGTGGTGGGTGAAGGCGCGGTGTTCCCCGGTGCCGGATTTGTTGAGCTAACCCTGGCCGCCGCACTACAGCAAAAAGATACCCCGCTTTTGGATATCGAAGAGCTGGAAATTCGTGCGCCCCTTTTGCTGGATGGGCCTAACGGTCGTGCTCTGCGCTTAGCGCTCAATTCGGAAGACGGCCGCATCGCCATTCACTCCCGCGAACCAGCCAATGGTCACGAATGGCAGTTAAACGCGGTAGCGCGCAATATGCACGAAAGCCGTGGCTTTCTGCTCAACCGTCGGGCACCTAAACTGCCTTCGCGCGCACCGGACTACACGCTAACGGAACACCTGCAAATGGCCGAGCGCATCGGCCTGCACTATGGCCCTGCCTTCCAGGCAATTAGCCACGGATGGATCGAAGATAACGCCGTCATCGGCGCCATCGATTTATCCAGTAACGTGCAGGCACAGCTAGCGACGCTTCACCTTCATCCCGGCATTCTGGATAGCGCCTTCCAGATGTTTATCCCCTTGCTAGCGCAGCACAGCGAATTTGCCGCACAGCTTGCGTTTGTGCCTGTTCGGGTTGGTCGTATACAGGTCAACCTCGAAGCGGGTGTGCCGGTACTGGCTCGCGCCGTGATGGGCAAACGCGCGCCCCACTCGTTTACCGCAGATTTTGAACTGTACGATGCGAATGGAAACGCCGTGGCCGTGCTGAGCCAAACACGCTTCAAGGCGATTCGTTTGAACCGCGCGCATCATCAATCGTTTAGCTATCTGGATATCGAGCTTACGCCAGCGCCGCTTGACGCCAAGCCACTGCCCCTGGCGGCCGATGCCCTAAACCGCTTGGCGCAACTAAGCGGCCACTACGCGTCATATACCGGTCAACGCTACGCCCAGGAAGTCGCTCCGTT
The DNA here is from genome assembly GCF_052446175.1 of Halomonas sp. AOP43-D1-4. Classification (NCBI taxonomy): domain Bacteria; kingdom Pseudomonadati; phylum Pseudomonadota; class Gammaproteobacteria; order Oceanospirillales; family Halomonadaceae; genus Halomonas; species Halomonas sp. AOP43-D1-4. Next base: position 333,601 of record NZ_JBQSVY010000001.1, read on the forward strand.
ACTCGATAGCCTAAGCGAAGCATTTACCCAGCATGGCTATGCCATTGAAGGTGACGAGGAAGCACTGGCGCCCGAAGCTATCTGGCAACTACTGGTGCAGGATTACCCCGACTATTTTGCACCGATTCACCTGGTGGGCCGCTTGGGCTTGCACCGTGATGCACTACTCAGCGGCACGACATCGCTTGAGACACTGGGCATTACCACTGAGCTAATGGCGAGGCTAAACCGTGTACTGATCGGTGAATGCGGTTGGCAAGCGCTTGCCACTGAGCTTGGCAGCCTGATCGAAGCGTCACTTTCCCTATTGGGCCAAGGCAAGCGCCTGCAACTGCTTGAAGCGGGCCCCTGCGCGCCTGCGCTGGGCCAGCGTCTGCTGGAACAGCTAGCCAATGCAGGCCAGGCAGGTAATCACCACTACCGAGTGATTACCACGCATGACAGCGCACGCCACCAGGCAGAACAGCTGCAAGAGCGCTACCCGCTTATTGATGTGCAGTCGCTGGATGATGCGCCACACACGTTAGCAAACGCAGAAAAAGCCCAGCTCGCCTTCATCAGTACCGATGCCACTCAACCTGCTCGCACGCGCCAGCTGATTGAAGCCTTGCCTGCCCAGCTGGCTCCTGGCGCCCACCTTATGGTAATGGGTATATCCCCCAGCCAGTGGCTAGACGACGTGCTGGCAACGCCAGGCATCGACCAGACGGCACTGGAACACAGCACACTAAGCGATTGGCTAAGTGCCCAAGGCTTTATGGTTTCAGCCCCTATTGAGCTTGAAGAGAGCTCGGCGGGCGCTTACCTGCTGCATGCCCAGTTGCCACTGGCATCCGTCACTCCTCAGGCGGATGAAAGCCTTGCCGACACGCCTTGCCAGTTAATCATCACCGACCCGACCAACGAGGCGCTTGCGGCGCGCTTGGCTAAAGCACTTACCGCACACCAGGCCAAGGTCCGGGTTGAGCAAAGCAACGACGCACCCGATACGCTATTGCAACATACACTCGGCGAATGGGGCGATGCTGCTCAAACGTTGAATGTGATTGACCTGCGCGACCTGGGCGGTAGCGACACCAGCGTGCAAACCTTGCGTTGCTATCGTGCCCAGCAGTGGAGCCTGGCGCTGGAAGCGGCCAAACTCAGCTCGGCAACACTATGGCTTACCACTCAAGGTGTTAGCCTGCTTTGGCACACTCAGCAAACACAGCAAGCACACGACAACGTACCCGATGATGCGGCACTTTGGGGCTTTGGTCGCTCGCTTGCCAATGAAGCCGTGGGGCATACGGCCAGCCTGCTGGATATCCCCCATGAGGTTAGTGATGCAGCGTTAAGTACATGGGCTGCATCGCTGACTATCGCGGACAGCGAAAACGAAGTCGTCATCCATGCAGGCGGTGAACGCTTTGCCACCCGCTTGCGCACCTTGCCTGCACCAGCACCTCAACGAACCGTTAGTACGCCTGCCCATCAAGCAATGACCCTCGGCTTTGCTCTACCCGGGCAGTTGCGCCAGTTACAGTGGCGCCCACGAGCGTTACCTGCGCTTAAGGCCGATGAGGTTGAGGTCAAGGTAAAAGCTACCGGGCTTAACTTCCGTGACGTGATGTACACGCTCGGCCTGCTTTCTGACGAAGCGATCGAGAACGGCTTTGCGGGGCCAACCTTGGGTCTTGAGTTCTCTGGTGAAGTTATTGCCGTGGGCGACAACGTTACTCACGTAGCCCCAGGGCAAGCCATCGTCGGCTTTGGGCCAGCCAGTTTTAGTGACCGGCTGATTGCTAGTCAGCACGCGATAGCGCCTCTTCCAGAAGGCGTGAGTTACGCCGCCGCTGCCACCATCCCGACCACGTTTTTTACCGTGTACTACGCGCTTAAACACTTGGCACGCCTGGAGCCAGGCGAAAAAGTCTTGATTCATGGTGCAGCCGGTGGTGTCGGTATTGCCGCGCTGCAAATTGCCCAATGGCTTGGCGCGGAAATTTACGCCACAGTGGGTTCGGAAGAGAAACGCGACTTTTTACGGCTAATGGGCGTGGAGCATCTTTATGATTCCCGCTCGCTCACCTTTGCTGAAGAAATTCTTGAAGATACGCAGGGCGAAGGTGTCGATATCGTACTGAACTCACTTGCTGGGGAAGCTATCAACCAAAACCTGCGCGCCCTGCGCCCCTTTGGTCGATTCCTGGAGCTGGGTAAACGCGATTTCTACGAGAATACCCACATTGGCCTGCGTCCTTTCCGCAATAACTTAAGCTATTTCGGTATCGACTCCGATCAGCTAATGAAAGTGCAGCCCGCGCTGACCCAGCGGTTGTTCGGGGAAATGATGGCGCTGTTTAACGACGGCACCCTCAGCCCGCTACCGTTTACCGCGTTCAGCCATAGCCAGGTAATTGATGCTTTCCGCTATATGCAGCAAGCGCGCCAGATCGGCAAAGTCGTCGTTACCTATGAGCAGCCTATTGCGCCGCCCAGGAACGAAGCGCTAGGCCGTGAAACGCTGAGCCTATCAAACGATGGCAGCTACCTGGTGACCGGCGGCTTGGGCGGGTTCGGCCTTAAAACCGCCCAATGGCTGGTAAGCAAAGGCGCTCGCCAACTGATTCTGCTTAGCCGCAGCGGCCCGGCCAGCGAAGAAGCACAAGCTGCGCTTGCGGATTTTAATGCTCAGGGCGTACAGGTAATGGCCGCAGCCTGCGACATTACCAACCACGACGCACTGGCCAGCGTGTTAGCTCGCGCCAAGGATGAGCTGGGCCCGCTGCGCGGTATCGTGCATGCCGCCACGGTGATAGATGACAGCTTGATCCGTAACCTGGACGCCGAGCGCATTCAAAAGGTGCTAGCGCCCAAAATAGAGGGTGCTCGCCACCTGGATGCGCTAACGCGTAATGAGCAATTGGACTTCTTCATCCTCTACTCGTCAGCGACCACGCTATTTGGCAACCCAGGTCAGGCCAATTACGTGGCCGCCAACCATTGGCTCGAAGCGTTTGCCGCTAATCGCCGTGCCGCCGGTCTTCCCGCCACGTGTGTACGCTGGGGTGCTATTGAAGATGTCGGCTTCCTGGCGCGCAACTCTCGCACGCGTGACGCGCTGCAAGAGCGTTTAGGCGGTTCAGCCCTTCGTTCAGATGATGCGCTTAACGTGCTTGAGCAGATGCTGGTATCACCCGGCCCCAGCCTTGGCGTGCTGGAGCTTGAATGGGGAGCGCTCGCCCGCTTCTTGCCGACCGCCAATGCGCCACGCTTTAACGAGATTGCCCGTGCCAGCGATGACGACAGCAGCAACGATACCGATGACGATATCAGCGCTCTGCTTGCCGACCTTTCCCCGGAAGAGCTGCATAGTACGGTCACAGAGCTGCTTCGAGCAGAGCTTGCCAGCATCCTGTTAATTGAAGAGGAAAAGATTGACGTTAATCGCTCGGTCTACGACATGGGTTTTGACTCGCTGATGGGGGTCGAGCTGATGACAGCAATCGAGAACCGCTTGGGTGTTCAGGTGCCGGTAATGATACTTAGCGAAGCCTCAACGCTTAACAAGCTGGCGGGTGTGCTGATTCAAAAGCTCCATCAGCATGACGACGATGTTGAAGAAGCACCGCAAGATGCGTTAGCCTCTCTGGCCGCTCGCCACGGGGCAGGCGGGCTCACCGAGCCAGCATCAACATCATCGACAACCGAGACACCATGACCGCTAAGCGCTCTGATTTAAAACGGCAGCTGTTGGAACAAGCACGTAAACGTACGACGCCACGCGCAACGTCCAACGCTGCCGCCCCTTCACAGGGCAACGACTCAAGCAATCCGGTGCCCGAGCGCTTTACGCGGTTTGATGCCCACCCAGGCTACCAGCAGCTTGCCATGCTGCGCCAGGGTGCTGAACAGTTGGGGTTAAAAGACCCCTTCTTTAAGGTGCATGAAGGCATTGCCGGAGCAACCAGCGTTATTCAGGGGCAACCGTGCATTAACTTCGCCAGCTACAATTACCTTGGCTACTCGGGTGACCCGCGCGTTAACCAAGCCGCTTGCGAGGCGGTGACGCGTTACGGCAGCTCCGTATCGGCCAGCCGAGTCGTTTCTGGTGAGCGCCCTATTCATCGGGAGCTGGAACACGCCATTGCCAAGGTGTATCAGGTCGATGATGCGGTCGCGTTTGTAAGCGGGCATGCCACTAACGTATCAACGCTTGGCTATCTGCTTGGGCCTAAAGACCTCGTGCTACATGACGAGTATATTCACAACAGCTCACTGGTTGGCGCGCAGCTTTCCGGCGCCAAACGCATATCGTTTTCGCATAACGACCCCGATGCCCTCGACGCCTTGCTTAGCCGTCATCGGCATCAATTTGAACGGGTGATTGTCGTCATCGAAGGGCTTTACAGCATGGATGGCGACATTCCTGATCTGCCCCGCTTTATCGAGCTCAAAAAGCGGCACCAGGTATGGCTAATGGTTGATGAAGCACACTCCTTCGGCGTTATGGGTAATAACGGCTTAGGGCTTCATGAGTACTTTGCCATCGACCCACGTGATGTGGATATCTGGATGGGCACGATGAGCAAAACGCTCTCCGGCTGCGGCGGGTACATTGCGGGCACTAAAGCGCTGGTTGAAACGCTGCGCTACTTTGCGCCCGGTTTCTTGTACAGTGTGGGGATGCCCGCCCAGGTCGCCGCCCCCTCTCTCAAAGTGCTAGCGCTTATGCAGCAAGAGCCTGAACGGGTGGAAAAGCTTCACTCGATCTCGCGCTACTTCCTGCAGCAAGCCAAAAAGCACGGCATGGATACCGGGCACAGCATCGGCGCCGCCGTTGTTCCCATCATTGTGGGCAGTTCACCGCTGGCAGCACACCTCTCTCACACGCTGCTTGAACAGTACCACATCAATGTTCAGCCGATTCTTTACCCAGCCGTACCGGAAAAGAGCGCCCGGCTACGCTTTTTCCTTGCCTATGATCATACTCAGGCACATATCGACCAAACCCTAGAAGCGCTAGCTACACTGCTCGCCCAGGCACAGAGCTAACGGCATGGAACCCACTGACCTAGAGCTAACCACTTCCGAGACCAGCATTGAAGAGCGCGCCCTGCCCAACTGGTACGTTATTCAGTGCAAAGGCAGCGAATCATTCCGTGCGGCCGAACACCTCGCTCACCAGGGTTATGAGGTGTTTCATCCAGTACTGAATGTACAACGCAAGCGCCAGGGCAAGCTTGCCACGGTGAGCGAACCGCTGTTTCCCTATTACCTGTTTATTCGTTTAGACTTGGTTGTCAGCAATTGGCGCCCCATTCGCTCTACCCGTGGTGTATTACGCCTGCTGACGTTTGGCAATACGCCCATTAGCGTGCCCAATACACTGGTGGAGACGCTTCGCGCCCAACCTCACCGCTTAGAAGGGAGTCATACCTATTTCTGCGCGGGCGAAAAAGTCACCATTACTGACGGCCCCTTTAAAGACCTCGATGCTATATTCGAGCGCTGCAAGGGCGAAGAGCGCGCCATTGTGTTGCTGAATGTACTCCAGCGCCCGCAACACCTTAACGTGCCGATTGAACTGTTGCGTAAGCCCTGAAAGGTGAGCCCCCCAACGGTTCGCTGCGGCCTGCTTCGCCTAGGGATTGTACGAAAAGTCGCTGAGCGAAGACCAGACAAGGCAAAAATCAGCGAAAAAACGGAGTTTACATGGGTAAATAAATAAGGTAATCCCCCGGCTTTGCCGGGGGACTACCCGAGGTTTGACCGTGTGATGCGGTCAAAGGGAACCTCCAATCTCAGCCAAGAGATAGGAAGTTCCCAATGAGAGAGTACCAGAGTCTTGCTCACACAACATGGAACTGCAGGTATCATGTCGTGTTCATCCCCAAAAAGCGAAAGAAGGCGATCTTTGGTGGTATCCGAAAACACCTTGGTGAGGTGTTCCATGAGCTGGCAAGACAGAAGGAGTGCCAGATTGTAGAGGGGCACCTGATGCGTGATCACGTTCACATGTGTATCAGCATCCCTCCGAAGCACTCGGTGTCACATGTGGTTGGCTACATCAAAGGGAAGAGTGCGATATCTATAGCCAGAAATTTCATGGGCAGATCGCGAAATTTCTCTGGTGAAAGCTTCTGGGCGAGAGGTTATTTCGTCTCGACAGTAGGGCTTGATGAAGGAATGGTAAGGGCCTATATCCGGAATCAGGAAAAGGTGGATGAGCATTATGATCAGCTCAAATTTGGAATGTGAGGCAGCCGCCTTCAGGCGGCTCAGATTCTTGCCCCTTTGAGGGGCTAACAATATAAAGCCCCCGGCTTTGCCGGGGGATACTTACTGAGTATTTTGAGCTGATTTTTAACGCCGTATGGTCGAGCGCAAGCAGTTTTCGTACAAAGCCTAATACGTAATCAAGGCTATCAGAAGACGTTCATAAGATTATCCTGCTAATGTTGAGCCCTACAGTGGCCTGCTTGGCATATCGTACAAGGATAATTCAATGAACCTCGACCCTCATTACTACCCGGCCGCCTCCCGACGCATGGTGACGTTGGGTAAGCGCGGCATGGTCGCCACCTCCCAAACGCTTGCCGCCCAAGTGGGTGCCGATATTCTGCGTAATGGCGGCAACGCGATTGACGCGGCGATTGCAACAGCCGCCGCACTTACCGTGGTTGAACCCACCTCCAACGGTATTGGCAGCGATGCATTTGCCCTAGTATGGGTGAAGGATACATTACACGGCCTTAATGCCAGCGGCAGAGCCCCAATGGGGATTAGTATTGACGCCGTACGAGAGCTTGGCCTGGATGCAATGCCCGCCCACGGACTAACCCCAGTGACCGTACCCGGCGCCCCCGCTGCCTGGGCCACGCTTTCTGAGCGCTTTGGCACGCTTCCCCTTGCGACACTGCTGGCCCCGGCGATTACCCTGGCCGAAGAGGGCTTTGCGGTTTCTCCCGTGGTGAGTCAGCTATGGCACAAAGCCTTCACCCGTTACAAGCAGTACAACCGCCCTGAGTTTGCCCCCTGGTTTGAGCATTTTACACCACACGGCCATGCCCCAAAAGCGGGCGACATTTGGCATTCACCCGACATGACCAACACGCTACGCGCGATAGCTGAAAGCGGCGCCAATGCGTTCTACGAAGGCGTGCTAGCCGATGCCATGGATGCTTTTTCGCGCCAGCATGGGGGCTTTCTACGCAAGGAAGATCTTGCTGCCTTCACGCCGGAATGGGTTGACCCTATTAGCACTCGCTATCGCGGTCATGATATCTGGGAAACTCCGCCCAACGGCAGCGGTTTAATCGCGCTACAGGCACTCGGCATGCTGGAAGCACTGGGCGATGAGCCACGCGATGCGGTTGAGTCGCTGCATCGCCGCATCGAAGCGACCAAGCTGGGCTATGTGGATGGGCTGCGTTATATCACCGAGCGAGAAGACATGGCACCAAGCGTCGAACAGATGCTCTCACCGGCCTACTTGGCACAGCGCAGTAAGCTGATCGGAAACGAAGCCATTGACCCTGTACACGGCAATCCACTTCTGGGCGGCACGGTGTACCTCGCAACAGCAGATGACGAAGGCAATATGGTCTCGTTTATCCAAAGCAACTTTGAAGGCTTCGGTTCAGGTATTGTCGTGCCAGGCACCGGTATCAGCCTGCAAAACCGAGGCTGGTCATTCTCGCTTAACGAAGAAGACGCTAACGTGTTGCGCCCCGGCAAGCGCACCTACCACACCATTATCCCCGGCTTTATCACCAAGGATAATCAAGCGGTCGGCCCCTTCGGCGTGATGGGCGGTTACATGCAGCCTCAAGGCCACGTACAGGTAGTTACCAGCCTACTGGAAGACAGGCTCAACCCACAGGCGGCACTGGACCTACCGCGCTGGAAATGGGTAGCAGGCAAAACCGTTGCGGTGGAACCCGGCTTTCCCGACCACCTCGCCCAAGCATTAGAACGGCGCGGGCATCACATCGTCAGGACGAACGATGCGCTGACCTTTGGCCGCGGGCAAATCATCCTACGCAACGCCGCCACCGGCACATTCCAGGGCGGCACCGAACCCCGCACAGACGGCGCCGCCCTGCCCATATAGCGCCGGTAAACGCCATTACCGCGCCCGATGGTTAAGCCTCGCCACACCAACATGGCAATTGTAGCGCGCGGTAACGCAGGCGAGGAACGAGCCTGCGGCACCCGCGAAAGGCGGCGCCAGCTGCCCGGGTGTGCCGCCCCGGCCTGGAGCCGCACCCAACCCTAACCCCGGCAGCGCGGGGCGCTGCTTTTGCGGGTGCGCTTCGCTTACCGCGCACTACGATTGAGCCACACCGTGAATCACCACCACGATAATAAATGCCGCGCCCGATGGTTGAATCACGCCACAACAGCATGGCAATTGTAGCGCGCGGTAACGCAGGCGAGGAACGAGCCTGCGGCACCCGCGAAAGGCGGCGCCAGCCGCCCGAATGTGCCACCTAGGCCTGGAACCGCACGCAACCCCGGCAGCGCGGTGCGCTGCTTTGCGCCGGGCCGCCGCTGCGGGTGCGCTTCGCTTACACCGCACTACGGTTACAGCACTCTGCATCGACATACGCAGAATTGTAGCGCGCGGTAACGCAGGCGAGGAACGAGCCTGCGGCACCCGCGAAAGGCGGCGCCAGCCGCCCTAGTGTGCCGCCTTGGCCCAGAGCCGCACCCAACCCTAACCCCGGCAGCGCAGGGCGCTGCTTTTGCGGGTGCGCTTCGCTTACACCGCACTACGGTTGCAGCACTCTGCATCGATATGCGCAGAATCGTAGCGCGCGGTAACGCAGGCGAGGAACGAGCCTGCGGCACCCGCGAAAGGCGGCGCCAGCCGCCCGGGTGTGCCGCTCAAGCCTGGAACCGCGCCCAACCCTCACCCCGGCAGCGCGATGCGCTGCTTTTGCGCCGGGCCGCCGCTGCGGGTGCGCTTCGCTTACACCGCACTACGATTGAGCCTCACCAGCATGGCAATGAATACTGACGCTACGCACCGCATTACGTTTAAACATCGTTTAACTGACTTTGTTAATATTCTGCTTTTTTAAGCAAAACACTGCGACTTTGGTCTAAATTCCACTATTTTTTTACTCATTCCGAAACGACATAGGGTATGCAAGAAAGCGCATTCCTCGTTTAATGTCCCTCAAATAGCTGACCAGCTAACAACGTCTTTAGTAATTACACATGGTATTTTTTCATGCCCTACGTTCACGATACGCTGTCCCGTTTAAAGCTTAGCAGTCCCGCTCAGGTTGAATTTTATCAAGCGGCAGAAGAAGTATTAGAGTGCTTGCGTCCTCTGTTTGAGCGTCAGCCGCACTACCTACAGCACAGCATTATTGAACGTATGGTCGAACCAGAGCGCCAAATCATGTTCCGCGTTTGCTGGTTAGATGATGCTGGCCGCGTACAGGTCAACAAAGGCTATCGTATTCAGTTCAACTCAGCCCTTGGGCCCTACAAAGGCGGCTTACGCTTTCACCCAAGCGTTACGGCAGGCACCATCAAGTTTTTAGGATTTGAGCAAATTTTCAAAAACGCCTTAACCGGACTGCCTATCGGCGGCGGCAAAGGTGGCTCTGACTTCGACCCCAAGGGTAAGTCAGACAACGAAATAATGCGTTTTTGCCAAGCCTTCATGTCAGAGCTTTACCGCCACATCGGCCCTACCCGCGATGTACCGGCTGGCGACATTGGGGTTGGCGCGCGTGAAATCGGCTATATGTATGGGCAGTACAAACGCCTGACAGGTCGCTATGAAGGCGTATTAACCGGCAAAGGCCTTAATTGGGGCGGCTCGCTTGGCCGTAAAGAAGCCACCGGATACGGCGCTGTTTACTTCGCGCAAAACATGCTGGCGGCACGCGGCGAGACCCTGGAAGGCAAAACCTGCCTGGTATCTGGCGCGGGGAACGTGTCCATTTACACCATCGAAAAACTGTATGAGCTGGGCGCCACCCCCATCACCTGTAGCGACTCACGCGGCACAGTCCACGATCCAAAGGGTATCGACCTCGGGCTTCTTAAGCAGCTTAAAGAAGTTAAACGGGTATCGCTTGAAGAGTACCTAAGCGAGCACCCTGACGCGCACTACATTAGCGCACGGGATTATCCACAAGGTGGGCATGCAGTTTGGCACATTCAGGCAGACGCCGCTTTCCCCTGCGCCACCCAAAACGAGCTAACCGAGCTTGATGCCAAAACGCTTCTCGCCAATCAGATTACCTGCGTGAGCGAAGGCGCCAACATGCCTTCAACCACCGAGGCTGTTGACTGCTTCCTGGCCGCTAAAATTGCCTATGGCCCAGGTAAAGCCGCTAATGCCGGCGGCGTAGCGACAAGCCAGCTGGAGATGGCACAGAACAGCAGCATGGAGCAGTGGCCCATGGAAAAAGTTGACCAAAAACTCAAAGAGATAATGGCCAATATTTACCAGCAGTGCGCCACCACAGCGGAAGAGTTTGGCGACCCCACCAACCTGGTACTAGGCGCTAATATTGCCGGGTTCAGAAAGGTGGCGGATGCCATGATTGAGCAAGGAGTAATGTAATCGCCTTCCTCTGCTAGATCGCTTACACTGGTCATGGTGAACAGTCCTCCCTTTTCGGGGAGGACTGTTTTTATTGACAGCTATAAAATCGTTTATTTACTGTAAAATAAAAGTATCCGATTGATTTCATTGCTTTCCAAGGAGAGTGACCATGGGACAACGTCCTCCCATTATTATTAACCGTCTTGATGCAGAGCGCTTGCAGCGCTTGATTGATAACGCTACGGATAAAGAGCTTGCCGTGGCCACGCTGCTTGAGGAAGAGCTATCCCGCGGGGAAGTGATTGATCCTCAGGAAATCCCCGACAACGTGGCCAGCATGAACAGCCAAATCCGTTTCACTGACTTAACCCGCGGGCGCCAAATGGTGCGTACACTGGTTTACCCCCATGCACTCAGCACGGTTGAGGACGGCATTTCGGTAATGGCACCCATTGGCGCGGGCCTTATCGGCCTTAAAGTAGGCGATATTATTGATTGGCCTTTACCCAATAACTCCGAAGTCCGCCTACGTATCGACGCCATCTTGTGGCAGCCCGAACGCGAAAAGCAGCACCATCGTTAAACGCTCTTACCGCCTTTTGGCACCATCGCGGGCGCGTCCAAAGCCCTGCCGCGCACTACATTCACACCTTGTAATGTGGCGTAAGCGTTAGCGCACCCGCGAGCAAAGTGCCCTCAAGATGACATACACCTCATAAGCCATTAACCTTACCTCGTAATATTTATAATATTTTAAAGGAAGGCAGTAATGGCAATCTATCGGCGAGCCTACGTGCCCGGAGGCAGCTATTTCTTTACGGTCGTGACTCATTCACGCCAGCCGCTGCTCGCCGATCAACTCAATATCAATGCGCTTGGGAGAGCTTTTCGTCGAGTACGCGAGGAGCAACCTTTTGTGATGGAGGCTTTTGTACTCCTCCCCGATCACCTCCACTGCCTTTGGACCCTCCCGGAAGATGATTCTGATTACTCTTCTCGTTGGAGAGATATCAAAAAGTATGCATCGAAAGACTTCCTCCTTCCCTCTGGAAACCCAAACGCTTGGCAACGAGGTTTTTGGGAGCACGTTATTCGGGACGAAAACGACTGGCAGCGGCATATCGATTACATTCACTACAACCCGGTGAAACACGGCTGGAGCAGAGCACCTCGCGATTGGGAGTGGTCAAGCTTCCATCAATACGTAAAAAAAGGATGGTACGAAAGTGATTGGGGTTCAGAACGCATTCCCGACGTTTCCACAATGGACTGGGAATAACAGCCTGTGAGCAGCATCTATAGTAAAGGGTGGTGCTAGCCGTTTTGGATATGCCGCCCAGGCGAGGAGCCGCATCCAACCCCGGCAGCGCGATGCGCTGCTTTGCGCCGGGCCGCCGCTGCGGGTGCGCTTCGCTTACACCGCACTACGGTTAAGCATGCGCAGAATCGTAGCGCGCGGTAACGCAGGCGAGGAACGAGCCTGCGGCACCCGCGAAAGGCGGCGCCAGCCGCCCGGATAACCGCACCTAACCCCGGCAGCGCGGTGCGCTGCTTTGCGGGTGCGCTTCGCTTACACCGCACTACGGTTGAAGCATGCGCAGAATCGTAGCGCGTGGTAACGCAGGCGAGGAACGAGCCTGCGGCACCCGCGAAAGGCGGCGTCAGCCGCCCGGGTGTGCCTCCTTGGTCTGGAGCCGCACTACCTCTGCATCATTTACGTGATGGTGGCGTTTTTCTCGCTAATGCCCCCAAACAACAAAATCCGGGTTGAGGGTTTCGTTGGGGTTGGCATAACAAAGCGGGGTGCCGTCCAGGGTCACTACTCGCCCACCCGCTTGTTCAACGACCGCTTGAGCGGCGGCGGTGTCCCATAGGCTGGTGGGGCCGAGGCGTGGGTATACATCGGCACTGCCTTCGGCGATGATGCCAAATTTCAACGAGCTGCCCATGGGCCTTGTCTCGTGGGGGCCTAGCTGCTTTAACCAATCTTCCAAATAGGGGCTGGCATGGGAACGGCTCCCCATTACGCGCCACGGGGTACCTTCTTTTGGCCTACCGGAAACATGAATAGCGACTCGCTGCCCATGCTTATCAATCTTAAACGCCCCCACGCCGCTGGCTGCGATATACGCCACGTTGAATACCGGTGCCAGCACAACGCCCAATACAGGCTTGCCGTTCTCGATGAGAGCGATATTCACCGTGAACTCATCATTACGCTTTACAAACTCTTTCGTGCCATCCAACGGGTCCACCAGCCAATAGCGCCCGCTGGCATCCGGCCCGGTGAACGCCTCGCCCCCTTCTTCTGAAAGAACAGGGATCCCCTCTGGAAGCGCTTTCAACTTATCTAAAATAACCTGGTTTGCCGCGTTATCGGCGGCGGTGACGGGGCTGTTATCCGATTTAATCGCTACGTCGAACGGTTGAGCGTAAACACGTAAAATAGCATCGCCCGCCTCACGAGCAATCGCACATACCTCTGTTAACAAATCATTCATACTGCCCCCTTGTCTGCTACATTGTTTTAACCCGCAGCCTAAAACGTAAAAGCCGCCAAACGTGGCGGCTTACGATGCAAACATATATGCGTGCTAACTTACAGGTTATAGCCCGCTTCACGGGCAAGCGTGTTATTCGCTTGCAGCCAGCCTTCAATATGGCCGCAATCAAAGGTGCGCCCTTGCATGCGGAACGCCTGAACCTGCTGGCCTTCCTGCATTAAGCGGTCAATGGCGTCAGTCAACTGAATTTCATTACCAGCGCCAGGCGGTTGGTCACGCAAAAGCTCCATAATCCGATACGGCAAAATGTACCGGCCAATGACCGACAACCGTGAAGGCGCGTCTTCGGGCTTGGGTTTCTCGACCACGCCGCGCATATCCGCGCTTTCACCGGCGCTGGGCTCATCACAGTCAACAATACCATAACGATAAACGTCTTCCTGGGGCACGGCTTCCACCATAATTTGCCCGGCGTTGCTGGCGTCCCAAAGCTCCACCATACGGCCCAGATCACAGGTATTACTGCTTGGCTGAGGCTTTACCAACACATCCGGCAGAATAACCGCAAACGGCTCATCGTTACCCAGTAAATGCGCAGCACAAAAAACCGCATGCCCCAAGCCCTTGGCGTTTGCCTGACGCACGCTGGTAATTTTAAGCTCTGGCGGGGCAATGGCTTCAAGCGTTGCCAGCAATGCATCTTTTCCTTTGCTAGCCAGTGCATCCTCAAGCTCAACATGGGCATCAAAGTGATCTTCAATCGCCGATTTACCTGAACGTGTCACCAGGATAATTTCATTAATGCCAGCTGCCAATGCTTCCTCTATGACGTGCTGAATTAAGGGGCGATCCACAACAGGCACCATTTCCTTGGGAATTGCCTTGCTAATGGGCAACAACCGCGTACCAAAACCGGCGACGGGAATAATCGCTTTACGCACTTGGGTCATTACTTATTTCCTTGTTTCATTTCGTAACGGGCGCCACCTACTAGCGGGTAACGCGCTATAACATATCCGAAAGCAACGCCCTAGCGCTTTCAATTAACTCATCCAAGTGCTCAGGGCCTTTGAAGCTTTCAGCATATACCTTGTAGAGCGATTCCGTGCCGCTGGGACGTGCAGCGAACCAGCCGTTTTCGGTGGTCACCTTAATACCTCCAATACTCGCCCCATTACCGGGCGCTGTCACCAGGACAGCGGTAATCGCCTCTCCTGCCAGTGTTTGTGCAGTCACACTCTCACTGTTCAGCTTTTTGAAAGCCGCTTTTTCTTCAGGCGTGCAAGCGGTATCGACCCGCTTATAGCAAGGCTCACCAAAGCGCTGAGTCAACTCGCGATAATACGCACTCGGTGTTTTCCCGGTAACTGCCAGAATCTCTGCCGCCAGCAAGCATAGCGCAATGCCATCCTTGTCGGTCGACCATGCCTTTCCATCGCGCGTTAACAGGCTAGCGCCAGCACTCTCCTCGCCACCAAAGGCCAACCAGCCTTCATGTAGTCCATCGACAAACCACTTAAACCCAACCGGTACTTCATAAAGCTCGCGATTATGAGACGCTACCACCCTATCGATCATGGAAGACGACACCAGCGTTTTACCAATTTTTAGCGACGTCGCCCACTCAGGCCGATGCCCCATCAGGTAGTCGATACATACGGCTAGAAAGTGGTTAGGGTTCATCAAGCCATTAGCATCCACAATGCCGTGACGGTCGGCATCCGGGTCGTTGCCGAAGGCGATATCGAAGCGGTCTTTCATCGTTAACAGATTCGCCATCGCCGCCGTGCTTGAACAATCCATGCGGGTTTTGCCGTCGTGGTCGGGCGGCATAAACGCAAAGGACTCATCGACCTCCATGTTGACCACGTCTAGCGCCAGCTCATAGTACTTTGCAATCGCCTGCCATACCGGCAACGCGGTCCCACCCATGGGGTCAGCGCCCAAGGTTAACCCCGCCCGCTGGATAGCCTGCATATCCACTACGCTATTAAGGTCAGCCACATAGTGAGCGGTAAAATCGTACTCTTGTGCATGAGCAAGCGCCTCGCCCACAGAGGCAAGCGGCACATCGCCCAGCTCACGCAGCAGATACGCGTTGGCGCGTAGCTCTATCCATGATGTCACTTCTGTATCGGCAGGGCCGCCGTGGGAAGGGTTGTATTTAATACCGCCATCTTCAGGCGGGTTATGTGACGGCGTAATAATCAAACCGTCGGCTAACGCCGTGTTGGATGCATTGTGTTGCAAAATGGCGTGGCTAACCAACGGCGTCGCGGTATAGCCGTGATCTTTTTCGATTAGCACCGGTACGTTATTGGCGGCCAATACACGCAGCGCGCACTCCCAGGCAGGCCGGGAAAGCGCGTGAGTATCGAATCCTAGAAATAGCGGCCCTTGGTAGCCGACCTCCATACGATAATCCACCACGGCCTGGGTAATCGCCATAATATGGGCTGCGTTAAAAGTACGCTCAGTCGCGCGGCCTCGGTGGCCAGACGTGCCAAAGGCCACCCCCTCTTTGGCCACATTGGCATTCGGTACTTGTTCGTAAAACGCGTTAAAAATAGCTTCCATACGAATAGCTCCCTTTTTAAACTTAATTATTGTCTTGCCGAGTCTGCCAAAACATAACGGCCTGTTGCAGGTCGCCAATACGTTGAGCATCGATCGCCGCCTGTTGGGCCATGTCAGCGGCTGTTTGGGGATTATTTACTAACTGCTGTAAAGCAGCCTGCCACGCGGCAGGAGAATCCTCTACCAACAAGCCATTTTCACCGTGGCGAACGATCTCCGTATAGGGGTAGCGGTTTGAGTAAATACCCACCCCTCCCATCGCGGCAATATCTAAAAACTTGATAAAGGATTTGCCCTGGTTAAACGGGGTTTCCAACAGCGGCGCCACACCAATATGTAACCGACAGTTCGCCTGGTAGTGACGAAATGCCTGCCAAGGCAACGGATCGGGCGTTTGAACGCGCGGCAATCCGGCCAATTGGCTAGGCGTATGTTTACCCAGCATTAGTTCAAGTTGCGTGTCTAACCTGCCCTGCTGAATTGCCCATAATGCCGGCGTTATATGTAGCAGATCAGTAAGATGAGCCCGCGTACCGTGAAAACCAATCTTCCACGGTGCCTGCGCTGAAGGCGATAATGTAAAATGCTCACGGGTTGGTAATGGCGCAATCAGTGGCGGCGTTAATACCGAAACATTTCCATGCTGCGCATAAAAGCGCTGAGCAAGCTTTTCGCTACAAACGACCACTTCATCGCTTAGCAACAGCAAGCGGGGCTGAAGATGAGCAATCCGCCGCATACGCTGGCAGTATGCGGCAGGTAGCGTTGGGTCGTTGGCAGCAGCAGCAATATCGTCATCAACCAAATAAACGATGTAACCAAAGGCACTGCGATGACGCTCTAACCAGCGCAACCACCCAAGCGGTAATGAACGGCAAAGCAATAAATTGCTGCCCGTGTATTGACGCAAAAAAGCCTGGCCATGCATCCAGGCAGCACCTAATGAGCGTGAAGCAGTAACGCGCGCCACCTTTGCGCCTAGACGCTGAAGCGCAGGAGCCGCAGACGCCAGAAAATAGATATCTTCTGTTGGCCGTCCGCCATCGCTTAGAACGACCCAGGAAGAGGGCTTTCCAGAAACATAATTAATGGCCATTACCTCTTCTTGCCAAGACCTACGAAATCCTCAATATCTTTTACCTTAACGAGAAATCTTCGTGCGCTAACGTAAGGTTAGGATTATAGGCTGGGTCTTCATCTAGCAAACTTCCCCATTGCTTACGCATATAACGTGCTTCTTTTAATGCACGAGCCCGCTTTTTAGGTGTGTTATCTGCTCCACGAGAAATGGACTCGTGATGGTAAAGTTCAGCATATGGTGTCCAAAGGTTTCTCAGTCCAAGCCTATGAACCTTTAGGCATAGATCCACATCATTATAAGCGACTGCTAAATCTGGTTCATTTAGGCCACCAACTTTCTCAAACACATCACGACGAAGTAATAAGCATGCCGCTGTTACTGCTGTTAAATTCTGAATAAGTTGCAATCGCCCAGTATAACCTTCTTCGTTATGCTGAAAAAAACGATGTGCAT
The DNA here is from genome assembly GCF_052446175.1 of Halomonas sp. AOP43-D1-4. Taxonomy (NCBI): domain Bacteria; kingdom Pseudomonadati; phylum Pseudomonadota; class Gammaproteobacteria; order Oceanospirillales; family Halomonadaceae; genus Halomonas; species Halomonas sp. AOP43-D1-4. Next base: position 350,774 of record NZ_JBQSVY010000001.1, read on the forward strand.
GCCCAGCAACGCCACCTATCCCTAACACAACCCCACCATGCTGGACGGTCCCATTGGGGTAGTAAAGCTTTGCTCCTACACAGCCTATTTCTGGCCGGGATGCTTGGCTAACCATCTCTGTTAACCATTCACCATCGATAGGTTCAACATCATTATTAATCAGACCGATGATGTCGCCACTTGAATGCTTAGCACCAAAGTTATTAATCGCAGAATAATTAAACTCGTGATTCCAACGAAGCACCTTCACCCGCGCATCACGCCGCTCTACTTCTTCCATATAAGCCAATGTGTTGGCACAACTGGACTGGTTATCCAGAATCAGTAATTCAAAGTGCCTATAATCGGTCCGCTCCAAGATAGCATCCACGCACGGCTTAAGTATTTCGACACCATCACGGGTAGGCACCAACAAACTCACCAGAGGCTGCGGTGAGGGTACGGGCCACTTGACCCGCGCAGAATTAACCACACGCCCAGGAACCACCTGAGCAGAGCACTGCATTTCCTGGAGGCTAAGGCGCACTAGCGAAGCGTAATCGTCAGCTGGCGACAACGTGAATGGTGACGCTCGATGGAACAGTATCCGGCTTATGCGCTTAACGTTCACAGCCTCGGTTTCAGCCCCCATCGCCAACACATTAAGCGCCAGCTTAGCCTGCCAATTACCCACAGCGGTAGCACTTGGTAAGCCACCGGCAGGCATTAGTCCTGGTAGCTTATCGCCGCGAACCCATATTGCGCAGCCAATATACGGCTGAGAAAGGAGTAAATCCGGGTTCCATTGGGGTTTGAAAAGCGGCGAGTGACGCATTCCATCTGCGCCTACTTCATCTTCATCACTGTAAATTAATTCAGCGCCCGCACTGTCCGCCAACGAGTAAAGCGCATGGGCTGCAAGCCGGTCGCCAGGGCACAGGATAGACACCCACACCGTTGCAGAAAGTACCGCTTGCTGGGGCTCATCTTGCAACACTGACAGCGTGATACGTGGATCTTGCTCAACACATGTTTCGATGTGCTGCCGAACATCCGCCGAACACTCTTCTACAGGCAACAAGACTGCTTTCCAATTACCCAACGATTGATCTTGAAGGCTTGAAAGCGTAGTAGCAAGAGCGTCCGTAGTATCAGCACCCGCGACAGGAATATAAAAATAGTACACACCTGCTGACTCAACGACGGCCTGACGCGCCTGAATGTCCGCCCTCATCTTCGCAGGATCAGGTGTCTCTTCAAACTGACGCACCCAAAGTCGATAGTTACGCCGCGAACATAAGCTGATATAGGTGGATTCGTACTCGCGAATAGCCGTTCTACGCCATGATTCGCCTCGCTCACGAGCACGCTCACGGACAATGGCAGATGCAGCTTGCTGGGTAATATCGCGATAATCCTGATGGATATTGATTAAGCGCTGTAATAAACGATCACGCGCAAACGCGGGCGTTACCCATACAAGACGAAAATGCAATATCGAAAAATGCCCCTTCGCATTCATTGGCCTGAAAGCGATGCGCTTTACGCCCCAGGGCGCATACACCAGCCGCTTACTCAATTTGCCTACGCGTAGAGGCATATCGATATTGAAAGTGCGCTTGCCTGCTTCAAAGCGAAAGCTAGCCGCTACCGAGGTGACCGAGCGGTCTACCAGCAGCTCAATCATATACCAGCCGGGTAAATAGATATTGCGCTGAGTGATAAACTCCATCGACTCGTCTAACGCTTCCCAGCGATGGTGAAAGGCATCCCATACCACGTTATCTTTAGGCTCAAGCACTTGCTGAAATGACAGCTTGCCCAGCACCACTTGCATACTGGCTGTTATCGTCACGCGCTAAACCACCCTTCCGGAAGACAATCATTCCATTTAGCCAATCCCCAGTCCGCTAAGGCAGCTTGGTCAGCGGGCATACGTTGAGCAAACGCAGCGGTGTGTTCTTCCATGCTTACGCCTTCTGTTTTTTCAAGAATGGTATCGTGCAACGACCACGTTAATTGTGGCGCCCTCACCATGAAACGTGCGTTAGTCTGCACTAACACCGTTTGAGTTGAGACGGCTTGAACAAGCGATGCATCAATATTGCCAGCGCTATGCACAAAAACCACGCGCCGGAATATTCGAACTAAAAACGGAAACATCATATAGCTTGAAGAAGCTCCCATCACCAAGCAACACTGATCAAGAAACGCATCGCTATTTTCCCACACAATGACACGCCCAAAGTTGGGCAGGCCATTGTCATAGCGTTTATGTTCCTGATGGTCAAATGAGCTTAAGCGCGGAGTTGCAGCCATGCGCACGGGATTTAACTTGCTCCCCAAATCTCCACGCACCCGCACAACTTTATACTGATCCTCAGCAAACCAACGCTTGGCATCTTCACGTGCCGCCAACCCTAATCTACTTACCGCCTCGCAGGCCACGCGCATGGCACCCTGCTGCGTCCAATGGGTATCCGTCATGTGGTAAGCGTCATCACCCATTTGTTTCAACAGCGCTTCAGGATACAGACAAAAATCATCCGGCAACGCTTCAACAACCTGGTCCACCGGCGTAACGGCTCCCATTGGGTAAGGGTGATAAGCGTGCATCACCCTTTCTTTGTTCGGTGCAACCACCATCAAAACGTTCGCGTTTACCTGACCAGAAAGCGTCGTGAGTTGCTCTGCATAGGTAACCCAATTATCGATAGCTTCTTGACGTAACGATATATAGCCAAGGTGCTGGTACAGGCTTGCGTTAGTATCCTGATCGAGAAACAGCCAGCCCTGTCGGCCAATCAGAGCACTGGCCTGAAGCTCCTGCGCTGAAGCATCAGGCATCAGCGTTAAACGCTCTAGCGGTATACGCTGCTCGCCTGCTTCAGTGGTTAGCACAGCAGATAACGTTACATTGCCGGCCCGAACCGGCAGCTCAACACGGAAATGAACAGTACCGCTTGTACTGTCGCCGTCAGTAAATTCAAAGCGAGTAGCAGGAAACACGCATTCGACGCCCTCGTGCCAACGACAGGCAAGCTTCACATTGCTATTAACAGGTGATAAGCCGGCAGCACTCACGTTAGCCTGGAGCAGCACCCCTCGCTGGGTAAGCAGCACCCGAGATTGTTGGGGCCACATTCGTTTCCAGCCAGTAATGGGAAGCTGCAGCGGTACAGCATGAGCGTGCACAAACGCATAGCGTGCCCGCTTCCACCACGATAAGGAAGCCGCCAGCATTTCACGCCATCGCGGTTGCCGAGGTGCATTAACAGGCACCGCAAAGGTGCTTGTGCAGGGTAGCGACAGTGCCTTTAGGTAGACTTGGTTGTCCCATGCCTTGGCGGCATAACACTCGCGAGCATTCCGATCAAAACGGGCGAAGTAATCATCACCTTGCATGGCTGTGAATGTGTTACTAGTGCGCTGCAATACCTGGCCTCGCACAAACTCTTCCACTGACTTAACTGCATAATGGTTAATACGCGCCCCTTGCCAGCATACTCGACGACTGACACCAGGACGCCCTTCAACCCATTGTAACGGAGCCCCCTTACTATTAACGTAATGCCCCGTGTTTAACGTCGCATGGTGTTCATTATCAAAGTGCTGCACCCGCGAAGGCCTAACTATGCTTTTGTAGAGTCGATTGTAACGAAAGGTACGAGAAGAGCGTTGAGTGAAACGCTCAATCACCAAGCCATCACCACGAAAGCGCTCTCCAGAAGACCCAAAACAAGCAGAATTAAGCGCCAAAGCGCTCACCGCGGGATCGCTGAATATATCCCTAAGCCAAGTACGCAACCTGCCTGGGTGCACCATGCTATCAGTAGAGCATTTTGTACTGGTTTCTGAATTCTCCTGAGTACTCTCTTCCTCTAGCGGTAATAAAAACTCGTCCACATTAATGAAGGCAACGATATCTAGCATCGTAGGGCAAGCGGCTAACAGAGACTGGTAAGCAAAAGCCGTACTTGACGCATCGTCCACTTTTGATGGACGACGATGCACTAATGTCACTAAACCAAGGCGTGAAAGTTCGCATAAATATGCATAAGAGCCATCGCTACTACCTGCGTCTGCGATAATAAAATGCTCGACGCCGACAGCTAAATGGAAGGCAACCCACTCTTGCAATGCATCCAGTTCATTTTTAATGACTGCCGCGACACCTAATCGGGGCAACTCCTCCGGCGTTAAAATAGTTCCCAACCCCAACTCACTCCTCATCTACTACCATTCGTTTGATTGACTTCCGTGACAACAGTAGGAAATAGGCGGCTTAATGCATGCGCCATTGCTGCTTGATGAGCTTTGGTACCAAATAAAGCATCAGCACGCTGGCGACCAGCACGCCCCATAGAGGCAAGCAACGCAGGGTTATTGGCCAATACTTCAATCCAGTGTGCTACCCGTTGCACATCCCCCAAGGGGGCTAAAAAACCCGTTTCTCCATGTACTACCAGTTCAGGTAGCGCGCCCCAATCGTAGGCCACGACTGGCCTTGCGGCCGCCATCGCTTCCAATACAGTACGGCCAAAAGACTCCTGGAAATGGGAGAGGTTCACCACAACATCGAGATTTGACAGCGCATCCTTTGGGTCTTGCACGTACCCTTTATGAAACACGCTGCCTTTGTTACCCGACGCTTTATCCACTTTACGCCGCTGATCGAGTAAAGCGTCTAAATCTGGCGTGTTTTCCCCGTACAAATAACATTCTGCCGCAACGCCTTTATGCACCAAGCTATCGGCAAGCGCGACAAAATCTTCCAACCCTTTTTTATGGATCAAGCTACCCAGCAGCCCAATCCGAAGTGGCCGCTGTCTATCAGGTTGTAAGGCTGGAACCGCCTGCCAGCCAGACATATCTATCGTATTTGGCACAATAGCGACTGGCGCACCTGTATATTGAAACGCATTAGCCGTGCACTGAGAATTCACAACCAAAAGATCAGAATGGGTAACTGCATGAGCCACAACCCCCTGCGCCGAGCTGTTTAGTGCATGGCAAAGACCATGATCATACACAGGTAGCTCGCGGACGTGCGTCAACACAGGCAAGCCTAAGCGTCTGGCGACTACCGCTGGCGCCTGAAGTGTTAGCGTATTTACATACACAGCGTTTGCATGGCTCGCTTCAAGCAATGACTGAATTGACGCAAGTGTTACAGGATGGTCTGCTTCTCCTTCTCGCCACCAGCCATACGGTACGACATACACCGAACGGCTAACGTGGCGCAACGCATCCAGGTAGCTTGGGTTGCTAGCATTTGGCACGACCACTACGGTGGCAACACCCAGCGATTTCAGAGTGGAAAGTACATCCAACAAGCTACGCTCGGCACCATATAACCGAGTGCCCACACTATGAGCAAATACCGCTAAACAAAGCTGACTGCGGCGGCTCATCTGTGTGTCGGTACCAGCGAAACGGGGTAATGGGCTTAACCCCCTCCAACGCCCCCACCACCAGTAATGTATAACGGCTTGGGAAGGCTTCCACGGAGGATGTCCGCAATAACCATAACCACTGATGCTGATATGCGGCGAAAGCTCACGGCCTTCTGCCAAGCCATATAACAAGCCATGGGCGAAAGCATTTCCTCCTTCCGCCGCCACATCAGGATTGTTCTGTAAGTACCATTGCTTATTAAACAGGCGGGCGACTGCCCAACATAAAAAAGGGTAGCGCCAGCCATGCAGTCGCCACCCCTTCATATGTTGTGCCCATCCCAAGCTTCTCACCACCCGCCACGCTCTCATAGCACCACTCGGCCACCACCCGCCAAGTAGGCTATTAGTTCTTCGGTTTGCAAGGTCGGCAATGGTTGACCTGCCAAATCACGCACACCTTCCTGTGTGGTTAGCTGCGGCACACTATCAGGCCAGCTAACCGAAGGAGCAAGCGATTGCACACGTATTTCACCGCAGTGTAATTTGATGCCGCCATGAGCAACCGCAATATCTTCCTCGTGGCAAAGTTCCCACATCTCATCCGCTAACCAGCGCGTATTAAAGTCATCAGGCTTGCTCCAAGGGCAAACCACAACGCGGTAGCCTGCTTGGCACAGTCGTAACAGCGTATTCAATAGCTGTAAAAGCTCTGGGTTACGCGCAGAGGCATCGACTACGACAGCAATGTCATAACGAATACAGGGGTGCGGGTAATTACCAAGCGGCGTGGGAAAAAGCCGCCGATGCCCTTGATTAGACATAACCGGCACCACTTGGCGCTTCCGCCACCATGCTGCCGCTTGATGATACAAATGCCGCAATCCACAGTGAATGGTGCGCACATGGGTTATTTTGCGCTGCGTCAACGAAGCTGCTTGCACTAACGAAAAAGCCAAAGGCACGTCAGTCGCCACTTTAAATAGTGCCTCTGCGCCATAGTACCTTTGTAACCGCTCAACAAACTCATTATCCGCTGCAACCGCGACCTCATCCCACAGCCCCAGCGTATCCAACACCTCACGACGTACCATGACAGAAGCAGGGTTGGGTTCCAGCCAATCAGAACATAGATGCCATGGGCCTAACGGCTGCAAATGCTCATTTACGCGCACCCAAAAAGACTGGGTAGCCATCACCTCAGCATGGCGCATAAGTGTTAATACCTGGCGTTCAATTTTTTGCGGATGTGACCAGTCATCACTATCATGCACCGTTACAAAGGCCCCCTTGGAGGCCTTCACACCCGTATTTCTAGCACTGTAGGCTCCCTGATTTCTCTCATGCCGAATAAGCGTGAGACGGGGCTCTAGACGCGCACGTTTCTCGACTCGTTTAGCCGTGCCGTCGGTACTGGCATCATCGACTACAATAATTTCAAGGTTGGGCCAGCTCTGCGCTAATAACGATTTCAGCGCCACATTAATGGTGTTTGCAGCGTTATAGGCAGGCACCACCACCGATACCAACGGCACACGCCGACGCACCTTGGCTCTCACTCGGCGTGTCTTTAATCGCCCTAAGCCACTTTTTGACTCTAACGGCAGCAACGGCACCAGCTTACGGCGAGCAAACCACTGATTTAACGGGACTAACCGCTGCTCCAAGGGTAGATTAACCGACGCCAGTTGCAACATCGCCTCATCCAAGCCATTGCCTGAGACGTGCTGTTTATCACGCAGCGCTTCAGAATCAGCTTGCTTATCCAAGCGTACATAACATTTTAGCAGCGCCTGTGGGATCCACTGCTGGTACCGTTCAGCATCACCTTCCGCAAGCGTTTGTAAATGCGTCAACGCCTCTTCATAACGGGATTGACCATAATACCAGCCTGCCAAGTACCACAGCGCCGCAGATTGCCCCTGAGCAGCCAGCGCATGCAATTTAGGAATTGCCTCCCCCGCGTGGCCATGCCAAGCCTGGTGATGCAGCCAAACCGCTTGCCCTTGGAAGAGAGGAAAATCACTGATATGGCCTTCAACGGAAGGCAAGCGCCCTTCATGAATGCCATAGCGTAAGAAGTGCAGCAGCGGGTTCACTTTAGCCCGCCCGACATCCCCATAGCGAGAGATGTACCACTGAGCATCAAACCGAGGGCTCGGGGTTAGTCCCGCACGCCACCCCAAGCGCAAGAAATGCAGTTCAGGCCTTACCCACAGCCACCGCTGCAAGGCTGGCATTTGCTGCTGATAATAACGCCGTTCGAACACACCGTGCTGTGCTAACAAACCTATGTCGCTGCGCTCTCTGGCGCTGGTAAGCGGTAACAGCGCTTTCAAATAAGAAATAATGGCCACTATTAATCAACAGTTATCGGGTAAGTTGAACACATATTAAGCACACTAATGAACGGCATGGTTAGCGAGTTTTCAATATTCTAAAGCCCGAATAGCTGAGAGCGCGACTATGCGAGGTAACAGACACCTTAGCCACAGATGCCGCCTTCGGGCCAAAATGGAGCTTACCAAGCATACGTTCCACCTTAGCAAGATCGCCTTTCAATACTGCCTGCACTGAGCCATCAGCGCGATTGCGCACCCATCCTTGGACATTCAGCGCTGCTGCCTCACGACGCAACCACTTACGATACCCCACCCCTTGCACTTTGCCTTCAATCGAAACAAGGCGCTGGCAAGGCTTAGGTAACGACGCTTTAATAGGCGTGATCGAAAAGGTACCGGCCAGCGCCTTCTGTTTTTCATAAGCGCGTCGCCAGATAGGTGTGGCTAAATCACGTGGTGCACCGCGCATCGGGAAATGGTGGCCACCAATACCAGGGCCCGTATTTACCTCGATAATGTAGGCGGTCGGCGCAGACTCATCCGACGTATCTACCATCACATCGACGCCTGCCCAATCCAAACCAGGAATAGCTGCAACGGCCTCGATAGCCGCCTGTTTCGCTATTTCCGGGACGCTATCGGTGGCATCAAACGAGTCCGCTCCTAGCGAAATATTTGCCTCTTGGCGAAGCACTACTTCCTGCCCTTCAGCCGGTATGCTTTCCCAGGTTAGTGACTGTTTAGCCAGGTTCTGCTCTACCCACTCATCTTTGGGGATCAAGCTGGTCATTAAGCGGGGGTTTAAGGCGCGAAGTTCGTTCTTCGCATCCACCAATTCACTTACTGATAACGTACCATCACCTACCACATGGGCAGATTTTTTACCCAAAACAGAAAGCACTTGACCGCCCAGTACAAAAAAACGGTATTCGATACCAGAAACCTGTTCTTCCACCAATACGCCAATGGAGGATTTCGCCTTGTGATAAGCATCGACAATCTCCGACTTATCACTCAATCCTAAACTAACACCGCGGCCTCGTGTGCCCTTGATCGGCTTCACCACGACAGGCTTGGCAAGCTTAGTAGCAAAATTAGCGGCACCTTCCGCAGAGTGCACTATTTTATAGCGCGGTTTAGAAACATGGCCCCTATCTAAAAAACGGTGAGTAAACAATTTATGGGTAGCAATTTTGGCACCAACAGCTGCTTCGTTAGAGCGTACGTCCCAAAAAAACACCTGCACGCCGTTGAGCGAAGCTAAAAACATAGCCCGGCTAAACCACGTCACCTCAGCACCTTCACTTTCCGCTACCCGGGCAATTAACCAAGGCCCCAGTAAATGTGTTTCATGGACACTACGAGCGAGATTACTTAGCTCATCGGTATAACTGTTCAGGGATTCATCGCCCGTATAAGTAGGCAATACTACAGAATTCTTCATTCTCAAGCTCTTAAAGGCATGGCTTGCAGGCTATTTATCAGCGGCCGCGTTGTCCAGCTCAAACATCGCCCCAAGGTAAAGATCAGCCTGTTCACCAAAGGCATGGTAAGTACCAGGCACCGGCGTAAGTTCACCCAGCACCGGCCCCTGGCGGGCTTCATATAAATCTACTCGGCAAAAAGGGGTAGGTAACGCCGCCGACACCCGCTCTGCAACGTACAATAGTGCTTCGGGGTCGCGCGGGGGTAGCAGCGCCGGGTCAATTGCATCAGCATACTTACCTGTTTCAACAGGGTGCCAATCACGGTCATACCAACGATAATACTGCCCTTCCGGTTGCCGAGCTACCTGTAGGATTAACCCCACACGGCCACGGAAGGCATAAAACTTGAAGTCATCCACCGGGCGCAGTAACCCAGAAGGCGGTAACAATAGTTCTTCTAACTGCCAGTGGTTGGGGAACTGATGCTCGCGCATTTCCTGATAAAGCCGTTCAAGAATGTCGACCAAGCGCAAACGACAGCGCAACTGTAAGCACTCAAAGGTAATTTCATCCACCCGCTTAAGTGAGAGCACCCCTCGGGAGCTATGAGCTTCTTTGGGTTTGATCACACATGCATCGACGCCTTGCAGCACATCCCGCAGGTGCTGCAGTGAAAAGTCATCTTTAAGAATCTTCGCGGTGGGCACCTCTAACGCATTCATTTGGCTTGCCACCCAACCACGATTACCCGCCAACTCCGCAAAGCTGTACACTCCAGCCTGCTGCTCTTCCCGCTGGTAGCGGCGCACCAGCGCATCCATCGCAGAGCGAAACGAAGGCGGCGCGGGCAAAGTACCTTTACGAGCTGGGTGGGAAGCTTGTATCCAAGCCAATTGTTCTGGCGTCAGAAGAAAATCACAAAAAGAAGGGATAACAAGCTCACTCATTGAAAAAGCCGTAGCAAATGGGTATAAAGAGGAGAAAAGAGGGCTAATATCAACCTAATAAGTAATCAGGAAAGGCTCAGCCCTAAGCAATAAAAAAATCAATGTGTTAATAATGCAGAATATACTTTGGGGAACTTTTCCATAAGATCCACTGAAAAATTTTTCAATGGATCATTGCTACGTATAATATCCAACAAAGTTTGATCTGACGGATCAATGTTTTTCAAAAGTAATGAGCGTGTTGAAAAAAGCGATCTACTTTCAGAACAGCCATTAAAACACCAATGCCAAGGCTCATAAATCACCCCAAAGATATTATCTTTTATGTATGACTCATAAAAGCCATACTTATACGCATGCTCCTTAAGCCATTTATAAGAGTCTGAACGAGATAAACGCCCGCCCTCCATTTTCTTTGGCAAACGAATATCAATTGCAAAGCCAGTATGATGCTCACTATGGCCAGGCAGAGCAACGCGGGAAAGCGTTTTAACCATGCCAAGCTTTTTTTTCACACGATAGTATTCAAAAGTGCTGGTTTGGCGCTTGTAAGAGCGATAGCCAATCTTAATAATAACGGGGGCAACGCCATCTCTATGCATAGCATTGCTCATTTCTAAAAAAGCAGAGGCAGCATGTTTATGTAGCCAGACACTATCATTTAAACACACCAGGTTTTCAGTCGCCACCTCATGATAACGCAGATGACCAAAGCGAATTGAAGAACCACTCTTTTCAAACTGCTCTAGCCCTGCGCTATCAATAACGCTTGATTGTCTCATGCTTAAAGGGCCTTTAAACTTGCAGTTTTAAGAATCGACATAACCAAAGCATCAAAATCTGTGCCCGCATGCTTAGCTGCTTGAGGAACCAGGCTACGCTCTGTCATACCCGGACAAGTATTAATTTCTATTAACCAAGGCATACCTGAATTATCGATAATAACATCTACACGACCCCAGCCTTCACAACCAATCATCTCATAGGCTTTCTTCGATAAAGCTTTGAGGCGATCTTCTGTTGCAGGCTCAAGACCACAGGGTAAATTATAAACAGTGCCTGAAGACTGATACTTCGCTTCGTAATCATAAAAATCATTGGAAGGAACCATACCAATTACTGGCAGCGCCTCACCAGACACAACGGCCACCGTATACTCATTACCCTTAACAAACTCTTCCACCATTACCAGCTTATCGTATTGCAAAGCATCCTGATAAGCTTCTATCAGTTCATTTTGATCTTTTGCTTTTACAATACCAATGCTAGAGCCTTCATGAATTGGCTTCACCATCACAGGGAACGTAAAAGTGCCACAAACTCTATCTAATTCATCTTTAGAGTGAAGAAGCGTAGATTTAGGCGTATACAAGCCTCCCATAGACCAAACTTGTTTAGTCTTATACTTATCCATACCAATAGCAGAGGCCATAACACCACTACCGGTGTAGGGTTTACCAAGCCATTCTAAAACCCCTTGGATACAGCCATCTTCGCCACCGCGGCCATGAAGCGCAACAAAAGCAACATCAAACTCAGCATCTAACAACTGCTGAACAGCATTATTCTTTAAGTCAATACCAAAGGCATCAACACCAGAACAGAGCAAGGCATTCAGAATAGCCGTACCACTTTTGAGAGACACTTCTCTTTCAGCAGAGATGCCGCCCATTAAAACAGCAATTTTAGTCATGGCTCTTAGACCCTAATTTCTTAACAAGTGAGTTTACTAATTTAGTCAAACCTATGCTGTTAGATGACTTCATTAAAACAGTATCTCCATCTTTCATATCACGCCTTAGGAGAGGGAAAATTTGAGTATATTTTGTAAGTGCGGCGCCTCTAACTTCTGGGTTAAGCTTGGACCAAAGATCCCCCATAGCATTCCCGACTAAATAAACCTTGTCAACCTCAGAACTATTGATTGAGTCTAATAACTCATCGTGATAATGCTTAGATTTCTCACCTAGTTCTAGCATATCACCTAGCACCATTATCTTCCTCCCCCCAGGACAGTCTAAATTAGAAAAATATTCTATAGAAGCTTTCATAGACAAGGGATTAGCATTATAGCAGTCGTCTATCAATTTAAACCCTTTACCCTTTAATGATAAATCATGGACAACACCACGACCTTTCACAGGCGCTATTTTTGAAAAAGCATCACGATAAGACTTAAATGAGTAACCTAAGGCTGACATTACCGCAATAGCACCAAGTGCATTTATAGCATTATGCTTACCAGCTAGGCTAAGTTTAAACTCAACTTCCTCACCGTACAAGGAAGCAAGAACTGTACCTTGCTGTGAATTGTAATCCACTAATTTAATATCAGCAAAGCTATCCTCACCAAAAGTAGTTAAATTAACACCACTTGCTAACTTACCTCTTACTTTTTCAAAAAAAGGTATATCACAATTTACAACAGCGGTACCGCCAGACTTAAGGCTAGAAAGTAGCCTTGATTTAATCTCAAAAATATTTTCCATGTTGCCATATTTTTCAAAATGCCCCTCGCCTATCGATGTCAAGACTGCAACATTCGGTTTAACGATATCCTCTGAAAAATTTAGCGCGTGAGCAGACACCTCAAAAAGTTTAAAATCAAAGCCAGAAAGTAAATAACTTCTCTCCAAAACTCCATAAGCACCATTAGACTTTGAGTGACCAATTGAGCCATTTTTTTCAAGCAAAGTTGATATTATTCTTTTCGTAGAAGTTTTACCAACGGTGCCTGTTACGGCAACTAACTTACACTTCTCCTTTTCTGCATTAAAATTCAATAGATCAACAACTGACTTAGCTACAGAAGGTACAACAATTCTATTATTAGAGGGGAGTTTTTTAAAATCGTAATTCTTATCAATCAAAAACACAACTTTATCTAAAGACAAGGATTTAATATCCTCTGGCAAAACCCCTCTTCTCCCATTAAAAAAACTCTCAACCCCTTTAGGAACCACTAAAAAATAAGAGCCAACTTCACCATCAGGAACTAGGCTCTTATCAAAACCAATACCTTTAATTGTTTGACCAGCATCTAAATTATGGTACGCAATATCACCCAACGCATCTTCTAATTCAGAAAACTCATTAAAAGTAAGCATTATCAACCTCACTATATTATGATCCAGACAGCTAGTTTTGGCTAAACACTTAGCCATGTACAATAGTAGCCCCACCTCAAATAGAACAGCGGTGACAACCAAAGACTAGAGATAGTATTAAATCACTAAATCTTAACTAAACAATGCAATTCTACGGATTAATTTCAATAAACTCTCAAAATAAGAATCTTCACCACTTCAGAGCGGCTTGAGGATAGTCATCTTTTCCGCCATTACTATATATATCTACAAACGAGAAATAAGACTTAGCACTTAACAATTATATTTTATGAAAACTTATTCAAATAATATCCATCAACAAAATAACGATAGATAAATCTTTTAAAACACACAAGCGTAAACATTAAAAAAAGACCTCCAAGCCTTATAGCTTTTAATACGGGATACGTTGAAAATCAATTACAAAAGAAACAAAAGCACCCCCATAAAAACAAAGAATAGCTTATCACCTCTTAATCAATCCACCTACAACCTTACCAAACCCAATCGAATTAGATGCCTTAAAAAGAACAACGTCTCCCTGAGAAATATTTTTACCGAGCAACGTAAGTAAATCCTTCGTGTCAGGAAGTAAAGCTATCTTCTTGCTTAAGGATATTTCCTTCCATGCTTGTGCAACTTCTTGTCCAACTAGAATAACTTTATCTGCAGACGAGCCATTAATTAATGCTGCAAGGCTTTTATGAATCTCTTCAGAAGCATCACCAAGCTCCAACATATCACCAATTACGGCAAATCTCTTTCCACTTAAACTAGGCTCAAAGTTAGAAAGACTATCAAGGCTTGCCTTGAGCGAAGCTAAATTAGAGTTATACGATTCATCAATTATAGTAAATGTTTTTCCTTTAAGATTCGCCTCATGGGTTGAGCCTCTACCTTTAGGCGTAGAAAAAGTAAGTAAATTGTTTGAAACTTTCTTCAAATCATCTGGTGTATTGCACAAGGCTGTCATAACAGCAATCGAGTTTAATAACATGTGCTTAGATTGCAATTTAGTTGAGAATACAACGTTACGGCCAAAATAAGAAACTTCTGCTTTCCCATTTTTAAGATCATAAGAAACGAGCTTTACATCTGCAGCGTCCGCCTCGCCATATGTAATAACATTATCCACCTTCATCTTGGCAATTTCGTACACTATATCTGAGCATGGCATATCCACATTTAACACAATTCGCCCATCTACTGGCATCTTATTAAATAAGGTAGATTTTATCACCGCTATATCATTAACAGAACCTAGGTATTCGGTATGGGCCTGTGATAAATTAGTAAAAATAGACACATCTGGGGAGATAGAAAAATCACTTTTAATGAAGCGTTTAGAAGCTGAGACTTCTAGAATCGCTGCTTCATAGCCATAAAGACGTGACAAAGAAGAAACAGAATCTCGAAAAAAATTGTTATTAACACCTTCGGCTGAATACAAGTGGTCGCCATAACGTTCTCTTAATGCAAGTTCAAGCATTGCACAAGTAGATGTTTTCCCAGCTGAGCCTGTAACTGCAAAAACCTTACAACCTGAAACTTCTCTTATATACTCTGCAGCATTTAGAAAAAAAGGCCAAGTATCACTAACCACTACTATACTTCTGACACCTGAAACACTCTCAATAATCTCTTTATGCTCAACCGGAACAATAAAGCCATTAAAGCCTCTAGACACTGCTTTTTTAACTAGCTTCTCAACACTTCCAACAGCAAACTGACGCTTTTTTGACTTTTCAGGCCAACTATCATCAGCAATAACAAAGAACAACCCATTAATGTATCTAGTTAAAGCACCATTCAAACCTGTGAATAATGCATTTTTATCCCCTTCAATAGTGTAATCACCATCAGGGGACATTTTTTTCATAAAACAAGAAATATTTTGCAATTTTATGCTCACAGTTTCACCTTACGTTTATCGGTGCTATACGCACCGCAAACTTTAATTAAAATTAATAAAATTTAAGATAATGAAGAATAAAGCAACTAAATTATTTAAATTAGATCTATACCAATAGGCCATCTGGCATTTCAGCTGAAACACAAAATACTAATTCTGTTCAATATTAAGCCACTCCTCCTCATTAGGCACTACCCGAACATCATTAAGATTAAAATAACCATTATTCATATTGCCACTACACAACCTCTCTAACGCTAACTTAGGTGTAGTTTTAAATGAAGTCTCACGATTATCGGTTAGCAGTGGAAGCATTTGAACAGTCGGGTAACTAGGCGCCGACTCATTGAATTCAAGCTTAACAATCATACCAAAAGGCGGAGCACCAGTTTTAGCATATTGCCCTTGAGTATTAAACACCATATTACCAATAGAGTGAAATATAATTGATCCTTTATATCTTTCTATATCCCCGATAGTATGTGTTCCATGCCCAATGATTAAGTCCACTCCATTATCAACTCTGTCTCTACAATACTGTGCAATGGAATCAGTCACATTACCGTAATCACAACCCTGCCAATGTGGGTAGTAGACTACAAATCCAGAAGGATCTTTTTGTTTTATATCCTTAACTGTTTCATCAATTCTTGAAGCTGTTGACCTAGCCAAACCTGCCTTGTTGCCTTTGGCAAAAAAACCATATTCAGAGTATCTTTTAGAAGCACGTAACGCTCCTAAAACATATACATTCCTACTTTTTTCCGAATCTTCATTAACTGTAATTACTGCGGGCTTTAATGATTGTCTGCGGCTAGTGCCAGCGCCTATAACCTCTATACCGGCCGACCGGAGATGTACGATAGTTTCTAAAAGCTTTTCGACCCCAAAATCCATAGCATGATTATTTGCTAAGGATACCGTTTTAGCACCAACATAATTAAGGCATTTTATCGTATTTTCAGGATCATCAATTCCACAATATAGCTTGCCTGGGGCTGCAATACCTTCAGTTTCGGAAATAACTGTCTCTAAATTGACCACGAGATGGTCAACACCTTCTAGCGATGGTTTTACCTCGCTGAAAAAAGAAATTGGATCATTTTTGACCCTTTCTAAGACAGGTTTCCAATTAGGACTTTGAAAATAACGATAGCCGAGACTTGTATCCCCACCAAAAGCAATTGTTTTAATACCCATTTAATTTTTTGCCTTCCATAAGTTCTGAAAATTCAGTGAATTTTTTGCCTTGAATCAAGTCAAGCAAAATTCTACCTCGTGCCTTGACATGCTCTTCACCAAGCCAACGGTCATAATCTTCTGTGAATTCATCCCACTGCCCCGGCCGCGGAGTAAACTCTCCAAGGACCATATCACCTTCACTTTTGAGCATGTCGATACGCATAAATGGGACAGGGATTTTTAAGCTTACTCTCTCTATGCTTTCTATATCGCTAAGTGAGACGCCTTCGCCAACCCAATCGTCACCAATATATTTTCCGGTGCCCGCTAAGCGTTCACCATCTCTAGACCAAAAGCAATGTCTAACCTTTTCGCCCCTTACTATTTCTAAAATAAAAACCACTTTTCCGTAGAAAGTGTAAAACTTTAGATCACGCCCTGGTATTTTTCTTCCCTTATCCTCTAGCACCAACTCTTCCAGCATCCATCTATCACGTATACCCTGAAAGTTATCTTCATGTTTTAAAACATGCTTCTTAGTGTATTCTGAAAACTCTTCCCAAGAAGAAAACTTCTTTTTATCCCTTAGTAATACAATGTCATTTTCCGAATAGAAAAAAGCAACACCTCTAGCGCCTGTTGATTTAACAGGCTTTAAAACCATTGGTTTTGTGGGTTTCTCAATTTCATCAAATGTATAAGTTTGATTGTTACAGTCTGGCCGTCTTAACCCTATTGAGTCAGCAAAATTATAAGCCTTTGTTTTTTCATCAAGCTGCCACCCTAGTACTGGCGAACCAATGTGTCTCTCTTCAGACTCCTGCATCATTATAGTGTGAAATGATAACGCTCTTTTTACTGAAAGCTTCCTTCTTTCAATATGTCTTAGCATAATATGGCTGATCTGGCGAGGATGCGCCAAAGAAACCAGTGTATTCAACTGATTTTTACTGAAGCCTCGTTGCTTATCAAGATTTTCTCTTGTAATTCGGTACTTGTAGAACTGTTGGCTTTTTTCTTCAATTATGTCTGAAATAACTTTAGGTAAATCTAAGCGCAAACCTGCAGCACGAGGACTTTCATAAAGCTCATCAATATATTTTAAAAACAATGATTTTTTAATCTCACCATTATCACTCACAGCTCGTGTCTTACGAACTTTAAAGCCATCAGTTACTTCAAGTCTTGACTCCTGCCTCTCAATGGAGTCAACTTTAAAACCGTTTGTTTCTTTCATAACCGCAATATAAAAATTTTCTAGATTATTTTCATTGCCTTTAGCAAGAATCTCAACGCGGCCATCGTCTAGATTTCTAGCCCAACCAGATATATTTAATTTATCAGCTTCACTCTTTAAATATTTCCTAAAGCCAACTTCCTGAACTTTGCCACTGACAAATATTTTTCTGGTCATTATATTATGCATAGCACTTCCTTAAAAATAAATCATGAAACTGTTACACTGGTGGGCACTTCGTTTATGCCCAAGCCATTTGCATAAATCCACGTTAGGCTAGCTAGCGCCCAAGTAGGCCCACTTAGCTCGAAGTGGACTCGTCCAGTTACTTCATCTAACTCATCTAGTTTTAGCGTTAACGCTAGCACACTAGCAACGTCGCCTAGCTCCTGCTTTAACCGCTGCCCGTTACTCACCCCTGAAAGCTCAACGTGTATCGTAGCTTCCGTTGACAAGTCAGGCATTTTGCACTCTGCTACCTGCTCTAAAATTGCTTGTGCGGCATCAAAATGATCGCTGATGAGTTTGTAGCATTTAAGGTGTTCAGAAAGTGCGATGACCACATAATTGTCATTGTTTGCAGGTTCGGTAGGGTTATCGACAATTAGGTCGACCCGCAAAAAATCCATCCCCTGCAAAACTTTTGCTACCTTTCGGCCAACAGCTTCGTAGCTTTCATGGATATCATCGCTTTGCTGCCACTGCTTGGCGCCGGCAGGTTTGGTAAGTGCCGCGACGACTTTACCAAACGCTACAATAAGACGTAGTTGCTCGCCTTCTTGTTGTTTTTCAACCATATAACGCACGCTTAACGGCAGAAACTTACGGCCGTGCTCGTCTATGTGGTCTTCTGAAAGCCGTGTCATGGCATAAGGCGATGCAGATAAATCACTGGCTTTTTGCTTTTTAAGCTCTCGAGACTGCCTGAAAAGAAACTCCAGTTCAGCATCGTTTTTAATATCTTTAATGTACTCTTCAAATAGCGTATTACGAATAACGGGCTTGAGTACAACAGGGTAGCCAATTTTCCGCGCGTAACGAATGTGATCGCGTATTGAGCGACCCGAAAAAGATGCGGCTTTTACAACTTTAACCCCGGCACGCTCTAGCCTGGCCCGCCATGCACGAATATCCTGGCAGAAGTTAACTTCAGGTAGCAGATTGCGGCCACTTACACCGCATACATAGCCACTTGGCTTAGCGTTTTCCGCACCTGCTTCAGGCTTGGGTATTTGCTGGTAGTAATAAGCCAACTGGCGGGGTAACAGTAATGATTGGGCGCTGGTGGGCATACGCAACGCATGCACTAACAACCCTTCCCGCGTAATGCTAGGCAGCTTGCCAAGTAGATCTGTGAAGTTTTCGAGACTTGCATCCATCACGGGTTAGCCTTCAGGGAATGAGAGTGAATTCATCGAAGTGAGCTGATTCAAGATGCGTTGTGCGAACCGAGGTTGGCAGCGCTTCGGATGGCCCACGAATACACGCAGTGGTAAGCGCGGTGATACCTACTAGCGATCCTTGCAACACCGTTTCTACCTCCCTTGGCCCTACATTTTTCACGTATCCCTTTAGCCCACTACGCTGCGCGTGACGAGCCAGCCACTTACGGTAACCAACACCGGTTACTTTGCCGCGAATATTTACTTTTACTGCGATGTTATCTTCAGGCAATGGCGTCAACGGTAAATTATGCTTGACCAGCGCTTCTTCAATAGCATCTCTTGGAACGTTTACCGGCTCACCAAACATGGTGTAACACGCGGTTCCAATCGCAGCATGGGCATTAAGTTCGCAAATACCTATATCGGTTTCGCCTACGGGTTTACGGTGGTCTTCGATCAAAAAGTCGATACCACAGTAATCAAGCCCTGGCACAGCTTTAACAGCATCCTCGGCCACTTTGATAATGCTTGGATGCATTTCATGTAGGATATTGACGCTGTCCCCGCCTTGGGAGAGATTACATGAACCAGACAGGATAATCTGCTTGCCAGCCGTTGGTACGCTATGAAGTGTTAACCCCTGTTTATCCAGCTGATAACGGGTAGCTTCGCTAAATACAATAGGTCGTGATTTCAAGTGCGGAATATTTTGGCGGTAGCGGTTTTTAATAAGTATCAGTTCGGCAATATTATGCTTCCCATCGCCTGTCACATTCGCGGGTGCCCTTAGCGTTGCAGCACGCACCGTACCGCCAATTACCATAATCCGGTAGTCTTCACCGAATATGTGTTTTTCTACGATAAAGTCGTCATGGCCTAGCTTACTGCTTTCAAGCACATGGAAAGCACTTTTTAATTCTGTATCGCTGGTAATGTTTGGCACAACGCCAATACCACGAACCCCTGTCGCAGGTTTTACAACAACGGGGTAGCCGATCAGATTGGCAAATTTCGTCGCATTGTCATAATCACCGGCGGGGAACATTCTCCCACGAGGAACAGGAAAGCCTAGTGGCGCTAAAAATTCACGCGTCGCTTCTTTGTGGGTACATAGCGAAATAGCATCAATACTCACCAACGGCGAACGACTTAATTTGAAATAGAAGCGCTGGCCGTTGTTATCCGCCGTAAAAACACCTTTACCAGTACGCAGGATGTTGTAGCCCTGGCGTACACACTCACGCTCCATTAAGTGGCTTTTTGCATCCATCGTTCCTAATGGAAGCATAAGCACGGTGTCGTTAGAACTGTTGGGAGATAGCGATTCTGAAGGGGTTTGAGGCTTACCCTTGATAGTGGGCTGATAGGTATACGTCGGCGGCGCTGCCTCGGGCAGGTACAGAACATTCTGTGCCCGTGAGAACAGTGCTTCTACTAACGCAGCATCTGAAGCAGTCTTTTCGACTGCCTCTTCCTGTGCCAGCGCTTTGAATACCTTGCCAAGTAGCTTGTGGGTACTGGTAACAGCAGACTGTATCTTGCTCCACTGACGTTTATCGAGTGGGCCTGCGTTATCAATCAAGCTCTCGGTGGCTTCTACCCACTTTCTAGCGGCAACTGGCATGTTGCCGCTCTGCAGAGACTCAGATGTCAGTTGGCTGCCCATTAGGCGTGATGCCACTGTTTCCAGGTAATCCCAGTAACGGGCAGCCATTGGCTTACCGCGTCGCTGTCCCAGCCCCCCCTCTATAGCAGTTACACGCTCTTCACCCGCACAGTCAACAGCCACTTTAAGGTAAAAATTTACCTGCTGTGCACCACTTGCCTTTACGTTGTGCGCAACAGGCTCATTATATGGCTTGTCATAGGCGATTAGCTCGATGCGTGTAACATAAAAAGGGTCTTGCGACATTTACAACACCATTAATGAGTCGAGTTGAGGGTGGTTTCTAGCGCTTTGTCAGAGTAACTGTAACGCTCTTGCTCTGCCAGTTCGCGGTCAATAAATCGATCATCATAGACGCTTTCTAACAGTGCCTTACGCATCTCGCGCTTATTGGTACGGCCGTCCACGTTAAACGCGTGCAATGCCTGCAAGCGCTTGCGCGCTCCCGAACGGCACAGGTTGGTTGCAAAACCTGGCCCTTCTGGGATTTGTAGTTTGTTATTCTCAAGCGTAACACACGGATACACTAACCGCGTTTTTCCCTCTTTCTTGAATGAAGTTGAGAAATAACGATTAAAGCGCATTGCACTTGCCAACGATACCATAGCGATAGTGTTATGGTTGGTAGTGCCATTAATACCCGCTAGGAAAATGCCTTTGCTGAAGCCGTGTTGCTCTGCTTCTTTTTCAGCTTCCAGCACTTCGTGGTAGCCGCCTGCTTTTTGAGGAGTAATTTTAAGCTCAACATGGGGTAGGTAAGCAGCGAGACGGTTAATGGACTCGCGACCCCATACTGGCTTAGATAGCATAATGCTTACTGGCGTGCTTTCCATTTTGGCGAATGCTTGCTGATAAAAAGCATCAGCGTCTTCGTGGAAGGGATCTTCTACAATAACGTTTACATTCTGCTTAGCTGCCAAGCCAGTAAGGGCAACTTCATCGCAGAAATCGCTCCACTCATCTGTTGACCAACGCTGTCCAGCATTAAGGATAATACCGTTAAGATCGTGAGTATGGCCAGATAGTGCGAATAGCAGTGAGTTCACTAGAGCACTGGCATCTTTTCCAGTGATACGCTTACCACGACGAAGCCAGCCACTCACTTGCTTTCCTTTAGCAATAGAGCGCAACAACCGCTCAGGGTTCTTGAGAGGCTCATTGTATACATTGCGCTCAACAGCGGCTGGCTCATCTGAGCAGGTTAACTGTGCAACGCTAACGCCCTGCTTTTTAGCAATCAAATCCAGCAGTGCGCATTCAGTTGCAAAACAAACAGAAGGGCTTGGGCGTTGCTGACTTGCGCCATTGCCACTAATGCCAAAAATATCACTGATGACGTTTTGGACAACGTCATTCACTTGCTCGGTAGGCGTTTGGGATGTCAGGTCTAGCTGCTTACCGATAAGGCGTCTTGCCATTTTTCGAGCATAGCGCAAGGCGTTGTTCAGCGATTCACCGCTGGCACTTGTTGGTCGCGCTTCACCTAAACCTATTAAGGAAGCCCCATCATGCTCTCCTGTTATTCTTATGAAAATCGAGTAATCGCTTGGCTCGCGTGCTGGTGTATCTTGTGCGCCTGCCTCGCGTTCAGAACGGCTTAGTGGTTTATTTTTCAAAAGAACCACTTCTGTATTACAAATTTTCATACGTCCACCTCTGGTACAGTTTTAGTTACAAGTTAATAAGACAAGCAACACATGTTAATTATACTTAACACTGTTGCATGATATCATACTTAGCATATAGCTCAGTAACTTTCTCGTTGCTAAACAGGGGTTTATGCATTTGAAAAAGTCTCACCTGACTATAGCTGTTTCCCTCTAACACAACAAAATCATCATCTTGAAGTATTAAGTCGAAGCCACAGTACTTTAGGTACGTTAGTTTATTGAATATTGCTATTAATTTATTCTTATATGCATTCCAGTTAGGAATATAAGCACCCATGATTTTTTCGCCAGTATCAGGGTGTGTTGTCCATCGCTGCCCGGTAAACCGCCCAGCTGCTGCTACTGCATGGCCTAACTCTCCTGTTTCCTTGTTAATATCTATGCTTAACCCGCCTAGCGAGAAGTTATCGATGGGATAAGATTCGCTATTACCTACTCTTAACACTGCCCGTACTAAACAAGGCTCGCCAGTTGTTGCGTTACGAACAACTAAAGCACGCACTGTATTAACCGTAAGTGGATAAAGCCGTTTGGAAAACTCGCCTTGTTGTACATATTCATTAATGATAAACGGCACCCGTTGCCGACTAAACACTTCTCCTAATGCTTCGGCTTTTACACTAAAGCGTGGGTTTGTTGCATCGTTGGTTTCTACTACGGCATGGCGCTTATCTATACGAATAAAGTAAACACTGCCGCCGCCCCCACCGCCCAAGGGTTTGGCGACTAACATTAGCGGGCCTGCTTGGCCTGCCTCGACCTGCTGCCATAGGTCAGTATGAGGGATTACTCTGCCCTGTCGGCATACCGCAACGGTACGTGGTACGTTGCAATATTGGCCGAACACCTGATCAAATAGTATTTTATTATTGAAAACAACACTATAAGGGCCATTGACTAGCCGGGTAAGCCAACGCTGAACATCGCTTAAGTAACGGTCGATGTTGTCGCGGTTGAGCCCATAAAGCCTTGCCTTTTCAGGTAGAAAGCCACGCTCGTAGAAGAATTGGGCGTCTTCTTCACTAAGGCTTGCCAAATCAGGGTCGGCATGAAAATCCAGCGTAAAGCGCTTTAACAGTGTAAGCTGGTCGGTTTCTTTAAGACTTTCCATTAAACGCTTGTGATGATCCTTCGGCAGCACTGTATCGCTCAGTTCTACCGCTTGCGCTTCCCGAGTGTCTGGGGTGGTTTTAGATGAGTGCCTGGGGGCCCAAAAGGTGGTGTCTCGCTTCATATTCCAAACTCACGCATAAAGTCGATAGCTGTTTGGCTTTGCATTAACGGACCGTGTACCTGGAAATCTTCCACCGTAGGAGCAGCTGCAAGTCGAATCAGCATTGGGTTCGGCGTTGAAATATCGATATCCACTTGAACAAAAGAGTAAAGCGACTCTTTTTGAATAGGAAAAATAATGTCTTTACTGGCTTGTTGCCAAGCAGCTTTGTAGCGGTATTTTTCCCAAGGTACCGGTTTTCTAGGCCCGACGATCGTCCCACTGGTGTTAAAACGTACAACGCTTCGGGTGCGGCCGCTATTGGGCGATAGCTGCATGCTAAGCGCCATGCCCACGGTGGCAGCCGTCGCTTTTTTGGTAGCCACAACTGCGAGAGGCACCAGCCCAGCGCCTGCGGGGTCCATGATTAATATAACTTTAAGAACCGGCCCTGTGGGCTGTGCTTGCTTCGTCATTACGGGATTGGCAACCATCGGTATGCGCTGGCTGTAGAGCTGCCACTGGAGTTCTGTGTTTTCCAACAACGGTTGCATTGACCCGTTTGTTTGGGCTAGCAAACTAACCTGAAGGTCGCTGATATAGGCATCTACCCGCGTATCTGGCAGCTTGTAAAAGCGCTTTCGGTTGGGTAGAAAACCACGATTATGTAGGTATTCTGCTTCCTGCTGGGAAAGGCTTCCCTGCTGCCCCCGAAAAGTGTGGCTAAATTCGCGCCAGGTTTGCACGCCCTCAAAGTGCTCTAGTCTTTTGACGCGGCCAACATGGCTTAGGTCTACGCTTCTGCGTGTTTTGTAAATCACGCGATGCTGGTTTGCGCTTCCTTGCTTGTGCATCATGCTTTGCACACCGCCCAGAAAGGGCGTTGGCCTGCGGTCTTCTTCACGGCCAAAACGCAAATAGTGCAGTAACGGGTTCATGGAAGCGTTACGCACATCATCGTACTCTTCCAGATACCACTGGGTATGAAACCCCGGCCCAGGGTTGTGACCTTGCTGTATCCCGCTAGCCAGGTAATAACCTAGTGGGTCTTTTACGGCGCTGGGCTCATTGAGCAACTCGGGGTAATTAGCAAGATACCATTCTGAATGGAAGTAGCCACTTTGCTCTACCTCTGCTCGTATTATAGCCTCTTGATAACCCAACCGCCTTTTTAGGCGCCACTCAAGCGTTTTGAATAGCGTTGACATATAGTGCGTTGGCACGACGTGTTGCGCTTGCATAACTAGCCACTCACCTTGCTCAAGTGATTAGCAATGCTGGCATGTTCAAGTAGTGGTTGATGCATTTGGTGTGCTGCCATAACGTCGGTGTTGGTACCAAAGAAAGATACGCCTGTTTCGGTAATCACAAAGCTTAGACTGCAAACGTGCAAATATGATGACTGATCAAAGAAACGCAGCAGGGCTTTTCTTATCGCTTCCCAGTTAGGCAGGTGTTCGCCGGCAAGGGTTATGGCAGTGTCAGGATGTTGCACATAGGTGTCTATCGTGCCCTGCTGGTTAAGCCCGCGGCATGCTGTTATTAAGCCCGTTTGAGGATTGATACTGGCACTGAGCGCGCCTTCTTCTACCCGCGCGGGTGTGCTGGAGAGGGTTGCTGCACGGCCTATTGTTAAGCTGGCAGCGGCTATTTCAGGTAACCCTTCATCGGGCTCACGTACCAGTAAGACATGCAGCAAATGGTAGCCTTCAGGGCTTACTTTTGTTAGCCAACTATGCTGGACTGGCGCTGTGGAAATGATCAACGCTTCGCTGTGTTCTTGCGCTTCTTCAACCAACTGGTTAATAAATGCTTTTTGAAACACTTGCGAGTCACTGCTCTCAGCCAGCTTTATTTTGCGGTACTGCGCATGGCTATCCGGTGCGAGCGAATGCACGTGCACCTCGCCAGGCGCTGTATTTCCGGTTGTCCACCACGGTGACTCTAACCACTGGGCACCATTCTTGGAAATGATGCAGATGTTTTTTTCAACGTCGAAGTAATTGGCCAACACATGGCCACATAGCACACGGTCGGAGAGGACGGTTTGGTATTTTTGGTTAATCGATTGCAGCCTAAGTGACTGGTAATCACTCAGGTAGGCATTAAGGTCGTTTTCCGTTAAATCGTACAGGCCTGCTCGGCTTCTGTAGAACCCGCTGTGAAATAGCTGGCGGCTTTGCTCTTCTTTTATGGTTGGCGCATTATCTTCCCAGAACCTGAACGTAAAGTCTTTCCAGGCTTGTAGGGAGGCGATGTCGTTGGCGTGCGCAATACTGTCTGTATGTGTTGAGAACATAGTGTTTAATAGCCACCTGTAAAGAATCTATTCGTCGTCGTTGGCTTCTTGAAGCGACTTCAGCTCAGCTTTTTGTTTCCGCCATGTGCGAAGTTTGGCATTCATGTCGCTTTTTAGTTCTACTAACTCTTTTGGTGACACACTGTTGCTATCTTTTGCCTCTTTATAAATAATCTTGGCTTCTCTAAACACTTTTCTTGATGCAGTGACCTCTTGACGCGTTTTTTTGAGCCGCTCAGACTCAACCAGACCATATGCCTTGTGATAAGCATCAATCGCATCGTCGATGCTATCAAACCAGGTGGCTTCGCCTTTGTTAATAAATATACCTGCCTGGCAAAGCTCTCTGAGTATGCCTTCGCTATGCGAGACCATGATAAGACTGGCCTTGCCCGTTTTTTCCCGAAAGGCGGCTTTTGCCTTGGCTTTAAAGTTTTTATCGCCCACGGCGGTTGCTTCATCAGAGATGTAGACATCAAAATCAAATGCGAGCGATAAGCCAAACGAGACACGCGAGCGCATCCCTGAGGAAAAGGTTCTGACAGGTTCGTCGAACGCGGTGCCTATGTCCGCGAAGTTTTCTACATGCTTAATGACTCGCTTTACATCTTCGCTGGAACTACCGTGAACCCGAGCAACGAATTTTACATTTTGTCGTGCTGTCATATTTTGCTGCATACCACCTGACAGCCCTACGGGCCAAGAAACCTTGCTATGACGAATCACTTCGCCTCGTTCAGGTTTATCCATACCCGCAATTAAGCGTAGTAACGTTGACTTGCCCGCACCATTGGCACCTATCAGGCCCACGCTCACCTTGGGGGGAATGGTAAGGTTGATATTTTTCAATACCCAATCGCTACCGTGGTGGTTGTGGTAGCGCTTATAGAGGTTGCGTATCTCAATCATGTGCTACCTGAAATATGGTGCATCAATAAATAATAGGCCCTGCTGATCCTTGCTTGAAAGCTGCGGCGGTTGATTAGTGAGCAGCGGCCATTGAATATCGAGCGCAGGGTCGTCCCAACGTAGCGATACTTCATCCCCCGGAGCGTAGTAGTCCGTACATTTATACTGGAATTCTGCTTTTTCACTAGTCACGTAAAAACCATGAGCAAACCCCGGCGGTACCCACAGCATTTGCTTGTTCTCTTCGCTTAGCATAGCACCTACCCACTGGCCGAATGTGGGCGAGCTTTTGCGCATATCGACGGCCACATCGAACACTTCACCACGAGTGACCCGCACGAGTTTTCCCTGGGGCTGGTGCAACTGGTAATGCAAGCCGCGCAAAATGCCCTGAGCCGATTGGCTATGGTTATCTTGCACAAACTGATAGTTGCCGCAATGGGCTTCAAATTCATTTTGGCGAAAGGTTTCCATAAAGAAACCGCGTTCATCACCGAAAACGTTAGGGGTAAGAAGAACGACATCCGGTATGGCGAGTTTTTCGTAGTGCATAGTTAAACCGTGAGGAGTGAGGGGTAAAATGTGAGGTGTGAAGGGCAAAACGCCTCACTCCTCATGTCTTACTCCTCACTTTTAAAAGACGTTGCAGGTATTGGCCGTATTGGGTTTTAGCCAGCGGCTTGGCGAGTTCTACCAAGCGCTCATCGCTAATCCAGCCATTTTGCCAGGCGATCTCTTCCAGGCAGGCGATTTTGAGGCCTTGGCGATGCTCAATGGTTTGTACGTACTGGCTGGCTTCTAACAGGCTATCGTGGGTGCCTGTGTCCAGCCAGGCAAAACCACGCCCCAAGCGTTCGACGTTTAGGTCACCCCGCTTAAGATACGCGTTATTGATGCTGGTAATTTCAAGTTCGCCGCGCTCAGAGGGTTCAACCGCTTTAGCGATGTCTACTACGTCATTATCGTAAAAATAAAGGCCGGTAACGGCATAGGCAGACTTGGGCTTTTTAGGCTTTTCTTCTATCGAGATTGCCTTGCCCGCCTCGTCAAACTCTACAACGCCAAAGCGTTCAGGGTCTTTTACCAGGTAGCCAAACACTGTGGCGCCGTTAGGCTGCGTACTGGCTCGTTTAAGCTGGTCTGAAAAGTGCTGGCCGTGAAAGATGTTATCGCCCAACACAAGACAAACCGGGCTTTTTCCGATGAATGCTTCGCCAATGATAAAGGCTTGCGCCAGGCCATCGGGCGATGGCTGCTCGGCGTATTCAAATTGCAGGCCGAAGTCTTCGCCGCTGCCAAGAAGGTTTTTATATTGGGGCAGGTCTTCTGGCGTAGAAATAATTAAAATCTCACGTATGCCTGCCAGCATCAGCACCGAGATCGAATAATAAATCATCGGTTTATCGTAAACAGGTAGCAACTGCTTTGACACCCCCCGGGTTATGGGGTGCAAGCGTGTACCAGAGCCACCCGCCAGAATAATGCCTTTTCTTTGTGATGGGTGAGGTGTGATGGGTGAGGTATTCATTCCTGAAATCCTGATTTTATGAGGTGTAATGTTTGGGGTGTGACATCTTACTCCTCACAATACTCCTGCAGTGTTAGGGCCAGCTGGCTTTGCCAAGTAGGCATGATGATGCCTAGTGCATTTTCCAGTTTGTTGAGCGCTATACGCGAATTAAGCGGGCGCTGAGCGGGCGTAGGGTAATCGCTTGTGGGTATTCCGCTTACACGCCCTGCCTGAATAGTCAGCTCTTCATCTAATTTACCCGCTTGCTTGAAAATTTCACAGGCAAAGCCGTGCCAGCTGGTTTCACCCCGTGGCGCAAGGTGGTAAACGCCGGATATTACGTGAGGGGTGAAGTGTGAAGCATGGGGAGTAAAAGCCAGTGCCGTTACTTGGGCGATTAGGCGTGCGGGGGTGGGCGCGCCTATTTGGTCATCCACAATGTTGAGCGCATCGCGATCGCGCCCAAGCCGCAACATGGTTTTCATGAAGTTATGGCCGCGCGCGGCGTATACCCAGCTGGTGCGGAAGATGAGGTAGTTGGCGCCGCTTTCAGCGATGGCGTTGTCCCCTTCCAGCTTAGTTTGGCCGTAAACGCTTAATGGGCCAGTGGGGCTATCTTCTTGCCAAGGCTCGGTGCCATTGCCGGGGTATACGTAATCGCTTGAGTAGTGCGCCAGGGGAATATCGTGCTGGGCGGCATAGTGTGCCAGTTGGGCGGGTAATTCAGTGTTTAAGCGCTTTGCCTGCTCTGGCTCACTTTCAGCTTTATCAACGGCGGTATAGGCGGCGGCGTTTAGGATTAATGCGGGCTTGTGCTCGGCAAGAAAAGCATCAACGGCTTGGGCATTGGTTAAATCGAGTTCCTGGCGTGTGGGTGCCAGAATGTTACCGAAAAGGGCAAATTGACGCTGGAGTTCAAAGCCGACCTGGCCATTGCTGCCGGTGATGAAAATGTTCATGGAAAATCCTTTTTCGCTTTTGGAGCCTTGATTGTTGCCGTGGTGGCCTTCGGCACCGCTGCGCGGTGCTCCTGCGGGTGCGCTGCGCTTACCACGCACTACAAGAATCCCCTAACAGATGGCTGCACACATTGTAGCGCGTGGTAACGCGCCGTGAGGAACGAACGGCAAGGCACCCGCGAATGGCGGCGTCAAGCCGCCCCGGATGCGCCACCGCATTTCCAACCCCGGCACCGCTGCGCGGTGCTCCCGCGGGTGCGCTGCGCTTACCACGCGCTACAAAATATCGCTACCATGCCTTTATCAACGCATTACAAAACATACTTTTATCATGCCTTACCCAAGCGCTCACCTTGGTAACTGCCATCTTGAACGCGCTTCCACCAGGTTTCGTTGGCGAGGTACCATTCAACGGTTTTGCGCAGGCCAGTTTCAAAGGTTTCTTGCGGTACCCAACCTAACTCACGTTCGATTTTGCTGGCGTCAATGGCGTAGCGCACATCGTGGCCTGGCCGGTCAGTGACGAAGGTAATTAACTCCCGATAGGAAGCATCTTTTGGCACCAGCTCTTGCAGCAAGTCGCAAAGCGTTTCGACTACAGTAAGATTAGCTTTTTCATTGTGGCCGCCGATATTGTAGGTTTCACCTACCTGCCCTTCCATTGCTACCTTGATGAGCGCACGAGCGTGGTCTTCAACAAAAAGCCAGTCGCGGATTTGCTGCCCATCCCCGTATACCGGCAGCGGTTTATCTGCCAAGGCGTTGAGGATCATCAACGGAATCAGTTTTTCCGGAAAGTGATAGGGGCCGTAGTTATTAGAACAGTTGGTTATCAGCGTGGGCAGGCCGTACGTGCGTTGCCAGGCACGTACTAGATGGTCTGAGCTGGCCTTGCTGGCGGAGTAAGGTGAACTGGGCGCATAGGGGGTTTGTTCGGTAAACAGGTCTTCTGTGCCTTCCAGGTCGCCATACACTTCATCGGTACTGATGTGATGAAAGCGAAAGGCATTGCGACGCTCGCCTTCCAAACTATTCCAGTAACTGCGTGCCGCTTCCAAGAGTACGGCAGTGCCCACGACGTTGGTTTGAATAAATTCGGCGGGGCCGTCGATGGAACGGTCTACATGGCTTTCAGCCGCAAGGTGCATCACTATATCAGGCTGGTGCGCTTCAAAGAGTTGCTGCATCGCCGCAGCATCGCAAATATCCGCTTGCACAAATGTATAGCGGGCATTGCCTTCAATGCCGTTGAGCGATTCCAGATTACCTGCATACGTCAGCTTATCAATATTTATCACCTGGTGCGGTGTGTGTTGAATGAGTTCACGCACTACTGCTGAACCAATAAACCCCGCACCGCCGGTAATAAAAAAAACTTTATTCATTTGAATATTTATCCAAAAGCAAAATTGATACTTTTACATGTTCAAGGCTGACAAATGAGTCTTTAAAACCACAACCCCGCTTACTTCTAATACTTAATTAGTCGCTACCAAACAGATCACGCGTATAAACCTTCGCTATAACATCATCCAAGTCGCTAACAACACGATTACTCAGGATAAGATCCGATTCCTCTTTAAATGCTGCCAAATCATTAACAACGCGTGAATTGAAAAAAAATTCTTCTTGTAGTGTGGGTTCAAACACAATGACTTCAATTCCTTTGGCTTTCAATCTCTTCATAACACCTTGCATAGCGCTGGCCCGAAAATTATCAGAGCCTGCCTTCATGATAAGTCGGTACACACCGACCACGTGAGGGTTGCGCTTCAGTATGGACTCAGCAATAAAGTCCTTGCGTGTACGGTTAGCATCCACAATTGCTTGAATCATATTGCTGGGCACATCTTGATAGTTAGCAAGCAGTTGTTTCGTGTCTTTAGGTAGACAGTAGCCGCCGTAGCCAAAACTAGGATTGTTGTAGTGACTGCCTATACGTGGGTCTAACCCTACCCCCTCAATAATCTGCCGCGTATCCAGCCCGTTAGTTTCAGCGTAGGTATCAAGCTCGTTGAAGTAGGCTACACGCATGGCCAAGTAGGTGTTGGCAAACAATTTGATGGCTTCAGCTTCTGTACTGTTAGTCAGTATTACCGGCACTTCTTCTTCAATGGCGCCCTGTTTGAGCAGGTTAGCAAAGTGCTCGGCTCGCTCTGAGCGCTCACCTACAATAATGCGTGAAGGGTGAAGGTTATCGTAAAGGGCTTTACCCTCGCGGAGAAACTCCGGCGAGAAAATCAAATTTTTGGTATTAAAACGTTGACTGGCTTTAACTGTAAAACCTACCGGCACAGTAGATTTAATAATCATTAGCGCACTGGGGTTAACCTTGATAACTTGGCATATCACCGCCTCAACACTTTGAGTATTAAAGGTATGGGTGGTGGGGTCATAGTCGGTTGGCGTAGCAATAATCACAATGTCCGCTGCCGCATAGGCACGTTCGGAGTCGCTCGTTGCGCTAACGTCAAGATCATCGCGTTTAAGAAAGCTGCTAATCTCCGCATCAACAATCGGTGATTGGCGAGCATTAATTTTGTCTACTTTCTCTTTAACAATATCTACCGCTATAACGCTGTTATGCTGGGCCAGCAGCATAGCATTTGAAAGGCCAACGTAACCAGTACCTGCTACCGCTATCTTTTTCATGGTGTCTCAGTATTAACATTGAGATTACTAATTTTTTGATCGTTTAACCTATCTGTGCATTTCAGGAGAAATTTACGATCCTCAAATGCTTGTCTTTACGCCGATAGAGCGCTTCCAGTTCTTTTTTTAACTCAACACGAGCCGCTTGGTCACCATGTACCAAGCGGATGGTGTGGGGCCAGCGGCGCATGCGTTTTACGAAATTGAGCAGGTCTTTTTGGTCGGCATGGGCCGAGTAACCACTGATGGAGGTGACGCCTGCTTTAATGTCGATTCGCTCGCCGTCAATTTCTACCCAGCCGCCTTGGCCGTATTGCTGTATAGCGCGGCCTGGGGTGCCAGCGCCCTGGTAGCCTACGAACAGTACTTGGTGGCGGGCATCACCCAGCATGGCTTTTAGGTAATTCATAATACGCCCGCCTGCACACATGCCGCTGGCGGCGATTACCACGGCGGGCCTGCCGGTTTTGGCTAAATATTCAACCGTTTGCTCGTGTTCGGTGTGGCTTTCTACGGTGTAGAGGCTGGCAAAGTTGAGCGGGTGTCGGCCCCCTTTTAGCCGCTTTTGGGCTTCATCGTCCCAGTAGGGTTTGAGCTCGCGGTATACCTTGGTAAAGCGGGCGGCCAGCGGTGAATCGACGATAATTTCGAGCGTGCTCCACTGGCTGTTTTTGGCTTCATGAATAATGCCTTCCAGCTCGTAGAGCAGCTCTTGGGTGCGGCCTATGCTGAAGGCGGGCACCATCACCGTGCCGCCGTTGGCTAGCGCTTGTTCTATCGCTTTTCTTAAAACAGCACGGCGCTGGCGGCGGTCCGGGTGGGTGCGGTTGCCGTAGGTGCTTTCCAGCACTAGCTGGTCGCAGCCGTGGGGCGATGTAGGCGCGGGTAACAGCGGCGCGTGGGGAGCGCCCAAGTCGCCAGAGAAGACGATACGCTCTTTTTCGCCATTGGCCGCCTGGTGTGCTACTTCAACGTAGCAGGAGCCTAATATGTGCCCTGCCCGTTTGAGCTTGATACGGGTGGTGCCATTTTCATCTTCAACGATGCGGTGCCATGTTTTGTAAGGCACGCTAACAATTTGCTTTTCCAGCTGTTCCTGAAAGCGTTGGATCAGTTGTGTGTTGCGGGTAAAGCCAATTTTTAGCGCGTCTTCAATGACCAAGGGCAGTAGCTTGGCAGAAGGCTCGGAACAGATGATGGGGCCTTTGAAGCCAGCTGCCAGCAAGTAGGGTAAACGGCCTACGTGGTCAATATGTACGTGAGTGATAACAAGCGCCTGTACGGTGCTGATATCAAATTCGATTTGGAGCTGTTCAAAGCTGTCTTCTTCCGCGTCTTCGCCTTGAAAGAGGCCGCAATCGATGAGTAGTGAATGCTCGTTATTCAGTATCAATTGGTGGCAGCTACCGGTTACGCCTGTTGCGCCACCGTGGTGAATAATATCGAGCATGAGGCTCCTTTTTTGGTGTTGCTAGGGGCTTCACCGAAGCCAAGTAGCGGTGCCGGGATTGAACATTGGGGGCACATCCGGGCGTCGTTCCGCCGCCATTCGCGGGTGCCGTTTGCTCGTGCCTCGCAAAGCGTTACCGCGCGCTACACAACCAGCAGGGTAGATATTTCGTAGCGCGTGGTAAGCGCAGCGCACCCGCAGGAGCAGCGCGAATCGGTGCCGGAGTTAGGCATGGGGGCACATCCGGGCGTCGTTCCGCCGCCATTCGCGGGAGCCTTTTGCTCGTGCCTCGCAAGCGTTACCGCGCGCTACACAACCAGCAGGGTAGATATTTCGTAGTGCGTGGTAAGCGCAGCGCACCCGCAGAAGCAGCGCAGAGCGGTGCCGGGGTTAGGCATTGGTGCCACATCCGGGGCGGCGTTTCGCCGCCTTTCGCGGGTGCCTTTCGCTCGTGCCTCGCAAAGCGTTACCGCGCGCTACACAACCAGCAGGGTAGATATTTCGTAGCGCGTGGTAAGCGCAGCGCACCCGCAGGAGCATCGCGAAGCGGTGCCGGGGTTAGGCATGGAGGCGCCATCCGGGCGGCGTTCCGCCGCCATTCGCGGGTGCCTTTTGCTCGTGCCTCGCAAAGCGTTACCGCACGCTACACAACCAGCAGGGTTGGTATTTTGTAGCGCGTGGTAAGCGAAGCGCACCCGCGGGAGCGGCGCAAAGCGGTGCCGGGGTTAGGCCTTGGGGCACATCCGGGGCATCGTTCCGCCGCCTTTCGCGGGTGCCTTTTGCTCGTTTCTCGCAAAGCGTTACCGCGCGCTACTCGAAGGTGTGCCTAGCATCTACTAGCGACCCTAGCTTGAATAATTTTTTGATAATAACCGCTTAGTTGTTTCTTTTTCTGCCTTAACGCATCGATTTCGGATCTCGTCAGCGGTTCTAAAGCCGACGAGATAACTTGCTTCGTTGACGGTGAGGGCTGAGGTTTGTATTCCGAAGATATTTTTGATTTCATCACCAAAGCGCTCCTCCAATAATTGGATATGCTTTTTTACTGCGCGAAAACTTGTTGATCGACCAGCATTTACCAGCAGTATAGACCCAATTGCGTTTCCGCCGTTCATTGAAGAGTACTGCTCAAGGACGTGCATTTTTATGCCGCGAGAGCAGCGCACCCGCGGGAGCAGCGCGAAGCGGTGCCGGGGTTGGGCCTTGGGGCACATCCGGGGCGGCGTTCCGCCGCCTTTCGCGGGTGCCTTTTGCTCGTGTCTCGCAAGCGTTACCGCGCGCTACACAACCAGCAGGGTTGGTATTTTGTAGCGCGTGGTAAGCGAAGCGCACCCGCGGGAGCAGCGCGAAGCGGTGCCGGGGTTAGGCCTTGGGGCACATCCGGGGCGTCGTTCCGCCGCCATTCGCGGGTGCCTTTTGCTCGTTCCTCGCAAAGCGTTACCGCGCGCTACACAACCACCAGGTAGATATTTCGTAGCGCGTGGTAAGCGCAGCGCACCCGCGGGAGCAGCGCGAAGCGGTGCCGGGGTTGGGCATCGAGGCGCATCCGGGGCGTCGTTCCGCCGCCATTCGCGGGTGCCTTTTGCTCGTGCCTCGCAAGCGTTACCGCGCGCTACACAACCACCAGGTAAATATTTTGTAGCGCGTGGTAAGCGCAGCGCACCCGCGGGAGCAGCGCGGAGCGGTGCCGGGGTTGAGCGTTGGGGCGCATCCGGGGCGTCGTTCCGCCGCCTTTCGCGGGTGCCGTTTGCTCGTGCCTCGCAAGCGTTACCGCGCGCTACACGACCAGCAGGGTAGATATTTCGTAGCGCGTGGTAAGCGCAGCGCACCCGCGGGAGCAGCGCGAAGCGGTGCCGGGGTTGGTTTTCACCGTTCGCCGTTCGCCGTTCGCCGTTCGCCGTTCGCCGTTCGCCGTTCGCCGTTCGCCGTTCGCCGTTCGCCGTCATCAGTCTCGGTGATCTTTTACGATCATGATGATCATGCTGAGGATGAAGGCGAGGAAAATGGTGATGATGGCAAATACGGTGCTGTTGTATAGCCGCCTGGGTTCGGTTGGGTATTCGGGGTATAGCGGGCTTTGCAGTACGCTTACCTGCTTGAGCTGGCGTGCCGCTTCCAAGCGAGTGTTTTCCAACGCGGCTAAAGCACTAGAGTAAGTCTCTTGAGCAAACTGCGCTTGCAGTTCCAGTGTTTCGTACTCGGCAGAAACGCGGTTGAGTGCGCCACCTGCGGCCTGGGCCAAGCGCTCGCTCTGTTCGCTGATCTGATCTCTTAGTGCCGTAATATTGCGCTCTACCTGGCGTAGTTCAGAAGATTGCGAGCTTTGGAAGCTGGCCATAGCATCGCGTTGGGCTTGCAGGCGGGCCAAGTCCCCTTCCAGCGTGGCAACCACTTGGTTCAAGCTTTCAACGGTGGCGGTGGGAGATACCAGGCCATACTCGTTTTGAAAATCCAACAGCTCCGCACGGGTTTCGCGAAAACGATCCTCTAGCCTTACCATCTGCTGTTCCAGAAACAGCACTTGCTCCTCGGCCAAGCGGTGCCCCATCTGGTTCATGTGATCTTCGCCCGCTTTTAGAAGCAACTCTGTCATGTCGTACGCAAATTCTGGCGTAAATGCTTGTACGCTGATATTCAGTACGCCCGCGTATTCATCCAGCTCAACATCTACGCGGCGCAGGTAATACTTGTGCAGCTCTTCAATGGGCGCATCAGCGTTACGTAGTCGGGCAAAAAAATCACCGTGTTCACTGTAATGCTGACGAATATTCAGCGCTTCATTCAAGTTGCGCAGCATGTCTACCGAGAGCAAGTGCTCACGCAATAACAATAAATCGTGTGTATTACCGCTCCCGCCCCCTCCCATTATGGATGCAAAGCTGATTTCAGGCGCAGCTACCTGGGGGCTTTCCAGCACCACCGTTGCACTGGACACATAGCGAGACTGCGCCCAGACAAACCAATAAAAGGAAACCAGAAGGATAGCAACAAGCGCGGTCGCCCATTGAGGGTGTTGGGTAAAAAAACGGCGTACAGAGCGCTGCATGGATTATTTTGCCTTTAAACGGTCAACAAAACGTAGGTGCATTAATAGACCTACCGACATCAAAGTGAGGGTAAACAACCAAAAATAGAGCATGCTAGTACCGTGGACCACTTGGTATTTATCGAAAAAACCCAGCCGAAGTGTTTCTAATCCATGCGGGATAGGGTTTAGCATCAGGTACTCAAGCAGCCAATGCGGCAAACTATTGAGTGGCAAAATCACCCCGGAAACGATTAACAATGGTAGTGATAACATGCGTATCACTTTACCAACTTCAGGTACTAGTGAAGCGGCCACAGACGTTACCAACCCGGCCCCCAGCCCCAAACACCAAAGCGAGAGCCATGCGTACATCGCCCGTATAGCGTTATCAGGGTACATGTCCAGCCCTAGCATTAACCCGCCGCAGATAAATACCAGAAATACCAGGCTGCGTAGTGCACCTTCTAAAAAATTGCGTACGAGAACAGGATCAACGGGCTGCACTTGGCGATACGCAAATAGAGCACTATTGGCGTCGACAGCCCCCATGCCGCGCAGCATTCCTTCTCGTACCAAGCTAAAACCCAACAAGCCGGCAATCAGCCACGGAATAAACTCCGCGTTGATGACCAACCGGTCACCACGGATAAAGCTGCGCACGCCAACCATAATGCCGACAAACGCAACAGGCTCAAAAATCATCCAGAACCAGCCCATACGATCTGCCATGGTGCGTGAGATTGCCTCGCGCATGAACATGGCATACCACACGCTGCGGGTCACTTGCCAAGGCGTACGGGCACCCCGGGGTGTTGCTTGAGTATCAGCCATGGCGTGTTGCTGCCTTAAGGTACGTGTTGTTTGTCATGAATTTTTGCATGTGCGGGTGCGGCTTCGGGCGGCGGGCGCCGCCTTTCGCGGGTGCCTCGCTGCGCTCGTTACCGCGCGCTACAAGGGCACCCGAGAATCCTTCTACTTACTCCTCACCCCTCACTATTCACCACTCACTTCTCTAGAGATCAAGCGCGACGCGGGTGGTTACGGCGATCTGGAAGAGCATCTGGGTAAGCGTAGAGGCAAGCTGCAAGTTGTGTACCGGAGCCCTGGGCATGACGAGGATTTCATCACCAGGCCGCAACGGTGAGTTTTTGGCATGCTCTACGGCACCGTTTTGGCGTACCAATAGAATCTGATTTTCATTGGCCCGTTCAGTAAAGCCACCGGCGCCATTCACATAGTCGATCACGCTCATACCGGGGCGGTACACCACGGCTTGGGGCACCACGATTTCACCGCTGATCAGGACAGAGTCGCTGATTTCAGGAATGGTAATCACATCGCCATCCTGGAGGCGGATATCTGAAATTTTGCCGTCTTGCGCGACCACCAAACGGCCACTGGGCTCAAGATCCCGTGCGCGCTCGATAAAGCGCTCGATAAGCTCGGCTTCGCGAAGGCGAATTTGCGCTTCTTCGTCGGTGCGTGATGTCGCGCCTAAGTACGTGGTTTCCAGGCGACGCAAGCTATCTTCAAGCGCCTGCTCTTGCTGCTCGCGGACGCTTTCACGATGCAGGGAGACACTCTCGACAGCGGTTAAATTGGGAGGTACGGCAATGGCATCAAGCAGTTCACTTAGGCGAGCATTGCGCGGCAAGGCGTAAAGTGAAGGCCCGAAGTAGCTGCCTTCTATTTCGACCACGATGGTTTCACTGCGCTGGTCGGCGGTGAAAGTGACTTCATCGCCACTGCGAATAGTTTGGCCAGCAAACAGGGCGATAGGGAAATAGTGAGCGATAGGACCATCGGTACGATGACCACGCAGTAGCACGTTGGAGACACCGCTTTTCAACCGCGCCAGGTTTAAAAGCTCGGCGCCGCTAAGCGTGTTACTGGTTAGCTCGTAGCGCATCTCGCTGTGCACGTCTCCAGTAACCGCAATCGCCGGGCCGCGCTCTTCCACAACGATGGTGTCGCCATCCTGGAATTGCGGGCGTGCAATGGTGCCGTTAAGCAAAAAGTCGTAGAGGTCCACCGTTGCAACCAGGCGATCGTTGCGCATTACGCGCACTTGGCGATAGCTGCCCAGGTTTTGTTCGATCCCGCCTGCCTGGTCAAGAAAGTAGAGCAGCGAGTCATCGGGCGTACCGGCATAGCGCCCGGGGTTTTGCACATAACCTGTGACATAAACGGCGACGGGCTGGACGCCTTGCAGGTTGGTGTACACCTCTACATTATCTGGATAGACGGAGGTAATCGCTTGGCGAACGCTGTTGTCAACCTGCTGGCTACTTTGGCCTTCTACATTTAGGGGGCCAGAACCAGGAATAAAAATATTGCCTTGCGCATCAACCGGGAGCACGCGGTCTAGCTCAAAAGCACCCCAGGCACGCACGGTTACCTGGTCGCCCGGCTTGATTCGGTAATCGGCATTCAGTCCATCGCCCATGGCGCCGCGAAAGCCACCTGTGAAGAGGTTATATCCAAAGGGGGGCAGTGCATCCGGGTCGCGGGGCGGTGTGGCAATTGGCCCGTAGGTACCACTGCGCCAATCGGCTCGTGGCATGTCCTCCACTTGCCCTTGGCCCGATGATGACTGCGACTGACCACTTTGCTGGCCTGAGAGCTCATCAGGCAGGCTAAGAATTTGCGCATAGACAGGTGCACTAAACGCGGCGAAACAAGCTAGCGAAACGATGGTCAGCGCTTTCGATAAGTATGTGCGCTTACGTGCGACAAACAGATTCATTAAAGGCGCCCTTCTGCTGTTTGCGTTATGACTCGCTGATTTACCCAATTTTCTGAAACTTTACACACCAAGGCACGTCGTGCCTCACCGCCCATGGCAATAATTTGCAAGCGTCGACATTCGCGACCACTGGCAGCCATATAGGGTTCGTCGGCTACGATCTCAATATTGTCACCCCACGGGCTTGTGGCAGCACTCACGATACCGCCTGCCGGTGCCTGACTTAAAAAGCCATTAATATTTTCATCAAGGATAGGCTTGGCAGCATCACTGCTCAGCACATAGTGGGGCTGTTGAGAAGCGCTGCCGGAAGGATAATTCGTCGCGCATCCACTGACTGCAACGATACCTAGCGCGGCCAGCAGCATGCGAGCCGGTCGCGCTATTAAAAAAATAGAGGTATTTGGCATAGTAATTTCCAAAAAAAGGCACGCTACCGCCCAGGGATTGTAACGGGCGTATTCCCTTGCCCAACGCTGTGCGGATGTAGTTGATTTACATTTACTTCGAAATTTACCAAGAACATTGTAAGGGATTAGGCGGCCTGGCTCTACACCGTCAGCGTACATATAGCTGTTCATTTCTTTTAGCGTTATAACCTAGCGAATAAAATCAAAAAAAACCGACGCTTAACGTCGGCTTTCTGACAGTGGCTCTCCTATTACCCAATGATTACGATACGGCCTCCTGAGGAGTTCTTCGTTTTTGATTCGTATAAACTCCCCACAATACAGCCAGCAAAAATGCATACATCATCACGCCGCTGTTGTGGGTTAAAAACGCCTGAGATAACCCAAAGTCTATATACGTAACAGGCAGCAGCACACCGGCAGTAGCAACCGCCCTCGTTGCCAGGTTTTGTGCTTTTAGCTGTTTGGCAAATAAGCGCATTGGTACAAGAAAGAGCCCTAGCAGAACGATTAAACCTAACAACCCTCGTTTTGCAAATGCATCCATGAATTCATTATGAGCGTGACCATATTGTGTGACTCGCTCATCAATAACGCCCTGCTCACCCAATTCTTGCATTGCCTTGATGTAGCCTTGCGTCCCCCAACCGGTTAGCGGTTTTTCAGCTATTAAATGACTGGCTCCACGCCACATTTCAAACCGAGCGCCCAAGGAGTTAGCGCGGTTCTCGCCCGTTATATAATTGTTAAGGTCAATAATGGTATAGGCCACTCGATCTTGCACCCCTGTTTGAGGTATTGAATAGACGCCTACACACGCCAGTAATACCGAACCAATGATGGCCAGCTTTACCCAGGTAGCAAGATAGTTCCCATAGGCACGATAGAGCACAAGCATGACAAACGGAAAACCAATCCAGCCCCCTCGGCTCCCGGAGAAGAGAGACCCCAGCACACCACCGAAGAATCCACCCAGTAGCAGGGCTACCCAAAATGCGCGGTACTGATCTCGACTATACGCCCACCCCAAGCCTGCCAGGCAAAGCACCCCTAACAGCATACTCAGGTTGCCAAACTGGATAACGTGCGTAAATCCCTGCGCTCTTTCAATACCTTCAACCAACTTCTGCCAACTGGCCCAACTGCCCGCTCCTATCCCGCCAATGGCAATACCGACCCACATAACGGATAGCCTGGGCGGGTAGCGCAACACCCACCACAGAGCGGGAACGGCCAGCACAAAACGTATTGGTTTATCTATTCCACTACTACCCTGCCCATCCCATAGCGCTTCAATTATCTCAACTAGCGCATAGGCGCAAAGCGACGCAACAATCAGCCAATCTTCTCGTGCCAGCGTTGGGAGACGCCACCGAACTAATAAATAAGTACCCGCAAGCACCAGGATCAAAGCGCCTAACGAGTAACCGCTTGGCACTATAAGGGCAATACTGGTAAGCAGAAAAACGGCGATATCGCTCAGGATGAGTGGAAAGGCAGGTGACGCATGGGGTACATGCGTATTCATGACAGGCTTCAAGACAGGCATCCTTCGTTAAGCGCTGCGACAAGTGGCAACAGAAAGAGCGAGAATGCTACCACAGCTAAAACCCGAACCAGAAAGAGGTTATCGCCTCTTACCTCGCCTGCCGTTCTATTGCACAGGCGTTGGCTTACAGATCTGCC
This sequence comes from Halomonas sp. AOP43-D1-4, assembly GCF_052446175.1. NCBI lineage: Bacteria > Pseudomonadati > Pseudomonadota > Gammaproteobacteria > Oceanospirillales > Halomonadaceae > Halomonas > Halomonas sp. AOP43-D1-4. Next base: position 391,886 of record NZ_JBQSVY010000001.1, read on the forward strand.
ACTTATTACGTCATTTCCATGGGCATTGATCGCGTCGTGCCGGGCTTCATTATCACTCTACTTAATGGCCGTGAACAATGGCGTACTGCTGCCAGCGCCATGTATCCGACAACATATCATTCAGTGTTTTTTCAGCGCGCCAGGCTAGCTCATGCTCGGCTTTGGATACGTTCGCCCAAAATGCCGCTAAATCCCCTTCGCGGCGTGGCGCAAACTGGTAAGGAATATCAACACCGGTGACTTCAATAAAGCTTTGCACCATATTTAATACCGAGGTCCCACATCCCGTGCCCAGATTGTAATAATGCATACCCGGGCGGTCCAGTACCCGCAGCGAGGCACGGTGACCGACAGCAAGATCTACCACATGCAGGTAATCACGCACACAGGTGCCATCCGAGGTTGAATAATCATTACCAAAAATCATTACCTTTGAAAGCACTCCAGCCGCTACCTGGCTGATAAAGGGCATCAGATTATTGGGCGTGCCTTGGGGAGATTCACCAATTAACCCTGTCGGATGCGCACCAATGGGGTTGAAATAACGTAGCACGACAATCGACCAATCAGGGTCACTCGCACCAAGGTCTTCCAGCACTTTTTCTACCATTCCTTTGGAGACACCATACGGGCTAGTAGCCACGCCTCTGGGCATACTTTCCAAATAAGGCACCTCGGCATCAGGACCATAGACAGTCGCCGATGAGCTAAAGATCAGCTTTTTTACATTGGCTTTTTGCATTGCCTGGCACAGACATATAGAGCCGTAAACATTGGTGTCATAATACGCCAGCGGCATGGTGACACTCTCGCCCACCGCTTTTAATCCTGCGCAATGGATCACCGCCTCAATTGGGCACTTCTCAAAGATTGAAGCTAGTAAAGCAGCGTCTCGGATATCGCCTTCGTAAAATACAACCGGGCGCTGCGCAATGCTTTCTATACGCTCAATAACACTGCGATTGCTATTACAGAGGTTATCGACAATCGCTACCTCTACCCCCATCCCCAGTAGCTCTACTGCGATATGAGAACCGATATAACCTGCGCCGCCTGTTAATAAAATCATGACAACATCTCATTAATATGCATTTTTATGCTTAAACCCCTTAAAAACAGTCATAAAAATGATTTTAAGATCGAGCCAGATAGACCAGTTATCGACATACCATAAGTCGTACTCGACGCGTCTTTGCATTTTTTCCAGCGTATCGGTTTCGCCTCTTAACCCATTCACCTGAGCCCAACCTGTAATCCCTGGCTTTACCTTGTGCCGCCGCATATAGGACTCCACAAGCTCTTTGTAATACTCGTTGTGAGCTAGTGCATGAGGACGTGGCCCCACTATCGACATCCTTCCTTGCAACACATTATAAAATTGCGGTAATTCATCTAATGAGGTTTTGCGCAGAAAGGCGCCTATCGGTGTAAGACGGCTATCTCCTTTGGTCGCTTGCGTCACGACGCCTTGCTTTTCTTTATGAATTTTCATAGAGCGGAATTTATATACTTTAAACACCTTACCGCTTGAGCCTGTTCGGTACTGCTTAAACAAGACAGGCCCTGGTGATGTCATTTTAATGATGACGGCAATAACAGCACACACGGGCAAAATCATTAGTGTAATGAGCGTACCCAACACAATGTCTTCTGCGCGCTTAAAAAAACGTGCCATACCATTTATAGGCGACACACTCAGGTCGATGGCCAAGTGTCCGGCCATTTCGCTGGTGCGATGGTTCAGTAGGCGCATATCTTTAAAGTCAGGAATTAGCCGAATATCCTCGGTATGGTTTCTTAGCGCATAAAACAGGGCATGTACGGTCTCCCCCATTTCTAGCGGGGCACATATCCAGACTTCAGCAGCACCAGAGCGGCTAATCCTATCCGATATATTTCTTAGCTGATTATCTGTAGGGGGCGATACTGTATGAAAGCGCTCTACCCCTGCGATAGAGTGCCCCTCCCAGGCAGCAGCTCTCATTCCCTTGGCAACCTTAAGCACGTTTTGACCAGGGCCCACTAAGAATATCGGCCGCCGGGCCCCTCCACGAAGACGAATACTATGCAGGCCAAACTGCACAAGCACCCGGGCGATTGCGGCCAGCATAAAGGAACTCAGCAGCGTGAACCCCACCCATAATCGAGAGTAACGCTCCGATGCATCTGCAAAATATATAATTGATGTAACGACGATACCCACGGCAAGCCATACAAATAGCAACTTACTGAGTAAATCTATTGTGGAAGATACGCGCCAACGTTTATAGCTGCCTGTGGAGCTATTAACCATGACGACGATTAGCGATATACATGTCAAAGCGAGAACATAACGTTCATGCAAAGCGATGGTGTCAAATCTCAGTAGATAGACCCCTACCCCGCAAAGAAAAATAATCAATATATCCAGCGCTGGAAATATGACTTTTGGCGGGAAGCGCTCTGAAAAGACAACCCCCTTTTTTTGTCGATTGGCTTCGACACTCATTTATTTACCACCCTATTCAGATGCTTCTTAATATAATCTAAAGGAAAAACACGAACCTTCTTGCTGCCACTATCGCTCATAAAAATAAATGCTGCGATGTACACAAAAAGAAAATTAATGACATTAGTAGATTTAGTTGTATAGGATTCCGTTATATTTGAAAGCAAAAAAAGTGTCAAAATTGCGAAGCAAACTACCATTTCCTTGAATCCAAAACAATCGTTTCTTACAAGGCTTTTTATAATAAGATAAAATATAACGCCATACAGCACTACTCCCAACAGGCCACCTTGAATAATGATATCAACATAGCCGTTATGAGCATCTTCTGGGAAAAAATCGCCCATTCCTTGTATCGGACCAAGCAAATAAAAATTTTCTCTTGTCCAGAACCCATCCAACCCATAACCAAACCAAAAATGCACACCACTCAAATGAGTGAGCGCAAACTCCCAAATCGTTAGGCGCCCCGTCAAAGACAAAAACTTACCATAAACACTAATTCCATCTTGCCCTGAGAACAAACCAACCACTTCAGTATTCATAGCCACAAGCAATGTCGCTATTGAAATTTCCGCACCTAAAATCGCTAAAAACGTTTTCTTATAAACATAGTCACTTTTCAAGACATAATACGTTAAACCGAACGCAAATGTAATTAGAGCGACCAGTACTCCCGTGGCAAGGCCAGTGCGTGACCCTGCATTTAACGTAACTATCGCAGCAGATATCAAGGCAAAAACGGAATACAGTTGAACTGCTCTATCTTTGCTATAAAAAATCAGCAACATAGAAAACACTATCAGCAGTGCTCCAACTCTTCCCAACGCATTTTTCTGATCGTAAATGCCTTTCCAGTCCCCTTCAAACTTGCCGACCTCTAATCCAATATGGGGTAAAAATTCAGACACAGCAATATTGGCTATCAGTAATAAAAAAAGCGACACTACCACTGTTTCAAGAAACTCCAACAGCGTTAACTTATTAGCAGAGAAAGCGGCCACCCCAACAACCAAGCTAAAAGCGGCAACCTTGACCATCTCCTTTTCTGAACCTCCAAAAAAAACACCTACTAACAACATATAGAAAAACAAAAATGGAAAAAGAAACATCTTAGGACTTAATACAACTCCTCTAACGAAAACCATAACACCAAAACACGCCAATACAGCAAGCATCAAACTGTATTGCTGCCCAAACGTTAGTATTCTGTCATCAATATCTCCACCGCTTAAAAAAAACCAGCCTCCCAGAAACATTAATACAACATTAATCCCCTTCATTGCACCCTCACTCACTGAGTATTTAATTTTCTGGAAGCCGGTCTTTTAGTATCTCACTAACTATTTAAAAACTTTCTTTTGAGCCTTTCAACAAAGCTCATCTTCCACCCTTTACCCCAATGATGTATTAAATAAGTATCTTTCTCTATATAGCTATACATAAGCTGCTTTCTATCGTGCACCTTGGCGTAGGGATTATAGGGATAAAAACACGGCCAGGGTAACAGCTTAATGTCTGATGCATCTTTTTTTACACAGATATTCGCCACTTCTGGCGCTATCAGAAAAGGCTTGTTTTCGCGATGACGACTTTCAATAAGCTCAATAGCATTCTGAAAAAAATGGTGGCCCGCTACACCTCCCAACACGGCGGTATTGAGCCGACCTTCATCTTCATAACCTAAAAAACAGTCATGCTTTAACAGAGGTTCTAAGCTGCGCACGGCTTCAATATCTACGTCGAGGTACACCCCTCCATGGTCACGCAACGCCACCATACGCATATAGTCTGAAAGAAACGCCCACTGTTTTTTTTCCAAGCAGAAAGCGATAAATGGATGACTTCGATCAATCGAATTTTCGTTCCACTCTATGATTTCAAAATCAGGCATAGCAAGGCGCCATGTTTCAACGCATTGTTTATACAACGCAGACATTTCACGCCCACCAAACCAACAAAAATGAATTTTCTTAGGTATCATAAATTACTCAATTTTATTGCCGAACTTGATCAAAAAATAAGGATAGTCGCTAAAGTAGCGCTTAGACAGGCGACGCGGCTCTTTCAATAGGCGATAGAGCCAACGCAGATGAAATTTATTTATGAACTCAGGATAGTAATCATCGCCCCGCGCTTGCACTAGCTGGTCCAAATACCCACCACATGTAAAGCCCGTACCCTGCCACCCCTTTGCACGTGCACTCAACAATACTTTTTCCTGTTTTCCTGCTCCCATACCAACAATCAGAATATCAGCAGACACCGCCTTATCCATACAATTTTGATAGGTATCCTCATTATCAAAATAGCCTGGCTCGGCAAGCAGTATTCTTATCCCTGGATACTTGCTCTCAAGCAAATCTTTAGCTTGTTGAATATTTTCTTGCGTTCCTCCGATTAGGGCGATAGATAGATCGTTTTGACAGGCGTGGTGAAAGACAACCGGTGCCAAGGAGGTATCATCAAAACTGGTACGCTTAATGACCCTTTTTTTAAACAATCGGACATAGGCAACAATAGCAATACCATCGGCCAGAAAGTTTATCCTCTGGCACTCTTGATAGATCAGTGACTGACATACCACGCCAAGCGAATATGGGTTAATAAAACTATAATCTTCGCCTAACTGAAAGATGAATTCCTCTTCTAACTTTATCATCAAAGCTTTCCTATCTAAAATTAACGTTGCTGCCTGTTAGACGCCAATATACCTCGCCAATCCACAATTAGAAAACCAAACTCCTTAAACACAATATATACAGACATGAAGTTCTGAATAACTAAACATAAAAGCAGTGAGTATGCGGCGCCTTCTGCGCCAAATCGCGGTATTAAAACAACAGAAGCGAGACCTGCTATCAGCACCGAATAAATGAGAATATTTCTTGCTATTTTTTGATGATCTGTCATTAACAAAAACAAAACAACAGAGCCTGTCATTACGTTAATTAACTGAGCCACGACTAAAATGCGCAGCACATTACCTCCAGACTTATACTCTTCTCCAAAGAAAGACAGCACCCACTCGGGCCACACTAAAAAAAAGATAGAAGGAATAAGTGAAAAACAAAACATCTGCATAGCACTTTTTTGTGCCAAGAGACTTAGAGCTTGTATATTATTTTCATGATGCAAACCTGAAAACCGTGGCCCTAAAATACTATCGTACACCGTTAGAATAAACCCGATGACCATTGCCATTCTTAAGCCAAGACTAAATATCGCCACTTCACTTTCGGTCTCGAACAGACCAAGCACAATGCCTAATCCCCACTGAGTATAGAAAAATATAATACCCACTAACAAAAAGTCAGGCAGACTACTATAAAAACTCTTAGAAAATGTTAGTGTATCTGTAAAGACAAGGCTACTTTTCTTATAAACACCTACTACCAACCCAAGCGCCACTACCAAGTATATAGCCAACACAACCGCCAGCATTAATACCAAATGAATAACATTTAATGAAACACCTAGCAATATTGAACACGCTATAATCACGAGACTAAGCAAAATCGAAATACAGCCTATTTCAAATAAACAAGAAATATTGGCCTTACCCCACCCTTTTAAAATGAAATTACATAGATAAATAATGGTATACAAGGGCGCAATAGCTGCCGTTACCCTCAAGCTTGCCACCCCTAAACCGTGATCAGAGAAGAACCACTCGGATACAGCGGGTGCCAAAAACCACAGCAAAGCAGCCAATAGCACACTAAATACCAAATTTATAATAAAGGCTTGCTTATAAACCCAGTACACTTCATCCCTGCTTTTATTTGAAAGTGCCACACCCATAAATTTCAGTGTTGCCCTATCCGTCCCTATACTGGCAAACACCTGCAAACCAATCATAATAGAAAAACATATCATGAAAGCGCCAAAATCTTGAACGCTCACCTGTGTAGCAAGAACATAAGAGAGCAAAAAAGTGCCGCCTGCAGCAACCCCTCTGGCGGCAAATGTTGTTAATAACTGATTTTTAACTAAGCTCATATACACTCTTTAATGAATTTATTAGCAGGCATTAAACCATACCTTCTCTATATAATATTCTTGCGGGCGTCATATCACGGCCTTTTAGGCTATACACAGCACCCGGCACTTCCTGTCGCTAATAATAAGTAGGAATAATAAACTCTTTCTTACCCCTATGCACGCGATAGAAAACCTCTGCCTCAAAACCCTCACTCAACAACTGCCTTCAAGCTTAGGCTGCTTCGTACAAAGCCGAGCGTATAAACGACCCTAAAGAGCTAATATCTCCCTACGAAATTGATTGTTAGCTACAAAAAAACCGGCCTCACAAGAGGCCGGTTCTATTAGGTCTGCTAGGCAGATTACTCTTAAAGCAAGGTTGTTAAACCAGGCTTAGAAGAAGTAACGAACGCCTGTCAGCCAGTATGCATCATCAGTCAGGTTATCAAACTGCTGACGTGTGCTGTCGTTGCCAGCTTTGGCATCGTTATCGTTAACTTCCACGAACACGTCCATAGCGCTGGAAACTTTGTAGTAACCACCCAGAGACCATGCTTTGCTGCTGTCCTGACCGTCGCGGTTGATGTTGTAGAAATCACCCGTGAATGCCCAAGGACCAGTGGTATAGGTAGCACCTAGACCAACCGTGTTGTAGCCATTTTCGTCTTTCGGGCCCATGCTGTCTTTGTAGCTGTCGCCATTATTGTTTTGGCGATTTTCATAGCCCAGACGCGCAGAGAACTGGTCGGTGAACTGGTATTGACCGATCAGGCCATACATCATTTTACCGTTACCACCGCCGCGACGTACGTCTTCAACAAAACCCAGACCTACCGTAACAGGACCGTTCTCATAACGAACACCACCCTGAGGAGCAATAACGTTGCCCTTCTCAGAAGTCCGCTCTTGACCGTCAAATAGGGGAGCGTTTGGATCCTCAACATAACCACGCTCGCTGTAGTTTTTCAGCTGCAAGAAGGCAGTGAAACCTTCTAGGTCAGGCGTGTAGTAACCAATGGAGTCGCCACGCGACTGCTTAGCATGACCAGCGAATTGAAGGCCATTATTGATGTAAACATCGAACGGGCTGGAAACGAACTGCAGGTAGAAGCTGTCGAAGTTACCCGCTTGGAAGGTACCGTACTGCTGGCTCTGAATACCCAGGTAGCTCTGGCGAAGTTCGTCAAAACCGGTACCAGCGTCTTCCTTGCTGTTGGCTTTGAAGCGCCACTCAAGACGACCAAATGCAGTCATGTCGCTAGTGATCGCCTGGCTCATGCGCAGACCAAGACGCGAACCAACGTTTACAAAATCGCCGCTGCGGTTGATGCGCTGTGCTTGGGTATTACCATCTGCATCTTCATAGGTTTTATCGCTGTACTGAGAGCCGCCGCCTTCAATACCCAGACCGATACGGCCATAGATGTCCAGCTTGGTGCCGTCCTGGTCATATACGGTAGCTGCTTGAGCGGCAGCCGTGGCGCTCAGGGCACCGATGATAGCAGTCGCTAAAAGTGTCTTTTTCATGATATAGGTTCCTTAACTAGCTTACTGTTTCGATCGTAGCTGCCGGGCTTATATGGGCCTTCAGCAGTTGGCTTGCGGGCCGTGCTCGTTTTCTCATCCTCTGGTTTTTCCCAGTGGTATGTGGCACGTCCTCAAACAAACCTTGTTATAGTCCAATGCTCGCACGTCAAACTCTATACCGGGATTTCACTTAACGCAATAAAAAAAACAGTGTTTTTTTATGAAATAAGCAATTTCAAGGAACCCCACCAGCGTAATCAGGTCTCAGCGCGCTTTGAACCTTTGCTGCAGGTCTTTTAATTTATCTTCCATGCTCAACGGCTTCTCTTGTCTAACCTTATCCGCCTCTTCACCCTTGGCCTGGAGGGTTTGCGTCGCTATCGCCGGTGCTGATAGGTGGGCGCTCTTTTTTTCTAAAGGCTTTTTTTGTGGCGTGCGCTGTACACGCTCTGTTGTCTCTAATCCTTTTTGTTTCGCCTTACGTTTCTCCGCAGCGTGCAAAGCTGCCTCTTTATCTACCTTTCCGGCCAACTGGCCATCCAGGTCAATACGCTCCCCACCTTCCCGTACCGATTTTAAATAACGCGGTAAATTCACGTAATTAGCCAAGGCGCGGCGAATCAGCTTTCCTGACCAAGGCTCACGTGCTGCCAGGTCTTGATGAATGCCGACTTTTAAGGGCTTCGTGTGGCCTTTGAAAAAGGTATTCGGGTAACGCTGATACCACTCTTTTAGAAGGGCATGAGGCGACGGAGGCTGCGTTTCATGAGTAGCCAAGGCTTCAGCGGCATCGGCTTCGGGATTTGGTTCAACCGCAGGCTGAGCCAGCGCCACCTGTTCTGTGCCTTCATGCACGCCATCCGTGCTTGCTTGTTGACTCGGCGCACTGGGCTCGTCGAGCGTTTGTTGCAGCGTAACTGCTTGCGCTGCGAGCTGCTCTTTTAACTGCGCGTTCTCCCGCCGCTGGGCTTGCAACTCCCTTTGAGCCTGCTCAAGGCGCGACTCCAGGCTGTCTAATAACTGCATTACACTGGCGGCCATACCTTCTCCTTTGACCTTTTTTAGTCAGCAGTGCGCTCATAAACTACAAAATCGTACGCTGGCTTGCCTTCAGAAGGTGTCCCAGCCACACGCTGTACTTCCCGCCACTCGTCGGCAGCCAATTCGGGGAACGCAGCATCACCTTCCACTTCAACATCCACTTCTGTGATGTAAAGCCGCTGTGCGAATGGTAGCGCTTGGCGGTAGATCTCTCCTCCCCCCATCACCATAATTTCTTCAGCCGCATCAATCGTTGCCTGCTGGTCTGCCAGTGCCAAAGCGGCGGGCAAGTCGTGGCAGACTCGAACACCGTCGGGTGCGAACTCTTTATTATGTGTTACGACTATATTAAGCCGATTCGGCAGCGGCTTGCCAATGGAGGAATACGTTTTGCGCCCCATTACCAGCGGTTTTGCCTGAGTCATACGTTTGAAGAATTTAAGATCTTCCGGAAGATGCCAAGGCAGCTTACCATCCACACCAATAACACGGTTTTTGGACATTGCTACAATCATGGCAACAGGGACTAAAGGTTCAAATTCATTGCTGGTAAGGCTCATACCGCTACCTTGGCTTTTATATGGGGGTGGGCGTCATACGCTTCGATGTGGATATCATCAAAGGTAAATGCAAATAAATCCTTCACCTCAGGATTCAGCACCAACCGTGGCGGTACTTTCGGCTCACGCGTGAGCTGCTCTTCCGCTTGCTCAAAATGGTTGCTATAGAGATGTGCATCCCCCAGCGTATGAATAAACTCTCCCGGCTCAAGCCCCGTTACCTGCGCCACCATCGCCAGCAGTAGCGCGTAGCTTGCAATATTGAACGGTACGCCAAGAAAAATATCGGCACTGCGCTGGTAAAGTTGGCAGGAAAGGCGACCGTTTGCTACATAGAACTGAAACAGACAGTGGCAAGGCGGCAGTTTCATTTCATCCACCTGAGCAGGATTCCAGGCGGAGACTATCAACCGACGCGACTGTGGTGTGGTACGAATTTGCTTCAACACGTTGGCAATTTGGTCGACGCTGCCTCCTTTAGGGTCGGGCCAGCTGCGCCATTGATAGCCATAAACAGGGCCAAGATTGCCGTGCTCATCCGCCCATTCGTCCCAAATGCGTACACCGTTTTGCTGTAAATAGGCAATATTGGTATCGCCTTTCAGAAACCACAAGAGCTCATGGATAATAGAGCGCAAATGCAGCTTTTTCGTCGTTATCAGTGGAAAGCCGCGTGATAAATCAAACCGCATTTGATGACCAAACACCGAGCGTGTACCCACCCCGGTACGGTCGTTGCGGTCTACGCCATGCTCCAACACAGTGCGCATTAGATCCAAATACGGCTGTTCAAGCGCAGGTTGGGCACCGGCATTCATCGTCATATTTGATGTAGGCGTGGTAACAGTCACAGAGTTTCCAAAATTGCAGGCTATATAGAGGCGTATTCTAGGCCGCTTGGCTGCGAGGGTCTAGCGCGAGGGATTAATGGCCGATGAAGCATTCGCAAGGCGTAAGGAACAACGCCCATGGGCACCTTTCTGCATTTTGGCACCGCTGCGCGGTGCTTCCGCGCCGGGCCGCCGCTGCGGGTGCGCTGCGCTTACCACGCGCTACAATTTCACCTAACGCTTTAATTATTTAAATGTAGCGCGTGGTAACGCGTCGTGAGGAACGAACGGCAAGGCACCCGCGGGAGGCGGCGGAACGACGCCCGTTGGGCACCTCATTCGCCCTGGCACCTCTCTGCATCTTGGCACCGCTGCGCGGTGCTCCCGCGGGTGCGCTGCGCTTACCACGCGCTACAAATTAGCTAACGCTTTGATTATGCAACTGTAGCGCGTGGTAACGCGTCGTGAGGAACGAACGGCAAGGCACCCGCGGGAGGCGGCGGAACGACGACCGTTGGCACCTCGCTGCATCTTGGCACCGCTGCGCGGTGCTCTCGCGCCGGGCCGCCGCTGCGGGTGCGCTGCGCTTACCACGCGCTACAAATTAGCTAACGTTTTGATTATGCAACTGTAGCGCGTGGTAACGCGTCGTGAGGGACGAACGGCAAGGCACCCGTGGGAGGCGGCGGAACGACGCCCGTTGGCACCTCGTTCGCCTTGACACCTTTCTGCACTTGGCACCGCTGCGCGGTGCTCTCGCGGGTGCGCTGCGCTTACCACGCGCTACAAATTGACCTAACGCTTTGATTATTTAGGTGTAACGCGCTGTTGCTTTGGCACTTACTTCACTACTAACGTTTAAACCTTGGCATCCACCGGTTGCGAGCGGGACCATGCCATAAGGACTAATCCTAGTGCGATCATGGGCACCGTCAGCAACATTCCCATGGTGACCCATCCGAATGCCAAGTAGCCAATATGCGCGTCGGGCATGCGGACAAATTCAACCAGGAAGCGGAATGCGCCGTAACCGATTAAAAACAGCCCTGAAATGAAGCCTCGCGCGCGGGGTTTGGCAGATACCCACCACAAAATCACAAACAGCACCAACCCCTCAAGCAGGGCTTCGTAAAGTGCTGAGGGGTGGCGTGGCTCTGGCCCCATCCCGGGGAACGGCATTCCCCACGGCAACGATGTGACTCGCCCGGGAAGCTCATGGTTAATAAAGTTGCCTACTCGACCAGCGCCCAAGCCAATGGGTACCAGCGGGGCAATAAAATCCGTCAGGGTAAAAAAGGCAAGCTGCTTGCGGCGTGCAAACCACCAGGCTGCCAGCAGCACACCGAGCAACCCGCCATGAAAGCTCATGCCGCCGTCCCACACGCGGAAGATCCATAGCGGGTCAGCCGACCACTGTCCTAAGCCGTAAAAAAGTGCATACCCCAGCCGTCCACCAGCGACCACACCTATCGCACAGTAGAATATCAGGTCACCAATATCGTCTTTAGTAAGCCCTATCCGAGAAGCTCGCCGACAGCCCAACCACCACGCGGCGATAAACCCCACGACATACATAAGGCCGTACCAATGCACTTGAAGCGGCCCAAGGGAGAACACCACAGGGTCAATTGCCGGGTAATTCATCATTGAAATACTCTAATTACGGAGGAGGAAGAAAGTCACTTAGACCATTACTACACTAGGCTTTGCACGAAAACTGCTTGCGCTCGGCCATGCGGCGTTAAAAATCAGCTCGTGCGCGAGTCCGATCAAAATACTCATTTACACATGTAAACTCGTACGCGAGCTCGGTCCGTTTTTTCGCTGATTTTTGCCTTGCCTGGCCTTCGCTCAGCGACTTTTCGTACAAACCCTAATTAAGCCAAAACGAAGCGTAGACCGACCACAGCCAACAGCAGCGCAAAGCACAACCTTAGTACATGAGCAGGTAGCACATGGGCCAGGCGAACGCCAACACGCGCAAACGGTACGCTGGTGACGACAATGCCGAAAAAAGCAGGCCACATCACAAACCCGGTGGCCCAGTTAGGCAACAGCGGATGCCCCCACCCCATTACCATAAAGGTAATGGCGCCCACTAATGCGATAGGCAGCCCGCATGCAGCAGAGGTACCTACGGCTTGTGTCATGGTAGCCCCACACCGAGACAACCATGGTACCGTCATTGCGCCGCCGCCGATGCCAAATAAAGCGGATATAGCGCCTACTATACCGCCGGCCACGACCATCGCAAATTTGCCTGGGGCAAGAGAGCCAGGCTTGGGCGATAGACCAAAAACCATCTTGGTTGCTAACAGTAGAACAAAGATGCCAAAGAGCGTGCCCAATACGCCACCCGAGAGACTCCCCGCAATAAACACGCCGCCAATGGCGCCCACCATCAACCCCGGGAGCAGCGCTAAAAACCAGGGGCGATAAACACTTCCTTGACGAAAATGCCCCAGCGCAGAGGAGGCACCAGTGATGACAATAGTGGCCAACGACGTGCCTACGGCTAGATGCATGGTGATCTCTGGCGGTATGTTTTGTAGGCCAAATGCAAAAACCAGTACCGGAACGATAATAAGCCCACCACCGACACCAAAAAGCCCCGCCATCGTACCTGCCGCCGCGCCCAAGGCTAAGTAACCCAACAAGATAGACATCACACTCATTGGCCAGGTGCCTTGTGTGGGCTATCGGGCAGCCATTTGGAAATCATTCCCAGTAATTTTTCAGGTTGATAAGGCTTGGTGAGCAAGTCATTCATGCCTGCATTTTTGCACTCGGCAAAGCCTGCATTGTCCGCATTGGCCGTTAGCGCAATCAGGATGCTAGGGCGCTTTCCGCTTGCCTGTTCATAAGCCCGCCAGCGCCGGGAGGTTTCCAAGCCATCAAGAGTAGGCATAAAAATATCCATAAAGACTAAATCAAACGAGCTAGATTGTTGGCGCTCAAGCGCTTGCTCGCCACTGCTTACGCCCTCGACATCTAACTCGTGAACTTCCAGCATTTGCCGTGCAAGCATCAGGTTAACCGGACCATCATCAACCACAAGAACGCGTAAAACGTGGTTTGGTACGGTATTGGCAGGTGTCACGTCGTTCTCATTAACACGTTGATAAACCAGATTGGTCAGCAACGTGCGCACATCAGCCAAGTGCTCACGAATACCCACAACCTGACGACGACACTGCGAACACTCGTCACTTTCCAGGATGCGTCCTAACTGCTCATCCAAGTCATCAGTTTCACGCTGAAGCAGTGTTAAATAACCTGATTTTAAACGTGACTCTTCTCGAGCCCGGTCACGCCCGGCAACAAGCCGCTTGAGCTGCTGCTGTTGATGATGAATATCATCCAACAGTGCCTGATCTTCTTTTACTTGCTCGGTGGGGTGGCGTGATCGCTGAACGCTTTCAATATAGCGCCCAAGCCCTGAAAACATTTCATTGATTTGGGCCAGGCGTCTCAGCGGTCGAACAGGTGCCCTGTTGAGTTCAGGTACGGTGTGCTTTTTGTCAGGCAACATTTGCAAGACACTAAACCGCAGCGACTCACTATGCCGTTCAAGTTCGTCCAGTTCCTGTATAAAATAGGCCTCTTTCTGTTTTGTACGTACTTTAACCAGCATCAGAAAGGCGGATACATTCATGGAACTGCCCAATAGCAGTGCAAGCGCCACCCACAGGGTGGTACTCCATGGCGCCTGTGTAGGCGACATCCACCAAACGGCGAGCCCAACCAGCATGCACAGCACGATTAACGCTGCCTGAGCAAGCAACATTGGCCAGAGAATAGGCCAAACGATGGCGTTCCAGAAATGCTCTTCGCGATTGCGTTGCATGCGTTCGCGCCTTCCTGATTGGCTAGAGACAATCCACCCCGATGAGGTGATGAGTGTTATGTTACTCGCACAAGTGTACGACGATGCCCTTAAGCTGTCATGCTGAGCATGTCGATAATGACCAATGCTGAGGACTCACTATGTGCTTGATGGCATTCGCCTGGCAACCTGGCACAGCGCTGCCCTTACGCTTGGCAGGTAATCGTGATGAACTTCATGTCCGACCAACGGCGCCTTTAGGCTATTGGGATGACGCCCCCGCCCTTTTAGGCGGGCGTGACCTTGAAGCAGGCGGCTCATGGCTTGCTGCCACACGAGGCGGTAGAGTCGCGGCGCTTACCAATGTACGCGACCTTGCGATGATGACACCTCCCGGTGCGCCCAGCCGGGGCGAACTTGTCGCCAATGCGCTCCAGTGCAGCGATATTGAGCAGTGGCTAACCGACCTTGCTCACCATAAAGCTCACCGCTACGCAGGGTTTAATTTGTTAGTCGCCTCCACAGACCGGCTTTGGTATCTCCATCATGGCCAGCACGGCATTACGCTCAGCGATGTGCCGCCCGGCGTGCATGGCCTTTCCAATGCGGAATTGAACACTCCCTGGCCAAAAGTGCAAAGCGTGCGAGAAGCACTCGCGCAAAGCTCGTTGGATAACTGGCGCTCCTCTTTGGGCCAGGCGCTGCATAATACTCAACAAGCGCCGGACGCCCAGCTACCCAAGACAGGGGTTGAGCTTGCGCTAGAGCAAAGGCTTTCTGCCGCGTTTATTCTGGGCGAGACTTACGGCACGCGCGCCACGAGCTGGTTAACGCTTGATCACCAAGGCCATATAGACATCACCGAGCAACGCTTTGGGCCCATGGGTCGTTTCAAAGGCGAAACGACCCTGGCCATATCGTGAGGCAACAGCGTTAATCGCGTGGAGGCAACAGGTGCGAAAGCTGCCACTCGTCCATGCGCTTATTGAGATGCTCGTGTACCTGGAAAGGCGTGTCCAGATCCATGATCTCAGCCAGCAGTGCTTTGGCATCCTGAAGTGTCACGCGCCGAATGGCCGCACGCACTTTGGGTAAACTGGGGGCGTTCATTGAAAGCGCGTTAAACCCCATGGCCATTAATAACAGCGCCCCAGCGGGGTCACCGGCCAGTTCGCCGCATAACGAAATGGGTTTATTAAGCCGCTTGGCATCCTGGGAAAGCTCCTGCAGGGCGCCTAACAGTGCCGGATGCATTGCATCATAAAGGCTGGAAACCCGTGCATTGTTACGGTCAACCGCCAGCAAATACTGGGTGAGATCGTTACTGCCCACAGAGAAAAAGTCGACCCGCTTTGCCAGCGCATCCATTTGATAAATAGTCGCTGGCACCTCAATCATCACGCCCACCTTGGGACGCTTTATGATGATGTCCTCTTCCCCCAGCTCAATAATCGCGCGATCCAATAGTCGCAGCGCCTCATCCACTTCCTCGACATTGGTAATCATCGGGAAAAGCACAGAGAGGTTGTTTAAACCATGAGAAGCCTTCAGCATGGCACGCAGCTGCACCATGAGCACTTCTGGATGATCCAGCGTTACCCGCATCCCGCGCCAGCCTAGAAAAGGATTGGCTTCTTCAATGGGGAAATAAGGCAGGTCTTTATCGCCCCCAATATCCAGCGTCCGCATCACCACGGGCAAGGGCGCAAACCCTTCTAACTGCTCGCGATACATGCGCATCTGCTCTTGTTCGCCGGGGAAGCGCTCCGTAATCATAAACGGCACTTCCGTACGATAAAGCCCAACCCCCGCAATACGGCTTTTGAGCAGTGTGGTGGCGTCTACCGCCAGCCCCGTATTGACCATCAGCGGCATTTCATGGCCATCTGGGGTGGTACTAGGCAGGTCCTGCTCATGCTCCAGAAGCTCGCTTAACGCTTGTTCATCCGCAATTAAGCTTTCATAACGCGACGTCAGCTCAGCCGATGGACGAACAAACAGCCGCCCACGGTGTCCATCCAACACAACCGGTGCGCCACTTAAGCGTGGCAAGGGTAAATCCATCATGCCCAGTACCGTGGGGATCCCCATAGCACGGGCGACAATGGCAACGTGCGATGTACCTGAACCTCGCACAGAAACCAACCCCTTGAGCTTCTCTCGCGGCACTTCGCCCAACATGGCGACACTAATTTCATCGCCCACTAAAATGGCGTTATCGGGGTAGGTTTCAGGCGTTGAGGGCGCTCCCTCTTGCAAATGGGCCAATACCCGGCGGCCTAAATCACGAATATCCGCAGCGCGCTCGCGGAGATAATCGTCATCTACCCGCTCCAGATATTGAACGTGGCGTCGCACTACATCGGCAAGCGCACCCGGCGCCCACTGCCCTTCACGAATACGCTTTTCAACCTCTTCAGAAAGGGCTGCTTCACCCAACATCTGCTGGTAAACATCAAAAAGCGCCAGCTCCTGGGAGGAGATTCGGTTGACTAGACGCTCGGCTGCTGCACGAATTTCATCGCGAGTTTTACCGATCGCCTCTTTTAAACGCGCAATTTCATACGCTTCATTATTGGGGATTAGGTCTGGCACACTATTAAGGTCAGCCGGTGGCGTAATAACGACCACCTCGCCCATGGCAACACCGGGTGACGCTGCGACCCCTTTAAACATGGTCTGCCCGCCCGGCAAGGCAGGCCGCGCAAGGTTACCCGTTGCCAGCGCATGAGCCAGCACGCCTGCCAACTGAGCGGCCATGGTGACCAGGAAGGCTTCATCTTGATCATCATAGCGGCGTTTTTCAGCCTGCTGAACAACCAGCACACCCAGCATATGGCGCTGGTGAATAATCGGCACGCCTAGAAAACTGGAATAGCGTTCTTCACCGGTCGATTCAAAATAGCGAAAATGAGGGTGAAGCCGTGCATCTTCCAGGTTCAATGGCTCGCTGCGCTTGGCCACTTGGCCCACCAGCCCCTCCCCTAACGGCAGCACAACGCGTCCTACCGCTTGAGTACGCAGACCAATCGTTTCCATTAAAACGAGCGACTCAAGCTCTTTATCATAAAGGTAGAATGAGCACACATCGGTCTGCATGGCCTTGCGGATACGACGCACCATCGTCGACAGCGCGGCGTCCAGGTTGCGTGCACCGTTTACTTCCTGAATAACACGACGCAATACCTCAAGCATGGACGTTTTACTTTTCACATTGTTTGCCTCGCTGAGGATCTTTTCGACAGACTTTCACCGCTCATCCAGAGCCGTGGAGCACGTTATTTTTCATCATCTTGTGCCAGGCGCTGAACGCGGGGAGAAAGCTCTCTTAGCGCGCGCCGATACACCTCTCGTTTGAACGGTACCACTTGCCCGAGTGGGTACCAATAGCTCACCCACCGCCAACCATCGAATTCAGGTTTGGGCGTTGCCGTCATACAAATTCGATTTTCCTGACAGCGAATTCTCAGCAAATACCATTTCTGTTTTTGGCCAATACACACTGGCCGTGAATGGGTACGAATCATGCGTCGTGGTAGACGGTAGCGCAGCCATCCCCGGGTACAGGCGATAATATCAACATCATCGGCGGTTAGGCCGATTTCCTCAAAAAGCTCACGAAAAAGAGCCTGTTGCGGTGTTTCGCTTGCGTTAATGCCTCCCTGGGGAAACTGCCACGCATTCTGTCCTACACGACGCGCCCAAAGCAGCTGCCCCTGGCTGTTAGCAATGATAATGCCAACATTGGGGCGAAAGCCGTCAGCGTCGATCACGGACATCACCTTATTAAATTTTCAGTTATCCCCATTTTTCCACAAGGGTGACAAGCGTATCAATACAATATAACGCCAAGTCGTGAACGCGTGCGCGGCTCGGGTGGGAAAGAACCAAGGACTCTGCGATAATCCGCCCCTTTGTTTTGCCGTTCATACCTATAACTTTCAAACGATAATCGACCATAAGGGGAGCGCCGTGAGCCTGGCTATTTTCGATCTGGATAATACGCTGATATCCATCGACAGCGATCATGCATGGGGTGAGTTTTTGCTCGAGCAAGGCGCCGTAGACCCCGTCGCCTATCGCGAAGCCAACGAGCGTTTTATGGCCGATTACAAGGCGGGCACGCTGGATATGGCGGCGTTTCTGGAAGTGGCACTTAAGCCGTTAGCGGACAACACACCTGAACAGTTAGCGGCTTGGCATCAGCAATTTATGGCCAGCAAGATAGAACCGCATATTCTTTCCAAGGCCGAAGAGTTATTGGCGCGGCACCGCACCCGGGGCGACACACTGCTTATTGTGACCGCGACCAACCATTTTATTACCGCTCCCATTGCTGAGCGCTTGGGCGTTGATTATTTGATCGCGGTTAACCCGGAAATGGAGAATGGTCGCTATACCGGGCTCGTCTCCGGCACCCCCAGTTATCGGGAAGGCAAAATTACCCGTTTGCATGAATGGTTAGAAGACAAGGACTTTACGCTGGACGGCGCCTGGTTCTACAGCGACTCACATAATGACCTGCCACTGCTTGAAGAGGTTGATCACCCGGTAGCCGTTGACCCGGACGACACCCTCCGCCAGATAGCCGAACAGCGCCAATGGCGAATCATGAGCCTTCGTGATTAGCGCTTTAAGAGAATCACCGTCAGGTGGCTACGCACGGCTCCCACGGATGGCGCCTTGAGGCACAGAATCAACCCCGGCACCGCTGCGCGCTGCTCCCGCGGGTGCGCTGCGCTTACCACGCGCTACGAGAATCCCCTCAGATGGCTGCACACATCGTAGCGCGCGGTAACGCGCCGTGAGGAACGAATGGCAAGGCACCCGCGAATGGCGGCGGTACGACGCCCGGATGCGGCACCGCTGCGCGCTGCTTTCGCGGGTGCGCTGCGCTTACTACGCGCTACAAGAATCCCCTCAGATGGTTGCACACATCGTAGCGCGTGGTAACGCGCCGTGAGGAACGAATGGCAAGGCACCCGCGAATGGCGGCGGTACGACGCCCCGGCTGTGCCACCGCATTTCAACCCCGGCACCGCTGCGCGCTGCTTTCGCGGGTGCGCTGCGCTTACCACGCGCTACAAGAATCCCCCAGATGGTTACACTCATCGTAGCGCGCGGTAACGCGCCGTGAGGAACGAACGGCAAGGCACCCGCGAATGGCGGCGCCAAGCCGCCCCGGATGTGTCACCACATTAACCCCGGCACCGCTGCGCGCTGCTCCCGCGGGTGCGCTGCGCTTACCACGCGCTACAAGAATCCCCTCAGATGGCTGCACATATCGTAGCGCGCGGTAACGCGCCGTGAGGAACGAATGGCAAGGCACCCGCGAATGGCGGCGGTACGACGCCCCGGCTGTGCCACCGCATTTCAACCCCGGCACCGCTGCGCGCTGCTCCCGCGCCGGGCCGCCGCTGCGGGTGCGCTTCGCTTACCACGCGCTACAAGAATCCCCTCAGATGGCTGCACTCATCGTAGCGCGTGGTAACGCGCCGTGAGGAACGAGCGGCAAGGCACCCACGAATGGCGGCGGTACGACGCCCGGATGCGCCACCGCATTAACCCCGGCACCGCTGCGCGCTGCTCCCGCGGGTGCGCTGCGCTTACCACGCGCTACAAGGATCCCCCAGATGACTACACACATCGTAGCGCGTGGTAACGCGCCGTGAGGAACGAATGGCAAGGCACCCACGAATGGCGGCGGTACGACGCCTAGAGGCACAGAATCAACCCCGGCAACGCTGCGCGCTGCTCCCGCGGGTGCGCTGCGCTTACCACGCGCTACAAGAATCCCCTCAGATGGCTGCACTCATCGTAGCGCGTGGTAACGCGCCGTGAGGAACGAACGGCAAGGCACCCGCGAATGGCGGCGCCAAGCCGCCCTGGCTAAATAACAGCAATAAAAAAACCCCGCAAGCAGTGCTTACGAGGTTTGCATTAGCTAGCAGCGCCAGCCGAGCGTTTAGCCGAGCAGGTGCTCAACGGCTGCGCGCTCTTCACGCAGTTCTTTCTCGGTTGCTTTCATCTTCTCTTGGCTGAATTCGTCAAGCTCAAAGCCTTGAACGATTTCATACTTGCCGCCCTGGCAACGCACCGGGTAGGAGTAGATGATACCTTCGGCGATGCCGTAGCTGCCGTCAGACGGAATTGCCATGCTGACGATACCTTTGGAGCCCAGCGCCCAGTCGTGCATGTGGTCGATGGCTGAAGAGGCAGCGGAGGCGGCAGAAGACGCGCCACGTGCTTTGATGATCGCCGCGCCGCGCTGCTGTACCGTCGGGATAAAGTCGTTTTCGTACCAGTCACGTTCAACCAGATCAAACGCCGCTTTACCGTCAACCTTGCACTGAGCGATATCGGGGTACTGGGTTGCGCTGTGGTTGCCCCAGATGATCATGTTTTCAACGTCGGTCACGTGCTTACCAGTTTTCTGGGCCAGCTGCGTCAGGGCGCGGTTATGGTCCAGACGCGTCATGGCAGTGAACTGACCTTTGTCCAGGTCCGGCGCGTTGCACGAAGCAATCAACGCGTTGGTGTTGGCCGGGTTACCCACCACCAGCACTTTAACGTCACGGCTAGCGTGATCGTTCAGCGCTTTACCTTGTACAGAGAAGATCGCGGCGTTGGCTTCCAGCAGATCTTTACGCTCCATACCCGGGCCACGCGGGCGCGCACCGACTAACAGGGCGAAGTCAGCATCTTTAAATGCAATGTTGGCATCGTCAGTGGCAACAATGTCTTGTACCAGCGGGAAGGCGCAGTCGTTGACTTCCATAACTACGCCGTTCAGCGCGTCCATTGCTTGCGGAATTTCGAGCAGCTGAAGAATGACAGGCTGATCCGGCCCCAGCATATCGCCAGCGGCGATGCGGAAAATAAGAGAGTAACTGATCTGGCCGGCACCGCCGGTAATCGCAATACGTACTGGATCTTTCATCATTGCTCCTTGGTTGGTTCGCCTTCAAATGGGTCGACAGAACTCAAGATGCCAAGATGTTATGCGCAGTCATGCAAAAACTCAATCATCCATACGGTGACTTTGCCTTCATCGGGCCTGCCAATCACTCGCTGCAAGCCGTTGGTTGCGCTATTGTATCGCTGCACCTTTTTTATTGTTCGTGTGTCGTTGCACACAGTTGCCAGGGATAGATCCCCCTTTATGCGCAAACTTCCCTCTTCTTATATGCTGGCCAGTTTACTGGTATTGGGTCTGGTCATTTGGTTAGTGCTGGGCGATTTCCAGCGCTTTCAATCCGCGCCTCCCGAGGCACAAAGTAGCTCCGTAAGCGGTCCGCGCGTTGAAGTGATGACACTCGACAGCGTGCCCTACATCCCTCAGCAAATGGTTCAAGGCCAGCTAACCGCCGAGCGTGAGGTCACCCTGCGCGCCAACGTCGGTGGGTTTGTCGTTGAAAAACCTATTGCCCAAGGGAGCCCTGTTGAGGCCGGGGATACGCTACTGGTGCTGGATAACGACGCCCTGCCAGAACGCTTACAGCAAGCCCGCGATGAACTTTCGCTCGCCCAAGCTGAATACTCCGGCGCCCAGAATTTGCGTGATCGTCAGCTTATTTCCCAGCCCGAACTGCTACGTTTACAAGCGTCTTTAAGCGCGAGTGCAGCGCAAGTCGCTCAGCTTGAAAAACAACTTGCCGACTCACGCCCTCAAGCCCCATTTAGCGGCACGCTGGACCGTATTGAGGTTGAATTGGGTGATCTCGTTCAACCCGGCGAAGAGTGGGGGCGACTGGTAGATGATAGCCGTTTAACCGGCACCGCTTGGGTGTCTCAGCAACAAGTGGGTGACCTGGCCGTTGGCCTGCCCGTTACGGCTCGCTTGCTCAATGGCGCTCATCTTGAGGGCGAGCTGAGCTTTATTAGCCGCCGGGCCAATGAAGCGACGCGTACGTTCTATGTCGAAGCAACGCTGGATAACCCTTTGCAGCTGCCCATGTCCGGCGGTAGCGCGGAGCTTACGATTACCCTGCCGCCCCGCTCTGTACACAGCCTCTCACCTGCTCTGCTGTCTCTTGGCCATGAAAACCAGCTGACTATCAAGCATATCAATGCCGATAACGAAGTGATTGAGACGCCGGTGGAGCTGGTTAGCGCGACGATTGAAAGTGCCTATGTCAGTGGGCTGCCCGATCAGGTGCGCTTAATCACGCTGGGCGCTGGCCTTGTGAATCCAGGCGAGGTTGTCGAGCCTGTTTCTGTTGACGCTGCATCCGAGGCCCGCTAATGCGCCAGTTGATTGATGCCGCGCTTCACCATACGCGCACCACGCTGTTTCTGCTGGTTAGCCTGCTGCTGGCAGGCGTGGTTGCCTGGCAGGTCATTCCCAAGGAAGCCAACCCCGACGTTACGATTCCGCTGATTTACGTTTCGCTAACGCTGGAGGGCGTGAGCCCGGAGGATGGTGAGCGTCTGCTGATTCGTCCTATGGAGCAGGAACTGCGCGGCATTGCAGGACTGCGTAAGTTCACCGCCCAATCCAACGAAGGCCACGCCTCTATTTCATTGGAGTTTGACCCAGGCTTTGACCCTGACAAGGCGCTTTCCGACGTTCGTGACCGCGTTGATATCGCCCGCAGCGACTTACCTTCCGAAGCGGATGAACCGCGGGTTATGGAAGTCAATGTGTCGGAATTTCCGGTACTTAGTATTGGCCTTTCCGGGCAGTTGGATACCCGAGAACGGATTACCGTGGCGCGCCGCTTAAAGGAGGAGATTGAAGGCATCGCTGATGTGCTGGAAGTGGATATTGGTGGTGAACAGGAGGACTTGCTGGAGATCGTGGTCGACCCACTGGTGCTGGAGAGTTACGGCATCGATTTTAACGAGCTGTTTAACATCGTCTCCAATAACAACCGGCTGGTAGCGGCGGGCAGCCTGGATACTGGCGCAGGGCGTATGGCGTTGAAGGTGCCCGGCGTTATCGAGTCGCTTGAAGATGTTATGAACATGCCGGTGAAGGTGGATGAGGACCGCGTTGTTACCTTTGGCGACGTCGCCTGGATTCACCCCACCTTTAAAGACCCCGCAGGCTTTGCGCGTATTGATGACCAGCCCGCCGTAGTACTGGAAATATCCAAACGCGCTGGTGCCAACATTATTGCCACCATTGCTGCGGTGCGCGAAACACTCGACCAGGCAAGTGATTTGTTGCCCGAGCAGTTAAATATCACCACCATTCTCGACCAATCGGTCACGGTTGAGGATATGCTCTCAGAGCTTCTCAATAACGTACTGACCGCCGTAGTACTGGTGCTCATCGTGGTGGTCGCCGTGATGGGTTTGCGCATGGCGCTTCTGGTGGGCCTGACTATTCCTGGCGCCTTTTTAACCGGTATTCTGCTGGTCTGGGCATTTGGTTTCACGCTCAACATTGTGGTGCTCTTCGCCTTGATTCTGGTCGCGGGCATGCTGGTAGATGGGGCGATTGTGGTGAGCGAGCTGGCAGATCGTCATCTGCGCGAGGGGCAATCGCCCCATCAGGCATGGCTGAATGCCGCCTCACGCATGAGCTGGCCGGTGATCGCCTCTACCGCCACGACACTCGCGGTGTTTATCCCCCTGCTGTTTTGGCCCGGCATGGTCGGTCAGTTTATGAAGTATCTGCCGGCAACCGTTATTCTCTGTTTACTGGCGTCGCTGGCCATGGCGCTGATTTTCTTACCCACGCTTGGGCGACTGTTTACCCGCACGGCCACCGAGCCAGCGCAGGGCGGAACTCGCCCCGACCAAAGTACTCGGCTGGGCCGCGCCTACCGGCGCTTACTTTCCCGCCTGCTGGCTCGCCCTGGCTGGGTACTTATCATTGCCGTGCTGCTGCTGGCATTAATTTACACAGCCTACGGGCGCCTCAATCACGGGGTCGACTTCTTCCCCAACGTTGAGCCGGACAGTGCCCAGGTGTTGGTACGCGCCCGTGGCGACTTCTCTGCTCAGGAGGCGGATGCCATTGTTCAGCGCGTGGAGGCACGGCTATCAGGGATGAGCGAAGTACAGGCGCTCTATGCGCGTTCGTTTGCCGTTCCCAACGAGCAACTGGGGAACGATGTTATCGGCGTACTCCAGTTTCAGTTTATTGATTGGTATGAACGCCGCCCTTCCCGAGAAATTTTGGCCGATATGGCCGAACGCGCCAGCGACATTCCCGGTATTCGCCTGGAGTTTCAGGAGCAGGAGATGGGGCCAGGAGGCGGAAAGCCTATCGTTCTGGAAGTCAGCGCCATGAACCCAGCCGTTGCCGATGCGGGGGTGGACCAGTTACAAGCCATCATGCATGAGCTAGGGGGCTTCGTGGCCATTCAGGATAACCGTAGCCTGCCTGGCGTGGAGTGGCGGATCAATGTTGACCGGGAAGCGGCCGCGCGCATGGGCACTGATATCACGACCATTGGCAGTGCGGTGCAACTGCTTACCAACGGCTTACAGGTGGCCAGCTACCGGCCGCCTGACGTTAGTGATGAGGTCGATATTCGAATTCGGTTACCGGAAGGTTGGCGCTCACTCGACCAACTCGGCCGCATGACGATAAACACACCCCGCGGGCAGGTGCCTATTTCTCACTTCGTGGAGATTACTCCGGCACCCAAAGTAGGCACGCTTAATCGTATTAATGGGCGCCGAGCCATTACCGTCGAAGCTGATTTGGCGCCGGGGTACCTGGCAGATGAACGTTTAAGGGCACTGTTTCAGGAAGCGCAAGACAAGCTGCCCGATGATTTGATGGTGAATGTGGCCGGTGAACAGGAGGACCAACTGGAGGCGATGCAGTTCTTGATCAGTGCATTCTTTGTCGCTATTGGGCTGATGTCGCTGATTCTGGTGACCCAATTCAACAGCTTCTACCAAGCGATTCTAGTGCTTTCGGCCATCGTCTTCTCGACAGCCGGAATATTGATAGGGCTGCTGATCACGGGTCAGGCCTTTGGCATTGTGATGGTTGGTATGGGGGTTATTGCGCTGGCCGGTATCGTGGTGAATAACAATATCGTATTAATCGATACCTATAATGAGCTACGTCTTGAAGGGATGGCACCGGCCGAGGCCGCATTGGAAGCAGGCTGTTTGCGGCTTCGCCCGGTGCTGTTAACGGCAATCACCACGGTACTGGGTTTGATGCCGATGGTACTGGGCATGAACGTCAACCTGTTCGCACCATCACTTGGGTTCAACGCCCCTTCAGCGCAGTGGTGGACACAGATGTCGAGCGCTATTGCGGGCGGGCTTACCTTCGCGACCGCCCTCACTCTTCTGCTGACGCCCTGTATGCTGGTGCTGGGTGGCAAACTACACCGCCACAAGCCGTAGCAGCCAGACGAACACAGGGGGCCGTTTGAGCGGCCCCCTTTCTCTTATTGACTCAAGGCCAGCGTGGCATCTTGCGGGCCATGAACCACGTCCTTGAGTTCAACATGACGGATCTCATCAATATCCGTTAGCTCATCCAGATCGAAATGAATGTAGTTAAGGCTATCGTAAGAGCGCAGGTGAAGCGTCCGCTGCTGAAGGTCAATCAGTGACGTCCAGGAGGTGTACTCCGAGGTGTAGACACGGTCATTGTTAACCCCGGGGGCGGCAATATTTTCAATCGAGTCGCGGAATCGGTTGTCGATGGTAATACCGCGTGGCCGGTCAAAGTTATTCATGACATGGGCAAGCGTCGTGATGGCGCTGTCTGCATTTTCTGCTTTTTCAGCAAACTGGGAGTAGTAAATAGCGCGCACAAAGCGCCCAACTGACGTATTCGACGCAGGCAGCCCGGCCGTCGCAATTCCTGAGTCAGGTTGAGCAAGTTTTACCCCACTCAGTTCCAGCTTTGACTGGTCAATGTTACTTAAAAACGTGTAGTTATTCAGGTTGGTCATGTGCCAGGAAAATTCTGGCCCGTTGGTCATAACCCCTAGCGGGTTGTCGATAACATTCTGTTCGTGATTAGCAAACTCAATCACGATGGATTTACCCGTGGCATCGTGCAACGTGTAGTGAAACGGCGTATCCAGCACGCCCATCGGCAGTAGCGACGTCACCATAACAGGTTGCTCTT